>JABTUS010000001.1:600000-900000 GCA_015075305.1 Opitutaceae bacterium | reverse complement strand
ACATCTACATGATGAAGCTCAACCACCTTGTGTCCCACAAGATCCATGCGCGTGCGGTCGGGCCCTACTCACTCGTCACGCAGCAGCCGCTTGGCGGCAAGGCGCAGTACGGCGGCCAGCGATTCGGCGAAATGGAGGTCTGGGCGCTCGAGGCCTATGGAGCCGCCCACACGCTTCAGGAACTGCTCACCGTCAAATCTGACGACGTGCAGGGCCGCACCAAGATCTACGAGTCACTCGTCAAGGGCGATAACACCCTGGTGGCCGGCACACCCGAGTCCTTCAACGTCCTCATCAAGGAAATCCAGTCACTGGGCCTCGACATCAAGCTCGCAAAGCGGGATGCGCTGGGTCTGGGCGCCTGATACGCACGAGTCCTTCGTGCAATCCATTCCATTTAATCAAATTCAAGGGAAAATCAAATGAGCATCCAACCAGCTGAAACCGCCGCCTCCAGCCGCGACGAGGTTCGTTCTGCGCTCGGTCTCGACGAGAATCAGTTCGACTGTGTTTCAATCACCGTCGCCTCTCCGGAAACAATCCGCGCATGGTCGAAGGGAGAGGTCAAGAATCCCGAAACGATCAATTACCGCACATTCAAGCCCGAGCCGGGTGGGCTTTTCTGCCAGAAGATCTTCGGTCCGGTTCGCGACTACGAGTGCGCCTGCGGAAAGTACAAGCGCATCAAGTACAAGGATGTGGTTTGTGACCGCTGCGGCGTCGAAGTGACCATCGCCCGCGTCCGGCGCGAGCGCATGGGCCACATCGAACTGGCGGTTCCCGTCGCCCACATCTGGTTCCTGAAGAGCATGCCAAGCCGTCTTGGCCTGCTGCTCGACATGACCGCCCGCTCCCTGGAGCGCGTCATTTACTATGAGAATTTCATGGTGATTGACCCGGGCAAGACCCCGCTCGAGCACAAACAGCTGCTCACCGACACGGAATATCGCCAGGCGCTCGATGAATACGGCGACGATTCATTTGTCGCCAAGATGGGTGCCGAGGCGGTGCGCGAGGCGCTGAAGGGAATGGATTTGCCGGCCACGGTGGCTGAACTCCAGGAGCAGATGCGCGCGACCCGTTCGAAGCAGATCAAGAAGAAGCTGTCAAAGCGCCTCAAGGTCATCCAGGGATTCATCCACTCCAAGTCACGCCCGGAATGGATGGTTCTGGAGGTGCTGCCGGTGATTCCTCCCGACCTGCGCCCGCTTGTTCCGCTTGAGGGCGGCCGTTTTGCGACGTCCGATCTCAACGATCTCTACCGCCGTGTGATCAACCGCAACAACCGTCTGCGGAATCTCATGCAGCTCAAGACGCCCGATGTGATCATTCACAACGAAAAGCGCATGCTGCAGGAGGCCGCGGATGCCCTCTTTGACAATGGCCGTCATGGCCGGCCGGTGACGGGTGCGGGCAATCGTCCGCTCAAGTCGCTTTCCGACATGCTCAAGGGCAAGCAGGGGCGTTTCCGCCAGAACCTTCTTGGCAAGCGCGTCGACTATTCGGGCCGTTCCGTCATCGTCATCGGACCGGAGCTCAAGCTGAACCAATGCGGCCTTCCCAAGAAGATGGCGCTTGTCCTTTTTGAGCCGTTCATCATCCGGCGCCTCAAGGAACTCGGCTTTGTCCACACGGTGCGTGGCGCCCGCAAGATGATTGAGAAGAAGTCGCCGGAGGTCTGGGACATCCTTGAGGAGGTTACCAAGGGGCATCCCGTGTTGCTCAACCGCGCACCAACCCTGCACCGTCTGTCGATCCAGGCCTTCGAGCCCGTCCTGATTGAGGGCGAGGCCATCCGTGTGCACCCGCTTGTCTGCACCGCCTACAATGCGGACTTCGACGGCGACCAGATGGCGGTGCATGTGCCGCTTTCGCTGGAAGCCGTGCTCGAGTGCAAGCTCCTGATGATGTCGACGAACAACATCTTCTCGCCATCGTCCGGTAAACCAATTCTCACGCCGTCACAGGACATCGTCCTGGGAGCGTATTACCTGACGATCGAACCCCGCAGGAAGCCGACCAAGGAGCAGCGCACGCCCCTTCTCAGCGGTCTGCAGGAGGTCCTTTACGCAAAGGCCGATGGCGCGCTTCGTGTGCATGACTGGGTCGACATTCCAAATCCGGACTTCGGCCGCGAGACCGTGTATGGAAATTCTGATAAGAAGGTTCTTCGTACGACAGTCGGACGCGTCATCTTCAACCAGCTCTGGCCGGCCGGACTAGGCTTTGTCAATTTCCCGGTGCCCAAGAGCAAGCTGGGCGATTTGATTCTGAACACCTACAAGGTGGCCGGCAACAGTGTCACGGTCGACATGCTTGACCGACTCAAGGAACTCGGCTTCCAGACCGCCTTTCAGGCCGGCATCTCGATTGGAATCGACGACATGATCATCCCGGAGGACAAGCGGGAGATCGTGGCGGATTCCCGCAGGAAGATCTCGGAAGTCGAAGGCCAGTTCAACAAGGGCATCATCACCGATGGCGAACGCTACAACAAGGTCGTCGACATCTGGACCGGTGCGACCGACAGGATTGCCAAGGCGGTGTTCTCCAAGCTTGAAAGCAACGAGGGGCGCAACGAGGTGAATCCCGTCTACATCATGATGGATTCCGGTGCCCGCGGAAACAAGCAGCAGGTCCGCCAGCTCTGCGGCACGCGCGGACTCATGGCCAAGCCGTCGGGAGAAATCATTGAACGCCCGATTCTGTCCTCGTTCCGCGAAGGCCTGACGGTTCTTGAGTATTTCATCTCCACGCACGGTGCGCGCAAGGGCCTGGCGGACACGGCACTGAAGACCGCCGACGCGGGCTACATGACACGCAAGCTGTGTGATGTCGCGATGGATGTCATCATCGCCGAGGACGATTCCGGATCGCGGGACGGCATCTGGAAGAAAGCCATCTATGAGGGTGACGATGAAATGGTTGGTCTGCGCGAACGCATAGTGGGTCGCTGCTCCAGCGACGATGTCTTCAATCCATTGAATCCAGCGGAGCGACTGATTGGATCCGGCGAACTCATCACCGAGGAACTTGCAACAGCCATCGTCGAGTCAGGAATCGAGCGGGTGAAGGTCATGTCCCCGCTGACGTCGATCAGCCCTCATGGCATCGATGCACGCAGCTACGGCATCAATCCCGCGACGAATCGCATGGCGAAGATCGGCGACTCTGTCGGGATCATCGCGGCGCAGTCCATCGGCGAGCCGGGAACCCAGCTCACGATGCGTACGTTCCATATTGGCGGCGTTGCGTCAGGCGGATTCAAGACTCCCGAAATCCGCGTCCGGTCGGCTGGCATCATCAAGTATCGTGGCCTGCGCCTGGTGCAGACCGCTGACGGAGGCAACATCGTGCTCAACAAGACGGGCTCGATCGTCCTGTTGGACTCCGACCAGAAGGAGCTGGAATCGCACAATATCGTTGTGGGATCCTTCCTCCATGTTGGAGATGGCGAGGAAATTGAAAAAGGAGCCCTGCTGGCACAATGGGATCCATACAACGTGCCTGTGCTTTCCGAAAAGGGAGGCACGCTGGTGTTCAAGGACATGATTCCAGGCGTCACGGTAAAGCGCGAACTTGACGAATCGTCCGGTCGCATTGCCACCGTGGTCATCGAACACAAGGAGGACCTCAATCCCCAGATTGAAGTCAGGGATGGTTCCAATCGCCCGCTGGCCGCCTATTCCATTCCGGTTGGCGCGCAGATCGTGGTGAACGAGGCTGATGTCATCGCTCCCGGTGCACTCCTTGCCAAGACGCCGCGCCAGGCATCCAAGACCAAGGATATCACCGGTGGTCTGCCACGAGTTGCGGAACTCTTCGAGGCGCGACGCCCCAAGGATGCCGCCGAGATGGCGCGCATCGATGGCATCGTTTCCTTCGAGGGAACCGTTCGCGGCAAGCGCAAGCTCGTCGTCAAGAATGATGAAACCGCTCAGGAAGAAGAGCACCTTATTCAGACGGGCAAACAGATCATCGTGCAGCCCGGCGATGTTGTTCACAAGGGGCAGCACCTGACTGAAGGCTCTGCTGATCCGCACGAGATCCTTGAAATCCTCGGACCCAGTGCATTGTACGATTTTCTAATCGCACAGGTTCAGGGTGTCTATCGGTTGCAGGGTGTGACCATCAACGACAAGCACATCGAGATCATCATTCGCCAGATGTTGAGAAAGGTTCGCATAACCGATCCCGGTGACAGCGAATACTTCTGGGGCGAACAGGTGGATCGGGCTGCGTTCCTAGCCAACAACAGGCGGATCGAGGAGGCCGGCGGAAAGCCAGCCGAGGCTGAGCCAATCCTGCTTGGCATCACCAAGGCTTCGCTTGAAACGGAATCCTTCATTTCAGCGGCATCGTTCCAAGAAACGACGAGGGTCCTAACGGACGCTTCGACGCTGGGGAAGGTCGACATGTTGAAGGGCTTCAAGGAAAACGTCATCATGGGTCACCTGATTCCTGCTGGCACAGGGTTGCCTACCTACAAGCAACTCCGTATCAGCCTCCCATTCGGCGAGGAGTCTGTCTCCACCGAAAGCCCGGCTGCAGTTTTGGAAGAAGCGGTGGCCGCGCCCGCAGCGACTTCAGCCTGATCCTGATTGCTGAGTGCTAACTCTCTAACCGCAACCCATTTGGGTTGCGGTTTTTTGTTACTTTCAATCGAGAAACGGCGAAATTAGGTCTTGCGAGTTTCCGGTATCGGCACTCTACTTTACATCCCTCCCGCCAAAATAGCCTGTTGAGCCTAGCTCCGGGCTATTATTCGCCCGGTCTTTCGAGACCGGGCGATTTTCTTATTGACTGTGATTGCGACGCTGGCCGCGCCATGGAGACGAATGGAAGCTTGAGTCTCCAATGGAGGGCAGGGAATACCCCCCGCCGACATTGATGTTTTTGATGGATTCGCCAAGGTGCTTTTTTGAGGTGATTCGGCCAATTTTCAGAGGGAGCGAGAGTTTCTTTTAGATTCTTCTTGCCGCATCTGTCCGCGTTGGTACGTTCCGCGTCTTTTCGCCATTTCCGAGACCATCAATCTAGTATGCCGACCATCAACCAACTCGTGCGCAAAGGCCGCCGGAACATCCGTGTGAAGTCCAAGTCGCCGGCCCTGGATGGGAATCCTTTCCGTCGCGGTGTTTGTGTGCAGGTTATGACCCGCACTCCGAAGAAGCCCAATTCGGCCATCCGCAAGGTGGCCAAGGTCCGGCTTACCAATGGCAACGAGGTGATTTCTTACATCCCGGACGAGGGGCACAATCTGCAGGAGCACTCGATTGTGCTGATTCGCGGCGGCCGCGTGAAGGATTTGCCTGGTGTGCGCTACCATATTGTTCGCGGAACGCTTGATGCGACGGGTGTCGAGAAACGCCGTCGGAGTCGCTCAAAGTATGGTGTGAAACGCCCGAAGGCGGCGAAGAAATAACCCCGACAAGGAGAATTTAGACCATGTCACGTCGTCACAGAGCAGATAAGCGCGGCATTGAGCCGGACATTCGCTACAAGAGCCCCTTGGTTGCGCACCTCGTCAATGTCATCATGAAAAGCGGGAAGAAGAATCTCGCTGAGCGCATTGTTTACGGTGCCTTTGAGAAGGTTTCCGAGAAGCTTGAGAAGGGTGATCCCGTCGATCTGCTGATCGGCGCCATGGAGAACGCCCGCCCGCGTCTCGAGGTCAAGAGCCGCCGGGTCGGTGGAGCGACCTATCAGGTGCCCATCGAAATTTCGTTCGAACGCCAGGAGAGCCTTGCCCTGCGCTGGCTGGTATCCGCTGCCGGGACACGCAAGGGTGTGCCGATGCGCGATGCCCTGGCGGCCGAGATCGTCGACGCCTACAACAACACGGGTTCGGTTGTGAAGAAGAAGGAAGACACGCACAAGATGGCCCAGGCCAACCGAGCGTTTGCCCACCTGAGGTGGTAAGGACCAAGAGCATGTCATCGCAGATCAGCATCGGTGTCGTCACCGACAAGAACAAGGTTTCACCTGCCAACGCACGCGAGCGGTCCTTCCCGCTGGAGTGGACGCGCAATATCGGCATCGCCGCCCACATTGATGCCGGCAAGACCACCACGAGCGAGCGCATCCTCTTTTATTCCGGCGCGGTCCACAAGATGGGCGAGGTGCATGAAGGCACCGCGGTGACCGACTGGATGGAGCAGGAGCGCGAGCGCGGCATCACGATCACTGCTGCAGCCATTTCGTGCGCCTGGAACGCCTCCTACGGTCCCTGGAAGGGAATCAAGCAGCGCATCAATATCATCGATACCCCCGGTCACGTCGATTTCACCGCAGAGGTGGAGCGCTCCATGCGTGTGCTCGACGGCGCGATTGCGGTTTTCTGCGCGGTCGCCGGCGTGCAGCCGCAGTCCGAGACTGTCTGGCGCCAGGCCAACAAGTACGGCGTCCCGCGAATTGCATTCGTCAACAAGATGGATCGCACCGGCGCGAATTTTTTCCGGGCCATCGACGAGATGCGCGAGAAGCTGAAGGCCAACGCACATCCCCTCTATATTCCCATCGGCAAGGAGGAAAATTTCAACGGGGTCATCGATCTCGTGCAGAACCTGGCGTACGTGTTTGCCGACACAACCGACGAGCTTGGCATGGTTCCGGTCACTTCGCCCATTCCCGCTGAATATGCGGACGAGGCGAAAAAGTACCGCGAGCGCCTGATCGAGGCGGTTTCCGATTTCGACGACGTCATTGCCTCCAAGTATCTAGAAGGACAGGAGATCGAGACCGAAGAGCTCATCATTGCCGTTCGCAGGGCAACCTGCTCGATGAAGTTTACGGGTGTCGTCCCCGGTTCTGCCTTCAAGAAAAAGGGCATCCAGCGCCTGCTCGATTGCGTCGTCAACTACCTGCCGGACCCGATCGATGTTCCACCGATGAAGGGTCAGGACAGCGATGGCAACGAGGTCGAGGCGACTGTCGACGACAAGGGCAAGCTGGCTGGTCTCGCGTTCAAACTCTGGACCGATCCCTTTGTCGGCAAGCTCGTGTTCTACCGTGTTTACACCGGAAAGGTCACCAAGGGCATGTCCCTCTACAATCCACGCACCCGCCGCTCCGAGCGAGTCTCCAGACTTGTGCTCATGCGCGCGATGGATCGCGAGGAAATCGATGCCGCCTATTCTGGCGACATCTGCGCGCTCGTGGGCGTGAAAGATGTCATCACCGGCGATACGCTTTGCGATGAGGACTACGACATCCGGCTTGAGCCGCCGTCGTTCCCGGAGCCCGTCATCGCGATGTCAATCGAGCCGAACTCGAAGAGTGACCAGGAGAAGCTTGGCACAGCGCTTCAGCGGCTGGTGGCCGAGGACCCGACGCTTAGAGTAAAGACCGATACCGACACGGGTCAGACCATCCTTGCGGGCATGGGTGAACTTCACCTTGAAATCATCGTCGACCGAATGAAGCGCGAGTTCAAGGTCGAGGCGACCGTTGGAAAGCCGCAGATCGCCTATCGCGAGACTGTCACGGTTCCGGCGCAGGGCGAAGGGAAGTTCATCCGTCAATCCGGCGGCAAGGGACAGTATGGCCATGTCGTCGTGAAGATTGAGCCCAACGAAAAGGGCAAGGGTGTCGAGGTCGTCAACGAGATCGTTGGCGGCGTTATCCCGAAGGAATTCATCAAGCCGTCGACCGAAGGCATTCTCGAGGGCGCAAACAATGGTGTTGTCGCCGGCTACCCGGTCGTCGACGTCATTGTTCGCATCATCGACGGTTCGTTCCACGAGGTCGATTCTTCCGAGCTGGCATTCAAGATGGCCGGCATCTTTGCCTTCAAGGAGGCGATGAGGCAGGCCAAGCCGATCCTTCTCGAGCCGATCATGGGTGTCGAACTGACGACGCCGGATGAATACCAGGGAGACCTGATGGGCGACATCAATCGCCGCCGCGGTCAGATTCAGGGCATGGAAAACAAGAACGGTGCCTGCATCGTATCCGCGAATGTGCCGCTCGAATCCCTCTTTGGTTACGTCACCGACATCCGTTCCCTCTCCAAGGGTCGGGCGAGCGCGTCCATTACACCGTCGCATTTTGAGCAAGTTCCAAACTCGCTCCTCACCAAGATCGTGGAGTCGTCTGTCAAGGCTCCCGCTCGTACTTAATTTCAGCATCATTTGCCATGAAAGGCCAACGCATCCGCATCAAGCTTCAGGGTTTCGACTATCGAGTCATCGACCAGTCCGCCCTTGAGATCGTTGAGACCGCCAAGCGCTCAGGCGCACGCGTCTCAGGCCCCATTCCTTTGCCCACACGCATCGACAAGCTGTCCGTCAACCGCTCGCCGCATGTGGACAAGAAGTCGATGGAGCAGTTTGAGACTCGCACTCACAAGCGTCTCATCGATATCATCGAACCAACCGCGCAGACGGTGGATGAGCTCAAGAAGCTCAACCTGCCTTCCGGCGTGGATATCACCATCAACGTTTAATCTGCGCCCGGCAGAATCAACCAACAGTTTAGCGGCCACTCCGGTGCCAAGCCGGAATCGCTAATGTAGGCAACTTAAACGGAAATTTTCCACCTACCGCTTAGCCCATGTCGATCAGTACACTCATCGGTAAAAAACTCGGAATGACGCAGGTCTACGACGCCCAAAACGTCCTGGTCCCCGTCACCGTGGTTGAAGCTGGACCCTGTGCCGTGGTCCAGATCAAGACCCAGGAGGCAGACGGTTATCATGCCGTCCAACTGGGCTTCTCCCAGCAGAAGGAGAAGAACGCATCCAAAGCCGAGCTCGGTCATGCAAAGAAGGCCGGCCTTGCTTCTGCCCCGCGTGTCCTTGGCGAGGTTCGCCTGGCGGAAAGGACCTCCCTCAAGCAGGGTGACGTCATTACAGTCGAAACCTTCAAGGAAGGCCAGTTTGTCGATGTGACAGGCATCACCAAGGGCAAGGGCTTTCAGGGAGTGGTTCGTCGCTGGCGCGTCGCCGGCGGTCCGGCCTCGCACGGGTCCATGTTTCATCGCCGCATCGGTTCCATCGGCATGAGACAGACACCCGGTCGCTCCTGGAAGAACCAGGCAATGCCCGGCCACATGGGCACTGAGCGCCGCACGGTTCAGAATCTGCGCATCGTCAAGGTGCTTCCCGAAAAGAACATTCTTCTCGTGAAAGGCGCCATTCCGGGTGCCAACGGCGATGACGTCATCGTGCGCACCGCAATCAAGGGCCAGCCGAAAGCGAGCGCCTAACCTTCGATCATCCCATAGCAATGAAGCTGAAAGTTTACAGTTCAGACGGCACCACATCCCGCGAACAGGACTTCCCCAATCTCCCGGTTTTTGAGGGAGACAAGGGTGTTCAGGCCGTCAAGGAAGTCATAGTTGCCATCCGCGCCAATCAGCGGCAGGGCACTCGTTCGACAAAGACCCGCGGTGAGGTTTCCGGAGGCGGAAAAAAGCCGTGGAGACAGAAGGGCACCGGGCGCGCACGTGCCGGATCCATTCGCTCGCCACTCTGGGTGGGCGGTGGAGTGGTGTTTGGTCCGCGTCCGCGCGACTTTTCGAAGAAGATCAACAGCAAGGTCAGGGATCTTGCCTTCAGCCGCGCCCTGTACGATCGCGCCGCGGCGGGAGAACTCGTTGTCATCGACAGTGTCTCGTTTCCCACGGCGAAGACCCGGACCGCCAGCGAGGTCGTCAAACGCATCGAGCCAAAGGGCAGGCTTCTGCTCGTCGATGCGCCGTTTGCGCCCGAGAGTGCGCGCGCCGCACGCAACCTGGCCCGCGTTTCGCTTCAGGAGGCTTCGAAGCTCAACACGCTCGATCTGGCACATTACAAGAAAATCATCCTCAGCGCGGCGGCCATGGATGCCGTCCTCGCCCGCGTTAAGGGGGCTCAGAACTAAGATGAACTCTCATTCGATTCTCAAAGTTGTCCGTTTGACGGAAAAGGCCACGAAGGCATCCTCCGATCTTGGGCAGTACACGTTCGAGGTGTACCCGGATGCCACCAAGGGCGCGGTGAGGAGTGCCGTCGAGCAGGCTTTCAAGGTCAGCGTAACCCGCGTTAACATCCAGAACTACAGCGGAAAGAACAAACGCGGCCGTTCGGGCAGGCCCGGCAGGACCTCCGATTTCAAGAAGGCCATCGTGACGCTCAAGGCCGGCGACAAGATCGAACTCGTCTGATCGCGAACCTCCATCAGGAGAAACATCCCATGGCACTGAAACCCTTTCGTCCACTCACACCATCCCAGCGCTTCACCCTGCTCAATCGGAATCCCTCCCTGAGCAAGAAGCGTCCGGAGCGTGCACTCACCGAACCAAAGCCGAAGACCGGCGGGCGCAATGTCTACGGTCGGATCACGTCGCGCCGCCGGGGAGGCGGCCACAAGCAGCTCTACCGGATCATTGACTTCCGGCGCAGCGACAAGCTCGACGTGCCCGCCAAGGTGATCGCCCTTGAATACGATCCCAATCGCACCGCCCACATTGCGCTGGTCCAGTATCAGGATGCCGGTGCGGAAAAGCGTTACATCATCGCCCCGCTCTCCCTCGAGGTTGGGACGACCATTGTCGCGGCGAGCAAGGCTACGACAAACGACTTCCTGGTTGGAAACAACTTCCCGCTCGAACTGATTCCGCCGGCGACCAAGCTGCATTGCGTGGAGCTCTATCCGGGCCGGGGCGCGCAGCTCGGACGGACTGCCGGCACATCGATCGAGCTGGTGGCGGTCGACGATGGCGTCGCACAGCTCAAGATGCCGTCGGGGGAAATCCGCATGGTGAATGCCCGCTGCCGGGCCACCATCGGGGAGGTCGGCAATGCCGATCACACCAACGAGTCGCTCGGCAAGGCCGGTCGCAATCGCTGGCTTGGGCGCCGCCCGCGCGTCCGTGGCATGGCCATGAATCCTGTTGACCACCCCAATGGCGGTGGACAGGGCAAGTCAAAGGGTGGTGGCGGTCGCCAGCACTTGGTGTCCCCCTGGGGTCAGTTGGCGAAGGGCTTTCCCACGCGCCGTCGGTCAAAACCGACGAGCTCCCAGATTCTGGTTCGTCACAACGGCCGTCCGCCGCGCAACAAGAAGTAATCCAATCCAGCTACCTTCGCTACCATGGCCCGTTCCATCAAAAAAGGCTTCTTCGTAGACTATCACCTCTCGGAGAAAGTCGAAAAAGCGCAGAAATCCGGCTCACACAAGAAGCCGATCCAGACCTGGTCCCGCCGATCCACGATCACCCCCGACTTTGTCGGGCTTACGTTCAATGTTCATAACGGAAAGGCGTTTGTCGCCGTTTACGTGACTGAGAACATGGTGGGTCACAAGCTTGGCGAATTTGCCCCCACACGTGTCTTCAAGGCGCACGGTGGCATGACCCGGAAGGAAATCTAAGCCCGTTTCCTGGTGAGAGCCGCCCGCCAGCCCGGCCGGCTGACACCAGCAGAATCAAACTTCAATCATCAATCGAACAAAGGGCAGAGGAGTCCGCTCCACGCAACTCCCGCTGTCGCCCTCGCAGGACGAGGGAATCCACATTGTCATCATGGAAGTTCAAGCCATCACCCGCTACGCTCGCATGTCACCCAAGAAGGTGCGCGAGGTGGCCCGTACCATTCAGGGGCGCACTGCTCCTGACGCCGTCGACCTTCTCGGCGTGATCCCGCGCAAGAGCGCCCGCCTCATCGCAAAGACGCTGAAGAGCGCGATCGCGAACGCGGAAAACAACAACAATCTCTCGGCTGATGCGTTGATCGTGAAATCCGCGATTGTCGACCAGGGCCCCGTGCTCAAGCGATTCAAGGCCGGTGCCCGCGGCACAGCGATGCCGCGCCGGAAGAAGATGTCCCACATTACCATCGTCCTCACCGACGGAGACGCCAACTAACACACACCATGGGCCAAAAGACCAATCCCGTAGGTTTCCGCCTCGCGGTACGCCGTAACTGGCAGTCCCGCTGGTTTGCGACGAAAAAGGATTTCCCCAAACTGCTTCTCGAGGATCAGATCATCCGCCAGAAGTTGATGGAGAAACTGAAGCAGGCATCAGTCCCGCGCATCTTCATCGAGCGCGCGTCCAACCGCGTCCGCGTAAAGATCTACACCGCCCGTCCTGGAGTCGTCATCGGACGCAAGGGCCAGGAGGTGGAGAAAATCAAGGAGGAGCTGGCAAAGCTCACCGGCAAGGAGATCCTTCTCGACATCCAGGAGGTTAAGAAGCCGGAGATCGAGGCGCAGCTCGTTGCCGAGAACGTCGCTCTCCAACTGGAACGCCGCATCGCTTTCCGGCGCGCAATGAAGAAGGCCGTTGAAATGGCGATGGCGCTTGGTGCCGAGGGCATCCGCATCCAGTGTTCAGGCCGCCTCGGCGGCGCCGATATCGCCCGTCGCGAATGGCAGCGCAAGGGACGCGTGCCCCTGCATACCATGCGTGAAAGCATCGATTACGGGTTTTCTGAAGCCCAGACCGTTTATGGCAAGATCGGCGTCAAATGCTGGATCTGCAAAAAGGAAGCCGACGCGACCGTTTGAGGTTCGATCTCAAATTCAGGATTCCAAATTTACAAACCTAGCTAGCCATGGCTCTCGCTCCTTCCCGTACCAAATATCGCAAGTCCCAGAAGGGATCCCGCGCTGGAAATGCCAAGCGCGGCAACACCCTTGCCTTCGGCGACTTCGGGCTTCAGTCCCTTTCCCGTGGACCCATGACCGGCCAGCAGATCGAGGCTGCCCGCGTCACGATCTCCCGCCACTTGAAGCGCAAAGGGAAACTCTGGATTCGAATATTCCCTCACAAGCCCATCACCAAGAAACCGGCCGAGGTCCGCATGGGTCAGGGCAAGGGTCCGGTCGAGTACTACGTCGCGATCATCAAACCCGGCGCCGTCCTTTTCGAGCTTTCCGGTGTTCCGGCGAGCATCGCAAAGGAGGCCTTCCGCCTGGCCGATGCGAAACTTCCTTTCCGCTGCCGATTCATCGTGCGCGAGAATGCGGCCGCCTAGTCCGCTGCCAGAAAACCATCAAAACACGCCGCCATGACAGCGAAAGAAATCAAGGAACTCACTCCGGCTGAAATTGAGACCAAGCTTCGCGAATCCCGCGAGGCGCTCCTTCAGATGCGCCTGCGCAAACACACGGGGCAGGTCGAAAAGACCCACGAGATTCGCTCACTTCGGAAGACCATCGCCCGCCTGATGACTGCAGCCAGCGCCAGGAAGGGCGCAAAAGCCGCCTAAAGCCATGTCCACTCGCAATTCTCGAAAAACCGTCACCGGGATAGTAACCAGCCGTTCCGGCGACAAGTCTGTCAAGGTAACGATTCCCTACAAGACGCCGCATCCGCGCTACCACAAGGTGATCAATCGTCAGACCGTGCTGCACGTTCATGACGAGAAGAATGACACGCGTGTTGGTGACAAGGTGCAGGTGATGGGGACCCGCCCGCTCAGTCGCTTGAAGCGCTGGCGGATCGTCAGCATCGTTTCCCGGGCAGCCACGTCAGACGCCGTCGCCATCAGCGAAACCGATGTCGCCGCTGCAGTGCCCACAAAGAAGACAGTTCCCAACGCGTCCGCAGCGTCAAAGGACTGATCACAATTGAATCCTCAACCTCCAGGAGGTACGTCATGATCCAACTCCGCTCCATTCTAGAAGTCGCCGACAACACCGGTGCCCGCAAGGCCGCATACATTTCCCGCAAGGGGCAGAATACCGCCACGGCCGGCGTTGGCGATATCGTCACGGTCCACATCAAGGAAAGCACGACCGATGCAACAGTGAAAAAGGGCGAGGTTGCGAAGGCGGTTGTCGTTCGCACGCGCGCTCCAGTTCGCCGCTCAGACGGCAGTTACCTGCGATTCGATTCCAATGCGATCGTCATCATCGGCGCGGATGGCAATCCGCGCGGCACCCGCATCTTCGGACCGGTGGCCCGGGAACTTCGCGCCAAGAACTTCATGAAAATCATCTCGCTCGCCCCCGAGGTGCTGTAACTCACACGACCATGTCGAAATCCCATCTCAAACGCGGCGACGACGTCGTCGTCATCGCCGGATCCCACAAGGGCAAGAGCGGCAAGATCCTCGAGCTTGTTTCCGACAAGCAACGTGCTCGGGTCGAAGGTGTTGCCATGATCAAGCGACACCTGAAGAAATCGCAGGAGCATCCGAATGGCACCATAGCGGAGCGCGAAGGTTCAATTCATGCGTCGAACCTTCAATTGAAGTCGCGTTATGACGCCAGCAAGCGTCGCCCGACGACGTCAGCCACGGTTGCAACTTGATTTTGGCCAGAACGCTCTTGCCACCGCACGGCGGACAATGGCCTAATTAATCCTTTTCTCTCATCTCATCATCACTCATCCGCTGCCGGCTTGGAAACCCGGTGGCCCATCTCATGAGCGCCTCACCTTCACTCAAACAGTTCTACGTCAATACCGTGGTTCCCGAGCTCAAGAAGAGCCGGGGCTATGAAAACAAGCATCAGGTTCCGCGCCTGATCAAAATCGTTCTCAATACGGGCATTGATTCGGACGCCGACAAGAATCTTATCACAGATGTCTCCCGGGATCTCGGCTTGATTGCCGGTCAGAAACCCGTGCTCGCGAAGTCCAAAAAGGCCATTGCCAACTTCAAGCTTCGCCAGGGGCAGGTGGTGGGGGCGTATGTCACCTTGCGGGGAGACAGCATGTGGGAATTCCTATATCGCCTGCTGGCTGTTGCCTTGCCGACGATCCGTGACTTTCGTGGCGTGCCAACCAAGCTCGATGGGCGGGGAAATTACAACCTCGGCATAGCCGATTTCACGATCTTCCCGGAAATCACCGTGGAGAACGTCAAAAAGTCCATGGGGTTGGACATCACGATCGTAACCTCGGCCGGAACGGATGATGCGGGCCGTGAACTGCTCAGACTGCTGGGCATGCCCTTCCGCCGTTCAGAAGCCGCAAAGGCGGCAGCCGCTTAATTCAACGCCTCCCTGTCATGCCGAAAACCTCCGCCATTCAGCGCAATGAAAAGCGCAAGAAGCTCTCCACAAAGTTTGCCGCCAAGCGAGCGGAACTGAAGGCCATTCTGGTCAATCCGGGCACGAGTGACGAAGAATTCTTTGCCGCTCAGAAGAAACTGCAGAAGCTTCCCCGCAACTCGTCCCCGACTCGCGTGCGCAATCGCTGCTCAATGAGTGGCCGCCCACGCGCCTACATCAGCAAGTTCGGGGTGTCGCGCATCCAGTTCCGCGAACTCGCCCTGGCGGGCAAGATCCCGGGAGTCACGAAATCATCCTGGTAAATTCTCTCATTCTCTAGCTTGCCGGAGGTCGCATCGCCTGTGCGGTGCAGGATATGATCCGGCAGCCAGCCAAATCCATCCAACCATGACTGATCCGATCAGCGATTTTTTAACGCGCCTTCGCAATGCGTCGGCGGCAAGGAAGGCGGAGGCCGTCGCGCCTCATTCCAAGATGAAGGAGGGCATCGCCGCGATTCTGAAGGCCGAAGGTTTCGTTGCGGACTATTCCGATGGCACGGACGAACTGGGCCACAAGACGCTCGTGGTGAAGCTCAAGTACGTGAACGAGGTGCCAGCGATCACGAATCTTGACCGTGTGTCCACGCCCGGTCGCCGCCTCTACTACGGATACGCCGAAATTCCCCGTGTCCTGAATGGACTCGGCATCAGCATCCTGTCCACCGCCAGTGGCCTTATGAAGGGCCAGGATTGCCGCCGCAACAAGGTCGGTGGCGAATTGATCTGCAACGTCTGGTAACCGAGGAGCGCAACATTATGAGTCGCATTGGCAAACTACCCGTTTCCATCCCCGACAAGGTCAAGGTCGACGTCAAGCCGGGCAACACGGTGCATGTCGAAGGTCCCAAGGGAAAGGTGAACAAGACGTTCGCGCCTGTCGTGAAGATTTCAGTCTCCGACAAGAAAGTTCGTTTCGAGCCCACCGAAGACACCCGGTTTTCCCGGGCAATGTTCGGCACGGCCCGTTCCGTGGTCGCCGGCATGGTGAAAGGTGTGTCGGTGGGCTTTGAAAAGGAGCTCGAGATTCAGGGGGTCGGCTTCAAGGCCACGCAAAAGGGAAAGCAGATCGATTTCTCCCTCGGCTATTCCCACCCCATTTTGTTCGATATTCCCGAGGGCATCAAGATCACCATCACGGATCAAACCAAGCTGAAGATTGAGGGAGCTGACAAGCAGCTCGTCGGCGCCGTGACCGCGGAAATCCGCAGCTATTATCCGCCGGAGCCCTACAAGGGCAAGGGTGTGCGTATTGTTGGCGAGCGCGTCCGTCGCAAGGAAGGCAAGACCGTCGCCTAAGCTCCAAACGCGAATGCCGGAACCGTTCTCCTGTGGGAGAATCCGCTTACTTCCTCGGAACGGGCCACATTCAATTCTAATTTGTTTCAATGAACACCATTCAAAAAGCCGACCTTCTCCAAAAGCGCCGCTGGCGCATCCGGAAGAAGGTCAACGGTACCACAGCTCGTCCGCGTTTGAGCGTAAAATTCAGCGCCAAGCATATTTACGCGCAGGCCATCGACGACTCAGCAGGTGCCACGCTCGTGTTTCTGTCGAGCCTCGACCCCTCTCTCCGCAAACAAAACATCAAGGCCAACCTCGCCGGAGCGAAGGTACTCGGCTCGGCGTTTGCCGACAAAGCCAAGTCTGCGGGTCTTTCCGCTGTGATTTTTGACCGCAGTGGCGCCCGCTATCACGGCAAGGTCAAGGGCTTTGCCGAAGCCGCCCGCGAAGGCGGACTGGTGTTTTAACCTCCCTGCTCATGAGCACTGATCCTGTTTCCACCACTGAATCAACCCCCGTCGCCCCCGCGACCGAAGTTCGCCCTGCTGCACGACGTTCAAACCGCCCCGGCGACGGACGTGGTCCTCGCCGGGATGGCTCGGGTCCACGGCGTGATCGCCGCGACAACTCCGCTCCAAAGGGCGATGGGCCGGAGATGCTTGAGAAGGTCGTCTTCATCAACCGCTGCGCAAAGGTGGTTAAGGGTGGACGTCGCTTCAGCTTTTCAGCCCTTGCGGTCGTTGGGGACCAGAAGGGCAACATCGGCGTCGGACTGGGCAAGGCCAACGAGGTGCCTGATGCCATCCGCAAGAGCACCGAACATGCGAAAAAGCGGCTCGTGAACGTGAAGCTCAAGGGTGATACCATTCCCCACGAAGTCTTCGGTACTTTTGATGGCGGCAAGGTTCTGCTGAAGCCCGCGGTTCCCGGCACTGGCCTCATAGCGGGCGGTGGTGTGCGAGCGGTCCTCGAGGCGGCTGGTGTGAAAAACGTTCTGACGAAATCGATGGGGTCCAAGAACCACATCGCCGTTGTCAATGCGACTGTTGCGGCGCTCCGCCAACTGCGTTTGTCGGATGACATCGCAGCATTGCGCAAGGCTTGATCGGAAGATCTTCGCGCATCCAATCATTCGTCCAATCCGAGTCGTTTCCGTTGCAACGGGAATGGCGCATCCAGGAATCCTTTATGAAACTTCACGAACTCAAGAACGTCCCCGGTGCCGTGCATCGTCGCAAACGTGTCGGCTGCGGCGAAGGCGGTGGCCACGGGAAGACCTCTACGCGCGGAGGAAAGGGTCAGACGGCCCGTTCCGGTGGCAGCATCCGTCCGGGATTTGAAGGCGGTCAGATGCCGCTTTACCGCAAGCTCCCGCACAGGGGATTCAATCAGGCTGCATTCCGCGTCGCACCGGCCATTGTCAATGTCGGTGACCTTGCCTCGCTCGACGCCTCGCTCACCGAGGTGGATGCAGCGGTGCTTTCCCGCAGCGGACTGATTCGCAAGGATGAGACCTTCCTGAAAGTTCTGGGTGACGGTGAGATAGGCCGTGCGATCAAGGTGACCGCGGCGAAGTTTTCAGCGTCGGCCAAGGCAAAAATCGAAGCCGCCGGCGGACAGGCAATCGTAGCCTGATACGCCGAAGGTTCAACCGCGCATACCTGCGCGGTTTTTTGCGTCGTTTGAACTCCATCGCGTTTCCAGATTCCCAACCGTGTTTTCAGCGTTCACCAACTCCCTGAAGATTCCGGAGCTCCGCTCCCGGATATTCTACACACTTGCCCTCCTGTTTGTCGCCCGCGTAGGTGCGCACATTCCGCTGCCGGGACTTGATCCCAAGCCGCTGCAGGCGTTTTTCGCCGATCAGACGACCGGCGGGGCAAGCGCACTGGTCGGGCTGTACAACATGTTCACCGGCGGCGCGCTCGTGAAGGGTGCCGTCTTTGCGCTTGGGATCATGCCCTACATCAGTGCGGCGATCGTGTTTCAATTGATGACCGCGGTTGTCCCGAGCCTGAGCCGGCTTCAGCAGGAGGGGGATGTCGGACGCCAGAAGCTGACGCAGTATACGCGATACGCGACGGTCCTCATCTGCGTCGTGCAGGGAACGCTGCTGATTCTCGCACTGGAGAATCCCGGACGCCTGTTTCCCGGCTACGACATCAACCAGTACGGATCGATCGTCATAGTCAGCAAGACATCGTTCCTGATCACCTCCGTCATTTTCATGACGGCAGGCACGCTTCTGCTGATGTGGCTGGGTGAGCAGATAACGCAGCGCGGAATTGGCAATGGCGTTTCAATCCTGATCACCATAGGCATCCTGGCGGATATTCCCGGAGCGGCTGCAGCCACGTACCGGCTCTTTTTTGCACCGATCGGCGTCGATCGTCTCGGCCTTCCGCAGGGAATCATCATGGTCGCCCTGTTTGTGCTGGTGACCATGGGCATCGTCATGGTGGTGCAGGGCCAGCGGAAGATTCCGGTTCAGTACGCCAAGCGGGTGGTGGGGAACAAGGTGATGGGAGGGCAGAGTTCCTTCCTCCCGTTGAAGGTGAACTATTCCGGAGTCATGCCGGTGATCTTTGCGAGTGCGATCCTGCTTTTTCCCCAGCAGATATTCGCCCAGCTCGGTGCGGCGATGAACTGGCGCTGGATGATCGACTTTTCCAGCAATCTGTTGCGCGGCCACTGGAGCTACTATGCGATCATGGTCTTTCTGATCCTGTTTTTCAGCTATTTCTGGGTGTCCGTGATGTTCAAGCCGATTCAAATTGCCGATGACCTGAAAAAGTACGGCGGCTACATCCCCGGGGTCCGGCCTGGGGAACCCACGGCGCAGTTCCTCGACTTCATCATGACGCGCCTGACGCTGGCTGGCTCGATCTTTCTGACCATCATAGCCGTCATGCCGGACGTTCTCCTTTTCGAGCTCAACGTTCCGCAACGCATCGCAATATTCTTTGGCGGAACGGGCATGCTGATCACCGTGGGTGTCATTCTCGACACGATGCGCCAGGTTGAGACATTTCTGTTGCAACGCCATTACGATGGATTCCTCAAGAAGGGACGCATCCGTGCGCGCAGCGCCGGAGTATCGAGTGCAACAAGCGACGCACTCAGCTCAGAAGCGGTCATGAAACTCGTATACCCAATGCTGGGGCTCTTTTTGCTGGGGTTGGGCATCTGGGCCTATCGTCACTTTAGCGGAAATTAGCCTTTACTTCGGTCGTGAAGTCTTCACTTTCCGACCTCTTCGCTGGTTTGAACCTACGGGCCAAAACCAAGCTGGTGGTCCTCGGTTCACATCGATCGATCCTTGCGGGCGAAGCATTACACGACAGTTCTTTGAATCATATTGAGCACGTCTCTCCGGCCGGATTGCTGAGGCTGGAGATTTCGCCGCCAGCGTTGACGCAGATCCCTGCGACTGACGCATCCATCCTCGCCATCATGCGGAAATGGTTCTGGTCGCGCAAACCCGATGCGGGATTTGTCCTCTGGGGCTTCCCGGCTACGCTGCTCCAGGCTTTGGTTTTTGACGAATGGCTTGAGGCCCGCCAGGAATGCCTTGATGCCGTCATCCCGGGCGACGCTTTTGAATCCGCCTCCGGTCTCGTCGATCACTATCGCAATCATGGTCTGCTGGCCGAGTCCGGCAGCCGAGCGCACACCGCATGATCCCGATCAAGTCCGAAAAACAGATCGTTCACATGCGTGAATCGTGCCGGATTGCGGCGACCGTCCTTCAGGAACTGAAGGCGATGGTCCGGCCGGGCATCAGCACTCAGGATCTGGAGGAGGCCGGGCGCAACGCGATAGCCCGCTTGGGAGCCAGGAGCGCCTGCTTCGGTTATCAGGTGGGATCACGCCGGTACCCGGCGCACACCTGCATCTCCGTTAACGAGGAGGTTGTCCATGGCATACCCTCGCTGCGGCGGATCCTAAGCGATGGTGATGTCGTTTCCATCGACATCGTTGTATCCAACCACGGATACATCGGCGACAATGCCGTCACCGTACCGGTCGGAAAGGTCCGGCCGGAGCTGAGGAAACTCCTTGATGTCACCGAAGAGGCGCTTCGCCTGGGCATCGCCGCGGCCGTTGTCGGCAATCGCATCTCGGACATCTCACAGGCTGTCCAGACCCATGTTGAAGCCAGTGGCTTCGGAGTTGTTCGCGACATGGTCGGTCACGGTGTCGGTGTCAGCATGCACGAGGAACCTCAGATCCCGAATTTCGGCCGTGAGGTGCGTGACCGGATAAAGCCTGGAATGACACTCGCAATCGAACCGATGGTGAATCTCGGTGGCTTCAAGACCCGCATGCTTGCGGACGGCTGGACGGTGGTGACGGCGGACAAATCGCCTTCAGCCCATTTCGAACACACGGTGCTCACGACTGAGAATGGGCCGGAAATACTGACGCTTCCGGTCCCCATGAATTCGACGGTCCATGCCCTGCCGCATGGAGCCGCCTCCTCCGCCCCTGCGGCTGATTGACTGCCGCACCATCATTTTTTTTCAAACTTCAATCCAAACTGCTAAACACAATCCACCATGCCTCGTCTTCTCGGCGTTGAAATTCCGGCCAAAAAGAAAGTTGGCCATTCGTTGCGCTACATTTATGGCATCGGGCCGCTCCGTGCCGACCAGATCGTCAAGGAAGCCGGCATCGATCCCAATATTCGTGCCCAGGACCTCACGGAGGAAAACCTGAATCGCATCCTTCATGTGATCACTGAACACAAGTGGGTGGTGGAAGGTGACCTTCGCCGCGAAATTGCCGCGAATCTCAAGCGCCTTCAGGCCATCAACTGCTATCGCGGTATCCGCCATCGCCGCAGCCTTCCCGTGCGGGGCCAGCGCACCAGCACCAATGCGCGCACCCGCAAGGGCCCGCGCAAGACCGTGGGCGTCACCAAAGCCAAAGAATAATTTTCCGTCATGGCCGAAGAAAAATCTGCTCCGAAGAAAGAAAAATCCGCCAAGGCGACCGCCAGCGCGGATGCCGCTCCCGCCGCTGAGAGGAAACCCAAGGCGCCAAAGGCTGCGCCTGCTGACGCCGCCGCCGGCGCCCCCGCACCCGCGGGGGATGCTTCCGCCGCGGAGTCTGCAGCCTCAGCCAAGCCGGTTGAGCTTGTGGGAGGAGTCGCCCGACAGCCGACGGCCGAGGAGCTTCTCAAGGAGGAGTTGGGAGCCATCAAGGTTCGCAAGGCGAAAGGCTCGAAGAACGTCACGTCGGGCATCGTCAATGTTCTGGCCTCCTTCAATAACACGATTGTATCCATCACCGACCAAAAAGGGCAGGTGATCGCCTGGTCGAGCGCTGGAAAGTGCAATTTCCGCGGCTCCCGCAAGTCCACCGCGTACGCGGCGCAGGTCGTCGCCCAGGATGCCGCGCGCAATGCGATGTCCCATGGACTGAAGGACGTCGTCATCCGCGTTTCCGGACCCGGACTCGGTCGCGACAGCGCAGTCCGCGCTCTCCAGGCGATTGGTTTGGAAATTTCCTCGATCATCGACGTCACGCCGATACCGCACAACGGCTGCCGCCCGCCCAAGCGCCGCCGCGTCTGATCCGACGCCCTCGCGGTCACCGTTTCATCCCACAACTTTTCAATCAAACTCATCCCTAGCAGTCATGGCTCGCTATACCGGTCCCACCACCCGCATGAATCGGCGCTTTGGACAGCCGATCTTCGGTGC
The DNA here is from genome assembly GCA_015075305.1 of Opitutaceae bacterium. Taxonomy (NCBI): domain Bacteria; kingdom Pseudomonadati; phylum Verrucomicrobiota; class Opitutia; order Opitutales; family Opitutaceae; species Opitutaceae bacterium. The sequence goes on along the minus strand of JABTUS010000001.1, from coordinate 878,025 downwards.
CACCAAAGCCTTCGAACGCCGCCCATTTCCTCCCGGCCAGCACGGCCCGAAGAATCGCCGCAAGATGTCCGAGTATGCCGTCGGACTGAACGAGAAGCAGAAGCTTCGTTACACCTACGGCCTGCTTGAGCGGCAGTTCCGCCGTGTTTTCGAAATCGCCAAGAGCGGCCGCGGCGTAACCGGTGAACGTTTCCTTCAGCTCCTCGAGACGCGTCTCGACAGCGTTGTCTACCTTCTTGGATTTGCGAAGAGCCGCGCAGCCGCGCGTCAGATGGTCAATCACGGCCATGTCCGCGTAAACGGCCACAAGGTCGACATCGCGAGCTACAATGTCCGCGCCGGCGAGGAGATCGAGATCAAGAATACGCCGACATCCCGCCAGATCGCCACGCGCAATCTCGAGGAGAACCGCATGCGCAACGTTCCCGGCTGGCTCACGCTCAATGCCGAGGCGTTCAAGGCCGTCGTGAATCGCCTGCCCAATCGCGACGAAATGGACACGACGATCAACGAGCAACTCATCGTCGAGTTCTACTCCCGCTTCTAATCAGCCGGATTTCCCGGCTTTTCATTTTCTCCTCCGGTCAAATCGTCCTGTCCCTTTAGCGTCAATCATCGTCCCTCTACATCTCCATGCCTAAACGCCTCGGAAAGTTCGAACTCCCGAACAAGCTCACCAAGATCGAGGAAGGCGCCACCGCCACCTACTCAAAGTTCATCGCCGAACCGTTTGAAGCCGGCTACGGGCACACCGTGGGCAATTCATTGCGCCGTGTGCTGCTGAGTTCCATCGAGGGCTCGGCCATCAGTTCCATAAAGATCGACGGCGTCAATCACGAGTTCCAGAGCGTCGATGGCGTCGTTGAGGATGTCACCGACATCGTTCTGAATCTCAAGAAGATCCTGATCGTTTCCCAGAAGCGGGAGCCGGTCACCCTGCTCATCCGGGTCAATCGCGTGGGGGCCGTCACTGCGGCGGATATCCAGGCCGATGCGAACATCACGATCGTCAATCCCGAGCAGGTGATCTGCACGCTGGACAAGCCGCGTGCATTTGAGGCTGAAATCGAGATCAAGACAGGCCGTGGATACTATCCCGGCGAGCAGAACAAGAAGGAGGAGCAGGCGATCGGTGTCATTCCAATCGACTCCCTGTTCTCGCCCGTGCGCCTGGTCAAGTATTCGGTCGAAAACACGCGCGTCGGCCAGATCACCGACTATGACAAGCTGATCCTGGAAATCTGGACCGACGGCCGTGTCACCCCGGATGACGCGCTCAAGCAGTCCGCCTCGATCCTCAAGCATCATCTCGATGTGTTCGATCGCGTCAGCGACGAGGTCTACGAATTTGAGAACCAGCAGTCGGAGGTCAGCGAGGAGCAGAACAAGCTGCGCAAGCTGCTGAACATGTCGGTCAACGAGATTGAACTGTCCGTTCGCGCCGCCAACTGCCTGAACAACGCCAATATCACGACCGTTGGTGAGCTGGCGATGAAGACCGAGCAGGAGATGCTCAAGTACCGGAATTTCGGCAAGAAGTCGCTCAACGAGATCAAGGAGAAACTGGAGGCGCTCGGCCTCTCCCTTGGCATGAAGTTCGACGAACGTCTGCTCGATACCAAGAAGGAAGCCTGAGCCCGCCGGGCGCCGCTCCGCCATTCGCGGACGGCCCGGTGCGCTGTCGATCACTCCCATCATTTCTGATCCTCGCGCCGCCCGCTGCCGCCCCACGCTGCGACCGGGTTGCCGATCGGGGATCGAACAAACACAAGCATCATGCGTCACAATAAACACCGCGCCTCACTTGGCGTAACCCGCGAACACCGCGCCGCCATGTTGTCGAACATGGGCGCCTCCCTGATCCGTCATGGTCGCATCGAGACCACGCTGACCAAGGCAAAGGCTCTGCGCCCATTCATCGAAAAGATCATCACCAAGGCCAAAAAGGCCGCGGTCGCCAAGGAGAAGAGCGCCGCGCTTCACCTGCGCAGACTCGCGCTCCGCGATGTGCGTGATGAAGCGGCCATCGACGTCCTTTTCAAGGAGAAGCACAAGGAGTTCGCCGGTCGCGCGGGTGGATATACGCGCATTTACAAGCTCGGGAACCAGCGAATCGGCGATGCCGCCGAGATGGCCCTGATCGAGCTGATCAGGGCCGACGATCCTGGGTACAAGAAGTCGAAAGGTCGCCGGGGCGCCAGGGGCGCGAAGGCGGTTTCGTCCGACAAGCCCGCTGAATCCTCTCCTGCGGCCGAGGCGGCTCCCGCCGCCGAGGCACAGGCCTGACCAGGCTGCGCTGCACACGAACGCGCCGGTCTTCCGGCGTGTTTCCTGTGGAAGCGTGAGGCACCCACCCTGAAAAGGTTGCCGGGAAACCTGACCGTCGCCAACCTGCGCCAGTGTTCGACCTCACGGGTGCCGTCGTCGTCTATTGCGGTCTGGTTGCCGCCCTCTATCTGGGTCTGTGGTTGTATTACGACCGGCGCGATCGCACGCGATTCGACCGGCCGCGCCGGAAACACGTGTTTTTCTGCGTTCGATGCAGGCACCTCTATGCGACCGCCTCGGATGCCGACCGCGTTCCATGCCCTCGATGCGCCCACGAGAACGCTCGCCTGAGATTTTGAGCGGTTTTCCTCGACCCGGCTTGCGATCGACACCTTCGCGATTTCGAAACACCTTCCTCGCTTGATCCCGCGACCGCGGGTCGCTCTTGTTTCCCATGGCCCAGACGATTGCAGTCCTCGACTTCGGATCACAATACACGCAGATCATCGCGCGTCGCATCAGGGAGTGCTCGGTCTTCTCCAAGATCTATCACTTTTCCACGCCCGTGGAAACGCTGGTCGCGGATGGTGTCATCGGCATTGTCCTCTCCGGTGGACCCAGCAGCGTTTTTGCACGCCGGGCGCCTTTGCCGGATCCGCGGATCTTTCAAGCCGGCGTGCCCGTGCTGGGCATATGCTACGGCATTCAGTTGATGGGAAAACTTCTCGGTGGCAGGGTGTCCAGGGGCGACCGCAGGGAGTACGGACACGGCAACCTCCGGATCACCAGGCCGGGAAGGCTTTTCGCGAAACTGCCCCGCAGACTCAAGGTGTGGAATTCGCATGGAGACAAGCTCATCGCGCTGCCGCCCGGGTTCATGGCGATAGGTTCCACGGAAAACTCCTCATTCGCCGCGATTGAGGACCGGAAACGAAACTTCTTCGGCATCCAGTTTCACCCCGAGGTGTTTCACACTGAGCACGGCACCGACATGATCCGCAACTTTCTCGTGGAAGTTTGCGGTGCGGGACAGTCGTGGACGACGAAGGATTTCATTGGACACGCGATTGACGACATCCGGAACAGGGTCGGAAAGGCGCGGGTGCTTCTCGGTCTCTCCGGTGGGGTTGATTCATCCGTCGCCGCGGCATTGATTCACAAGGCGATCGGCAGGCAGCTCACCTGCGTCTTCGTGGACAATGGACTGCTGCGCCAGGGTGAGCGCGACGCCGTGGTCGGACTGTACAAGCGCAATTTCAGGATCGATCTCCGGGTTGTCGACGCATCGGCGCTTTTTTTGAGGCGCTTGAAGGGCGTCGTGGATCCGGAGAAGAAACGAAAAATCATCGGCAACACATTCGTGCACGTCTTTGAAAAATCGCTCAGGCAGGTGGGTGCGGCCGAATTTCTCGCCCAAGGAACGCTGTACCCGGACGTCATCGAATCGGTGGCGATCGCCGACAACCCCGCGGCTCTGATCAAGTCGCATCACAACGTGGGCGGACTTCCCGAGCGCATGAAGCTCAAGCTGCTCGAGCCGCTGCGGGAACTCTTCAAGGACGAGGTGCGTGCAGTCGGCACCGCGCTTGGGCTCCCCCGTGAGGTGGTCTGGCGGCAGCCATTTCCCGGCCCGGGATTGGGCGTCAGGGTTGTGGGTGACATCACGAAGGAAAGGCTCGATATCCTGCGCAAGGCTGACGCGATCGTGCAGGAGGAGATGAAGGCGAGCGGATGGTACTGGAAAGTCTGGCAGTCATTCGCCGTTTTCCTTCCCGTGCGATCGGTCGGTGTCATCGGCGATGAACGCAACTATGCGGATGTGATTGCACTGCGGGTGGTCGAATCCAAGGATGCCATGACGGCCGACTGGAGCCGCCTGCCGTATGATCTCCTCCAGTTGATTTCGTCCCGCATCACCAATGAAGTCAGTGGCGTTTCCCGGGTGGTGCTCGACATCAGTTCCAAGCCGCCGGCGACGATTGAATGGGAATGAGGTTGATCGAAACCTTTTCATCGGATTTGGGGTCTGACAGGACATGAGGCTCATTCGTGCAGCGTCGTTGCTCCTTTGTTCCGCCTTGGGCGTGTGCACGGCATTTTGTCAAACCGCAGACGTGAAGGCGGTTGTGAATCAGGCCAGGGCCTGGCTCGGATCCGAGGAAGCGCTGCAGGCTGTCAGGACGGTGCACTTTCAGGGTGAACTGACGACCGGCGACCATCGGAAGGCCACGATTGAAATCATCTTCCAGAAGCCGTACCGGCAGCGAATTGTCACAACAACAGCGGATCGCAGGGAAATCACGGCGCTGGACGATTACGAAGCCTGGCAGCGGTACGAGGACCTGCACAATCCTGAGCGGTGGCGCATGAGCCTGATGCAGAAGGAACAGGTGAAGCGACTGCGAGCGAACACCTGGGAGAACCTTGCATTTTATCGGGGACTGGAACGCAAGGGTGGGCGGGTCGATGACCTGGGCTTGGTGGATCTGGATGGGCTCATGGCTCGCAAATTGTCCTTTGTTCACGACACAGGGAGCGTGTTTACCCGGTATTTCGATCAGACAACCGGCAGGCTCCTTTTGACTGAGAATGAACAGGGCGGGACAATCCGGGAAGAGGGAGAGATAATCACAGGCGGCATTCGTTTCCCGAAGAGGATTGTCACGCAAACGAAGACGGAGGATGGAAGGTCCAGGCTGGTAACCATAGAATTTACAGCGATTGCCATCAACGAATCGTTTGCAGACGAGCTTTTCCAGGTGCCTTCCGTCGTGCCGATTCCCGCCGGACCCAATTAATTGAGGCCTGGCTCCAGTTTCACGATTGAGGAAGCGTGTTCAGCGTTGCCGCCAAATGGTGACGCCGGCTAGGGTACGAGGAAGTACTTTTCCCAAGAACCTGCTGTGCGCACACTTTCGTTCACCGCCAAATCGTTTCGCGACGACCTCTCCAGTTTCTGCCGCACCGCATTGGTGCCTCGCGAGATTTCCGATTCGGTGGCTGCCATCCTTGCGGATGTCAGGCAGCGCGGCGATGAGGCACTTGCCTATTATGCAGCGAAGTTCGATGGAGCCAAATTGGCCGCGAGATTGTTTCGTGTGAAGGACAGTGAGATCCTCGCAGCCTCCAAGCGCCTTCCAGCCGCGGAGGCCAAGGCGATTGCAGCGGCGCACGAATCGATAGTCGCCTTTCATGAGAAAAGCCGCCCGAAGGACTGGTCTGCGAAGAATCCCCAGGGCGGGATGGTGGGTGAACGCTTTCATCCCATTCGTCGTGTCGGCCTCTATGTCCCTGGAGGCCAGGTGCCGTTGGTTTCGACGGTTCTCATGACGGCATCATTGGCCAGAATAGCGGGATGCCCGGAAATCGCCGTCTTTACGCCGTCCAACGCGGAGGGTCGTGTCGCGGATGGCTTGCTTGCAGCGCTCCATCGGGTGGGTGTGTCGGAGGTCTATCGCATTGGCGGGGTGCATGCAGTTGGGGCGATGGCTTTCGGCACCGTGACGATTCCTGCCGTGGACAAGATATACGGCCCCGGGAACGCATACGTCTGCGAAGCGAAGCGGCAGGTGTTCGGAGTTGTTGGAGTGGATCTTCTTCCCGGACCGAGCGAGCTGATGGTCATCGCTGATGAAACCGCTGATCCCGAATTTGCCGCATCGGATCTCCTTGCACAGGCGGAGCACGGAAGCGGACGCGAGAAGATCTATCTCGTCGCCACTTCCAAGCCGGTTCTCGAGGGCATCCTCGCTGAGATCCGGCTTCAGGTGAAGTCGCTCTCTCGCGTGGGAAGGATTCAACTCGTGCTGGACCAGGGGTTTCTTGGAGTGGAGGTGTCTTCGATTTCGCAGGCGATCGAGGTGGCCAACCATGTTGCTCCAGAGCACCTTGAATTGCTGGTGTCGGATGCCGCGCAGAAAACGCTGCTGCAGAAGGTCACGACGGCAGGCGCCGTGATGCTTGGCAACTATACACCGACGGCGCTTGGAGACTTCACCGCCGGACCAAGCCATGTTTTGCCAACCGGACGCGCCGGACGATTCTTCAGCGGACTTCGGGTGGATGATTTTATGCGACGGACGAGCACGGTTCACTATGACAAGACGGCGCTCAGGAAAGCCGCTCCAGTTGTGGGCGCATTCGCCCAGATGGAACAGCTCGACGCGCATGGTCGCTCCGTCGCCTGCCGGCTTCGTTGAACATGACAATGATTTCAACATTGGTCTCGCCACATATAGCGAGGCTGGATGGGTATGTACCCGGGCTCCAGCCAACCGGCCCGGGATGGATAAAACTCAATACCAATGAGTCGGGTTACCCGCCGAGCCCTGCGATCGTTGAAGCGCTGCGCCGTGAAATTGGAGCGGATGGGGCTTCGCTGCGACTCTATCCAAATCCCTCAAGCGAGCCCCTGCGTGAGGCCATTGCGGCCTATCACGGGCATGGCCTCACGGCCAAGGATGTCTTTGTTGGCAACGGTTCGGACGAGATTCTCAACCTCCTGGTGCGATGCTTCAGCGGTCCATCCGTTGACACCGGCTACACTTTTCCCAGCTATTCGCTCTATCCCGTGCTGATCGGACTCCAGGACGGGCGGAGCACGGCGATTGAGTTTGATCGCACGATGCACCTGCCTGTGGAGGCGATCGCCGCATCATCGGCCAGGGCGTTCTTCCTGACCTCGCCCAATGCACCGACGGGTGTCGCCTTCTCCAACGCCGAACTGGAGCGGATTCTGGAGCGCTTTGCGGGCGTGCTCGTCGTGGATGAGGCCTACGCGCCGTTCGCGAAGGAAAATGCCGTGCCCCTGCTGGCGCGGCATCCGCGGCTTGTTGTCGTACGTACATTGTCCAAGGCCCATGCATTGGCTGGCATCCGTGTGGGATATGCACTGGCCAGTCCCGAGATGGTGGAGCTCTTGGACAGGGTGCGCGACAGCTACAATGTCAGCCGCCTCTCGCAGGCCGCCGCGATCGCGGCATTGTCTGACCGCGATTACTATGACCGGTTGATCGGGAAGGTGGTCGCGACCCGCGATCGTTACCGCACCAAGTGGAGTCGGGAATTTGGCTGGTTCAGCTACGAGTCCTCCACGAATTTCATTTTTGTGGAACCTCGGGACCGCAACGGCGGTAGCGGGAGGCAGGTTGCGCGATCCGTCTATGATTTCCTGTTCTCTCGCAGGGTTCTGGTCCGCGCATTTCCGAACCATCCCTTGACCGGTTCCTTTCTTCGCATCAGCGTCGGAACCGACGAGGAAATGAACATCGTCGATCAAGCACTTCTCGAATGGACACGCTCCGAAAATCAGTCGTAAAGCGCACAACTGCGGAAACGGACATCACGCTGGCTCTGGCTGTCGATGGGAGCGGAACCTCAAAAATCGACACGGGCGTGCCGTTTTTCGATCACATGCTCACCCTCTTCGCCAAGCATGGGCTGTTCGACCTTGAGGTCTCCTGCAAGGGTGATGTCGATGTCGACTACCATCACACCGTCGAGGATGTCGGCCTCGTTCTTGGAGATGCTTTTCGACAGGCGTTGGGGGACAAGCGCGGCATACGGCGGTACGGCTCATTTTTTCTGCCCATGGATGAATCGCTGGCCCGCGTGGTGGTGGACCTGAGCGGGCGGGCCTGCCTCGTTTATGATGTCAATGCGCCGGGTGCCTTTGTACGCGACTTCAATCTCATCCTGGTCAAGGAATTCAGCCGGGCATTCAGCAATGCGCTGGCCTGCAACCTTCATGTGAAACTCGAGTACGGCGAGGAACCCCATCACGTGGCCGAGGCGATTTTCAAGGGGCTTTCCCGCGCAATGGATGAGGCGACGCAGATCGATCCTCGGATGGCGGGCCGGCTTCCTTCGACAAAGGGAAAACTTTAAGCCTGCATCGCGCCTGAACGCGCCTGGTGGTTCGACAGAGCAAACGTCCCGCATGCCCGCCGCCACTATTGCCGTCATCGACACCGGAATCTGCAACCTCCGCAGCGTCACAAAAGCGGTGGAGGCTGCCGGCGGTCTGGTGAGGATTGTGCGCACGCCGCAGGAGCTATCAGTGAGCGGAGCCGAAGGGCTTGTGCTTCCAGGCGTTGGCGCGCTGCGCGACTGTGTGGCGTCCCTCCGTGCATCAGGTGCGGCGGATTCCGTCGCGGGCTGGATCCGGGAGGATCGACCGTTTCTCGGAGTTTGCCTGGGCATGCAGGCGCTGTTTGAACGTTCGGAGGAGGGCGGGGTGCGGGGACTGGGAATTTTTCCGGGCGAAGTGGTGCGATTCAGGCGCCCCCCAGAATTCAAGATTCCGCACATGGGCTGGAACACCGTCCGCTTCCTCCATCCAGAGGCGCCCCTGGCAGCGAATCTGGCCGTTGACGGGGAGGCGTTCTACTTCGTTCACAGCTACCACTGCGTGCCGAATGACCCCGCTCTGACGCTGGCGGCTTGTGACTACGGTGGCGATTTTTGCGCCGCGGTGAGCCGTGGCAGCGTTTTCGCGACCCAGTTTCACCCCGAGAAGAGCCAGGGCAAGGGGCTGCAGATCTACCGGAATTTTGTCAACCTGGCCGCCTAGGCGCAGACTTGGGTCAACTGGCGAACGGCCAGTTTGACGACGAAGGGAGCAAACATTTCCTAACCGTTGCGACCATTCCCCCTAATTGCGGCGCATTGCCTGGAAAGTCCGGCAACTTTCCTTTGCAAGCCGGACGGTTTTTGCTGTCTAATGACGAATATGGCGAAATCTGCTACCCTGAAAATTGACGATGCTGAGCTCAGCCTGCCGGTGATTGTTGGGACCGAGGCTGAGAAGGCCGTGGACATTTCCAAGCTGCGCGCGGAGACGGGGTACATCACGTTTGACGAAGGATTCAGCAACACCGGTTCCTGCCAGAGCGCGATCACATACATCGACGGTGAGCAGGGCATCCTTCGGTATCGCGGTTATCCCATCGAACAACTTGCGGAGAGGTCCAACTTCATCGAGACGGCCTATCTGGTCATCCATGGCGATCTGCCGACCCCCGAGCAGCGCGCCCGGTTTTCCGACCTGTTGACACGCCATGCTCCCCTGCATGAAGGAATGACGCAGCAACTGCGCGGATTCCCCAGGGAGTCGCATCCCATGGCGGTGCTGTCCGTGATGATGAACGTCCTCGGGTGCTACCATCCGCAGCTCGCGACCAACAACCACCAGAAGGATCTGGTGCAGTTTGAGGACGCATCTGCGATTGCAATCTCAAAGATCCGCACGCTCGCAGCCTCTTCCTATCGCATCAGCCGCGGTCTTCCGCTGAATCATCCGAAACGCTCGTTGAGCTACTGCGACAACTTTCTCCATCTGATGTTCTCGGAGCCTTCCCACGAGTACGTCGCAACCCCCGAGGTGTCCTCAGCGCTCAATCTCTTCCTGCTCCTGCATGCGGACCATGAGCAGAACTGCTCAACATCGACGGTGCGCATGGTTGCCTCCGCGGGCTCCAATCTTTTCGCCTCGATTTCCGCTGGAGTGAACGCCCTCTGGGGCCCTTTGCACGGTGGAGCGAACATGGCCGTGATTGAGATGCTCAAGGCCATTCATGCCGATGGTGATGACGGCACGAAATTCATCGCCGCCGCGAAATCCGGCAAGGGCGAGCGACTGATGGGCTTCGGTCACCGCGTCTACAAGAACTACGATCCACGCGCCAAGATCATCAAGACGAGCTTCTACAAGGCGCTCGCATCGCTGGGCATCAAGGACGATCCCCTGCTGAACATTGCGATGAAGCTCGAGGAGGTTGCGCTGAGCGACGATTATTTCATCGCGCGAAAGCTCTACCCGAACGTCGACTTCTATTCGGGACTCATCATGCGTGCGCTCGGTATTCCCGAGGAGATGTTCACGGTCATGTTTGCCATGGGGCGCATGCCGGGCTGGATCGCCCAATGGCAGGAGGTCGCGCGGAATCCCAAGCTGAAGATCTACCGGCCGCGTCAGATATACACCGGTCCGTCACAGCGGAACTACATCCCCTCAAATCTTCGCAAGTAGCACGGAGTCATCCCTTGGCCGCAGCATTTGGCTGCGAGCGAAGAATCTCCTCGGTCGACAGGCCCGTCAGGTTCGAGATGGCCTTCATCAGGCGCCAGAGGGCGACGAGCATGATGACAAGGCAGGGCACCACGATCACCGGCCAGCTCAATGCATTCATCTTTCCGAGCTCGGCATTGAAGTCCGGGGTTCCGGTGTCGCTGCGAATGAGAAAACGGGCCAGCGCAAAATTGAGCACGGCGCTGATGGCGAAGCTGGATGCGAGCAGAAGGCTGGCCTCGCGCAGGTGCCGGTCCAACGCTTTGGTGTTTCCCCGCGTCTGGAGCGCGGCATCGATGCGCGGCACGTCGATCACCTGGTCATTGTAAAGAAGCTGCCGCACAAGGGGGCGCCTGGAGCCCAGTGAGGCAAGGATGGCCACGCCGATGACGGTGGGAATGGCGGCCTCCTTGACCGCGAACCAGAAGCGATTGACCTGGATCAATGCGAACACTCCCGTCAGGAGGACACTCACAAAACCGATGACCGAGACAAAGTTCGTCTGCCGCCGCTGGATGAAATCCCAGATCCCATACCCAAGCGGAAAGGACAGGGCGACAATCAATCCCGAGACGGGCCCGATCACAGCGGGCTTGCTCAGGTACGTGAGGAGAATCGAGGGAAGCGCGACATTGAACAAGATGTTCAGCAGCAGATTTTCGCGCTTGGGCGGTGAGGTGGGCATGGTGGGATTGAGGCTGGACGGCTGGTGTTCAGGAAGGTGAACTCCCGCCTACTTCAGCCTTTGTTTGCCAAAGGAATTAGCGCAAGCTCACAGCATGATACTCCTGGGCGTCAACGTTGACCATTGTGCGACAGTCCGGCAGGCGCGCTACCGAAATGCGGGCGCGTCCGCCGGCGGGGCCGTCGAACCGGATCCCGTTGCATTTGCCATTGCCTGTGAAAGAGCGGGAGCGGACGGCATCACCGTGCACCTTCGTGAGGATCGAAGGCACATGCAGGAGGCCGATGTGCGACGCATGAGAGAAGCGCTCGCGACGCGGTTGAACCTGGAAATGGCGTCCACACCAGCCATGCTGGATCTTGCACTTGGTCTGCGGCCCGACTCCGTGTGTCTGGTTCCGGAAAACCGCGAGGAAGTGACGACCGAGGGCGGGCTGGATGTCATCGCGAATCGGGATCGAGTGGGTTCAACCATTCGAGCCCTGTCTGCTGCCGGCATTGAAACGAGCCTGTTCATTGATCCAGACGAACAGCAGCTGGATGTGGCGGCTGAGCTGCGCGCCCCGTGGGTCGAACTTCACACCGGCGCGTGCGCGGAGGCCTATGCCGGGCCCAAACAGCGGCGCCTTGCTGAATTCGAACGCCTTCGCAAAGCGGCGGCCTATGCCCATCAGCTGGGCCTCGTGGTCAACGCCGGACACGGCATCAACTATGTCAATGTGGCCGAATTCAGGACGCTGCCCCACGTGCATGAATTCAACATCGGACACAGCATTGTCAGCCGGGCGCTTTTCACCGGAGTGGACGAGGCGGTGCGTGAAATGAAACGGCGCATGCATGCGCGATGAGCATGAACGGCGATTGCAGATCCGCCGCCTCATGTGGGACGCTCTGAGGCCTCTGTCATCATGACATTCGACCTTCCTTCCGGCGGCGTTCTTCTGGGTCTGGGAACCGACATCGTGGATGTGGCGCGGATCCGCAGCGCGCACGAGCGGCACGGAGAGCGTTTTCTATCGAGGGTGTTCACCGACGAGGAGCGCGCGTACTGCCTGCAGATGGCGCACCCCCACAAGCACCTCGCGGCCCGCTTTGCGGCAAAGGAGGCGGTTTCCAAGGCCTTCTCAACCGGCATTGGCGCCGAGCTGGGATGGAAATCCATCTCAGTCTATCACGGAACGAGGCTCGATCCCCGCATCCGCCTCGACGAAGGAGGCGTGGACCTGCTGCGACGCTTCGGCGGCACGCAGGTGCTCGTTTCGTTGTCGCACACGGACACTGCTGCGCTGGCTGTGGCCGCGATTGTGCGCGGATAGCCATTCAGCCATGAGCGCGGTGATTCCCGACAATGCACCTCCACCGGCGCCACCGTCGAAGGTGCCGTCCTGGGTGCTCCTTGGTTTCGTGATTGGTGCTGTATTTGTTTTTCTGCTACGGCGCGACTACATCCGTCCGGGTGCGCCGCCCGTTCCAGTCGCCGGACTGCCGCCACCGCCTGCCGTGGTGCAGGCGCTTGCGCGGAAGCCGGAGGCATCGCTTGCGACAATCGAGGCCGTTTGGGACGCCTGGGGCGGCAACGCAATCTGGGAGGGCGACACCACGCAGGTGGCCATGTGGAACGTGGATCAGGGCGGTTTTTCCGAGTTTTTCGAGGTGGTCCGCCATGGTGACCATGTCTATTTCCGCAGCTTGACACGCCTGACACGCCCGGTGGTTGACCGGGGGCTTGGCATCCAGTGCCCCCTGCAATTCACCGCGCCGGCAGCGGCAGCCACACGACGCTGATGGAACGCAGACTGAGAATCGTGTCGCGCCCGGTTCTATCCTGCCAGGAGGCGGGGGAATTCGAGGCGAACTTTTTCCGCGGCGACGAAACGCTCGAGTGGCGGGCCATGCAGCAGGCCGGCCGGTCTCTTGCGAATGCGATTGCCGCTGACTCCGGAGAGATTGGCGGTTGGGGCGGCAGGCCGCGGTTTCTGATCCTGGTGGGAAAGGGACACAATGGCGGGGATGCCTTGATTGCCGCGGATCTCCTGCTGGCTCAGAATCCAGGGGCGCATGCCGATGTTGTGTTTCTCTTTGGCGAGCGCTCGCTTCGTCCGCTGACCCGGCGGGCATGGATCTCATTTCAGAGAAATGGATTCAATCGTAGTGCCATCGTGCATTCGACGGAACGGCTGGCGCCGGGCTACGACCTGGTGGTTGACGGTGTCTTTGGATTTCAATTCAGGCCCCCGCTTTCCGAGGGTGTGGCGCTCTGGCTGGAGCGGATCAATGCCCTCGATGTCCGGCTTCGGGCTGCGGTGGACCTGCCGTCGGGCCTGGGCGAAACTAAAGCGTTTCGGGCGGACTTCTCCTACGCCACCGGCATCACGAAGACCCCCCTCTTGACAATCCCGAATGCCGGTCGGATCCGTCATCTGGATCTGGGGTGGGACGTTCCCTCCGGCAGCGGAACCGCCACGCGTGTCCTGATGGAGGAAACCCTTGCGCCGCTGACGCGATTGCGCGACTCAAGGACCGACAAGCGAAGCTACGGTCATCTCGGCGTGGTGGGAGGTTCGCTCCAGTATCCGGGGGCGGTGCTGATGACGGTGCGCGCTGCGCTGCAGGGCGGCTGCGGGCTTCTGACCGCATTCGTGCCGGATTCGCTGGTGGCGAGCTTTGCGGCCGCTGTGCCTGAGGCGATGTGGGTTGGCTGGCCGGAGACGCCGGAGGGTGGGCTGGCCATGGAGGGTGCGCATGTGCTGCGCAGGAGGCTTGAGCGATTGACGGCCCTGGTCGTGGGACCGGGCCTGGGCAGGGAGGTCGAGACACTGGCCTGCATAGCCTCCGAGATGCGGACATTCCGGTTTCCCGTGCTCATCGATGCGGATGCGCTCCAGCCGAATATCGTGACGGCGGGTGACTGCGCGAAGATCCTGACGCCACATGCGGGAGAATTTGCCAGGATTGGAGAAGGCCTGGATCTGGAAAGTTATGTCCGGCGTCATCAGTCTGTGGTGGTGCTGAAGGGACCCATCACGCGGGTTGCCTCGGGGGAGATTCAGTATTGCTCGCCGTTTGGCGGTCCGGTTCTAGCCCGCGGAGGCAGCGGCGACCTGTTGTCCGGCATCATTGGTTCGCTGCTGGCGCAGAATCCTGAGAGTCCCCTGGAGGCGGCCGCCACGGGTGTCGTCTGGCAGGGATGTGCTGCGGATGTGCTCGCTCGCGCTCACGGAGCCACAGCGGTCACCGCCACGCAGATTCTTGGGTGCCTCAGCGGCGCTATCAGGCGGTCTCCCGCGTCAGGCTACCTTTGAGTCGCCCCCGGTGGCCTCGGAGCCAGGCGAGGCGCTGGCGGCATCCTTGGGCTTTGCTGGATCGGTGGATGCCGTTTCGGAGTGGGATGGTGCAACCGGTTCTGCTGGCGTGAGTGGCACGGTGCTCGCGTCGTCATTCACTGATACGCTCGGGGCGTCGGGACCCGGATGATGCAGATCGGCGGAGTAGGGATCGTCATCATAGGCGTGTTCATCGGTGATCACCCCAGCCGACGCACTGGCGTGAGACGGCAGTGCGGGTGTGGATGAGGCGGGAAGCGACGCCGGATCCTTCTTGCGCGGAGGAGGTGGCGGTTCCTCCATCACCCGCCGCAATTCCTCCTCAACACTGCTTGTTGCCTTCTTGAATTCCCTGATCGATTTCCCAAGGCCGCGGGCAAACTCGGGGAGCCGTTTTCCGCCAAACAGCACCAGCACCAAGACGAAGATCAGGAGCAATTCAGCCCCACCAATATCTCCGAGCAACGCAAAGCAGGACGATGTCATCTCAGATATAGACGCCATTCACGGTCCACGGTAACCCACCGACGTCATCTGACAATATGACAATGCCGATCGTATGAAATTATTTTCTGCAACCAACAAGCGGGAAGGAGCTGCTGATGACGCGGTTGAAGACAGCGCCGGGGGGAATTCACTCCGAGCCGTCCGGGGGGTGGAGGGATGAAATGCAGGCAGCCAATCAGCCGATTGGTGTGTGCTAGAGCTTGAGCAATTGCTTCACCTGAGCCTCGAGGGACGGACCACGCGCATTTGTGGACACGACCCTTCCCTCTTGATTGATGAGGAACATGGCGGGAATGCCGGTGATGTTGAAACGTGTGGA
The DNA here is from genome assembly GCA_015075305.1 of Opitutaceae bacterium. Taxonomy (NCBI): domain Bacteria; kingdom Pseudomonadati; phylum Verrucomicrobiota; class Opitutia; order Opitutales; family Opitutaceae; species Opitutaceae bacterium. The sequence goes on along the minus strand of JABTUS010000001.1, from coordinate 862,856 downwards.
GATGGCATTTTTCCAGTACATGCCGTCATAGTATTGTGGCCAGGACATGCCCTCTTTCGCGGTGAAATCAGCGAGGATCTTTCTGGCCTTCTCGTGTTTGGCCGCAGCTTGCTCAGCAGTGTCCTCGGGTTTGAGCGATGCGTTTTCCAGGGAGATGCCGATGATCTCGAAGCCCTTGTCGTGGTATTCGGCATAGACTCCCTTGATGTTGGGGATCTCTGCCTTGCACGGCCCACACCAAGTGGCCCAGAAGTCGACCAGGACGACCTTGCCGCGCAGCGCGTTCAAATCCACCACCTGGCCGTCAATCGCGGTGAACTTGATTTCAATCGGCCTGACAAGTGCGGCCATCCTGCTTGATTCCTCAGCGGCGAGTGCGCGCAGTGCGGCATTGGGCGAGTGGTCAGCCAGATTGCGCCACTCAATCGCCGCGGCATCTGGAGCGAAGGCAGCCAGCGCACTCAGAAAATCGCGAGCGCGTCGTGTGAGTGTTTCATTCATGCTCACAAATTTTTCGACATGCGCGGCCAGTCTCCTCCGAAAAGGCACCCAATCCACCGCTTCTCCCCTTTTTGCACGTGCCGCCTGGGCTCGGAAATCCGTTGCGAAGGATCCCCAAGCGAGTTCCTCGTCCGCCAGCGGGGTGCGATCCGAGGCTGCCCGCATCGCATTCCAAAGTTCCGTTTCCTTCGCTGCCCACGCCGCCTTCGCCGCATCGTCGTAGACAAACGCCTTGGACTTCATGGTGTCGTAGTCCGGCCCGACCGACTTGATGAACCCCGGCTTGAGGTAGCCAAGGTATACAACCAAGTCCCATCGCCGAGGGTCGTCGGGGTGCTTTTCGAAAAGAGCGAGGCCCGCTTTTGCGAGTCGAACCATCTCCCTGTCGCGCCACAGGGCGCGCTCACCCGCAGTCATGTCCTTGTACTCCGGTGGAGTCATGATGCGTTTGCTGGCGTTGTAGGCTGCAAAGTCGCGATCGGCCTCCGTCTCAGCGCGGAGGTTGGCGGAAAGGAGCATGGCTGCCGCGGCCAGAATGCGTAGAGCGTGCACGGCGGTCAGCGGTTCAACAGTCGCTTGAGCTCGGTTTCGAGCTTCGGTCCCCGGGCGTCCATGGTCACAACCTTGCCTTCACGATCGAGCAGGAACATTCGGGGGATTCCACGAATGCCGTATTTTGCAGTGTATGGATTTTTCCATCCACTGCCGTCAAAATACTGGGGCCACGGCATGCCGTGCTTCGCCGTGAAATCCAGAAGCTTGCGGCGCGCCGCCGCCAGCTTCATCTGGGCCGCATCAGCGCCAGTCTCAGGCGTCACTCCGGCCTGCTCGAGGGAAATTCCAACAACCTCAAATCCGCGCTCATGAAACTTCTGATAGGTGGCGACGATGTTCGGGATTTCGGCAATGCAGGGTTTGCACCAGGTGGCCCAGAAATCGATCAGTACAACCTTGCCGCGGAGCTGGGTTAGATCGACTTGGCGGCCGTCGGCTGCGGTGAATTTCCAGTCGAGCGGCTGCATCTGAGCCTTCTGCAAAGTCAGGCCTGCTTCGACGATGTTGCGGATGCCCTCGCTGGGTGCGTCGACATAGGATTCCAGCAGCGCGTTGACCCTTTCGATCGAGGCGCCCGAGCGTCGGTACAGGTTGACGAAGCGGTCGAAAGCCGAGGTCGTGAGCGGGTCATCCGGATAGGCGGCAATGACATGGTCGAGTTCAGCGTGCAGCTTTGCGAGAAGCGCGGCAGATTCGGCCGGGTCCACCTTGGTCGCAGGCTTTCCGGGGCTCACTCTGGCGCCCGCGCCGATCATTCCGGCTGAGGTCATGTGCCGTATGACTGCGCCCAGTTCGTATTCCTTGCGGACTTCTGCTGTCATGTCAGTGGCTGCAGCACACTGGGTGTCCAGCTCCTCCATACGCCGGCGCCAGTCCGCCTGGGCTTCATGGTCGTAGGTGATGGAACCCATGACCACGGTTCCAGGCCTGGTCTGGTCGAGCTTGGCCTCGTCAATGGCCTTGACGAATGCACGGGTCCGCGAGAGCAGGATGACCGCAGCCTCCCAGCGACGGGGGTCGGTGGGATGATTGGTCATGAAGTTTTCGGCGGCGGCTGCGATGGCGTTGCCACGTTCGAGATTCCAGCGGAACCGGGCCGAATTGCTGGAAAAACCGGCAGGGGGTTTTTCGGACACCAGTGCCTTGAGAGCAGTAAGCTCTCCGGCGGCATCAGCGGCAACGGCCGCACTGACGCATGCGAAGGTCAGACAGAGCAGACAGCAGGCAAGGGATTTCATGGCGTTGTATTCAGAATTGTTTGCGCAGTGAGAGGCCGTAGCGACGCAGGCGCGCGTCGAGCGTGGTGTTGTCCGGCAGATAGAGGTAGTCGAGCGGCGGCTCCGTGTTGAATACGTTGAAGACAGTCAGGCTGGCCTTGACGCCTTTGAGAGCTCTCCCGAGCCATCCGGCCCCGTGCGTCTTCAGCCAGGCCGATTTGTCGAAGTCGTAGCTGAACTGCCAGTCCCAGCGAATCGCGGAGGGCGTGGCGGTGACGGTGGGCAGGAAGCGACTGGCAGCGCGATAGGTGGCGAGTGCGCCGGTTCCCCAGGCGCCACGGTTCAGGAACGCTGCGCCGCTCACCTGAACTGGCAGGCTGTCCGTGTTCACATTGGAGGAAGGAGGAGCGTTGGGCGCCGCGACGAAAACATTCTTCGCATATTTTGTGACGGTGAGATTGACGAGCACCTCTCCCAGCGGAGTTGTGCGGTCGTACTTCGCACTCACGTCACAGCCGCTCACCTCGCTGTAAGCGAGGTTTACATTGCGGTAGTCTATGGCCGTCACCGGGCCGGGCCAGCCTGCCTGGTCTCCGGGTCGGTTGGGGCCGCGGGTCACGCGCTCCGGGAAGTGCTGGAGCATTTGTTCAAATGCGGGTAGCGTGATGCGGTCGATGAACTTGTTGTCGAACCAGTCAACGGAGAAGGACAACCCCTTGACCATCGGCGCCTCCAGGACGAAACCGAAGCTGGTGTTTTCGGACTTCTCCGGACGAAGGTTGGGATTGCCTCCCGTGGTGCGGGTTATGAAGGAGGTTTGAGGCTCGTTGCCACGGAGGGGATCAACGCTGCCTGAAAAGCGAAATGTACTGGAGAGAACCGGCTGGTTGGTCTGCAGCAGGGTTGGCACCTTGAAGCCCGTGCCGTAGCTGCCTCGCAGCAGGAGCCATTTAATGGGACGAAAGGCCACGCCCCCCCGGGGATTCGAGGAGCTTCCGCCGGAAGTGTACGCTTCGCGCCGGAACGATCCCGAGAGGTTCAGTTGGTCGAGGAGAGGCAGCTTCTGTGCTGGAGCAAAAACAGGCACGTTTACCTCACTGAAGAAGGCCCTCACCTCCTGGTTTGAAGCTCGCGCCGAAACATTGTCGGTGGCGGAGCGCAGGGGGAAGTCCGTGTATTCCTCACGAAATTCAACACCTCCGGCGACGACGATCTTGCCGGCGGGCAATGTGAAGACCGGGCCATCGAGCTGGGCCGAGTAAATCCAATCCTCCGTGACCTCCTCGTCGCGCGCCGGGGTCGTGAGGGATTCGATCACTCCGGGGGCGTTCGGATTCGGAATGCGCGTGCTGTCGTAGAAGAGATTCGGAGTCTGTCCCGCGGCAACAGCCGCATTGAACAACGCGGCTGTGATTGACGGTCCGGCGGATGCATCAGCTCTGGTGTGCCCACGGACAAAGCTGATGGAGGCATCATAGTGCCAGTCCCGCGGAAGCTGACCTCGCACGCCCAGTGTCGCCAGGAACGAATCATTGATTGATGTCCGCACGGGCGCGATGTCGTAGAGGTACTTCGAAAGTAGGATCGGTATGCCAAACGGATTTCCGGGGTAGCCAGCGGGAATGGTAAGGCTCGCCTGAATGGGCTGGGGGGCGAGTTCATTGCGGTTCTGTCCCGCGCGCACATGGGTGTAGGCTTCCAGGTATTTCGCGAAGTCATAACTCAGTTTGATCACGGCGCTCTTGCGGGTGTACTCGGAGCTGTAGTCTTGAAACTGCGCCAGATCACCGGGCTCGGGTATGGGGCCGGAGCTGGCATAGTTTGCCACCGTCAAACCTGTGCCGGAAGTTCCGGAGGGCACAGCGGCAGATGTGGCGGTCAAGCCCGGCAGTGGAACGGTCCCGGTGCGCGACACCCGTCCGGCTCCACCAACAATGGTTCCGCGCAGATCCTGCCCTCCGAAAGGCCTTCGGTCAGAACTCGCTGTGAGGGCACGATCGCGCAACGCCATGCTGTTGGAGTCCTCGTAGGAGAGGGTTGCGAGGCCGCGCAGCCTGCCGCTGCCGAAACCGTGGGTGATGCTTGCCGTGCGCACACCGGCGTCGCGGTCGAAGGTGTTCTCATAACCCAGGCGCAGCTCGCTTCCCCGATAGTTCTTCTTCAGGATGATGTTGATGACCCCGCCGATGGCGTCCGCACCATAGATGGAACTGGCGCCATCGAGGAGAACCTCGACGCGGTCGATGGCTGCCAGGGGAATGCCATTCAGGTCGTATCCATCCCCGCCGCTGGCCTGGTTGTTCTTTGGCACACGTACGCCGTCGACAAGCAGCAGTGTGCCGTCACCGGCAGTACCTCGCAATGTGGCGGTTACGCGACCGGATGCACCATTGTTCAAGGCGTTGTAGTTCGGAATCGGAGGGCCGCCAACCGCTTGAGCAAAGCCGCTGGGGCGGGTCACCGACTGACCGAGCGTGAAACTGGACACTTGGGGAATATAGCGGAAGAGGTCTCCGAGTGACTGCGCGCCGGTCCGGTCAATGTCGCGGCTGTTCAGGGACAGCACGGGCTGCGCCGTCGCTCCGGCAAGGAGTCCATGCAGTCGTGTGCCTGTGACCTCGAGTTTTTCGAGTTTTACGACGCGCAACTCGTTCGTGCCGGCGGCACCCCGTGATGGACGAGTCTCCGCACCTTGCGCCGCCTCGCGCTCAGCGGGGCGGCTTGGGGCGTTTGGGCTCGACACGCGCTTGATGACAATCGCACCCGTCTTGGTGTCCACTAGCGCCGTCAGCTCCGTGCCACTGAGCAGCCGGTCGAGCGCCTCGCCTACGCTGAACTCCCCGTGGACGTCGTTGGTCTGCACACCGCCCACGGGCTGGACGGGAAACAGAATCTCCCGCTGGGCCTGCTGCGCGAACTGTTTGAGTGTCTGGCTTGCCTCGCCTGCCGGCAGATCAAAAGTGATCTTTCCCTGGGATGCGGCAAACGCGTCTGCGTAGATTGTCAGCGAGGCAATGAGGAAGGCGGCGCGCAATGATCTTGCGCGATGGAGCAAGGCAAGGGGAAGGGATCTCATGGCTGGGTCTAACACCCGAGATGCCGTCTGCCCGGATTTCCGCTAACGCTTCCTGACCGATTTCCTGAAAGTTGACCCGGTGCTTGGTTTGTCCATTCGGCGGCGTCAGGGTCGGTTCAGGCGAATTATCTCTCCCTGCCGCTGCACCCGCACGCCGAAGCCCGCTTCGAGCAGCCGGAGAAAGCCCTCCACATTGTCCGAGCGCAGTGAGGCGCTCACCTCGATCTCGGCCAGATCGGAATCCATGACCAGCAGGTGAATAGGCGTGTTGCGGCGGTTGAATTCAGCAACCACGCTGCGGAGTGGTGCCGATGTGAATTCCAGCATGCGGGGTTGCCAGGCAAGAAACTGGTCCATTTCCTCAGGCGTCACGACGGCGACCTGCGGTGCCGCCGCAGGCTCAAGCGGGACGACTGTGCGCTCACCCCGCTCAAGCTCCGGGACGACAACCATCCTTTCGCCGGATGGGCCTTCGCGTTGATCGACGCGCACGCGGCCTTCGGTCACCAGGACTTCCACCGCCCGCCCCCCGAGGCGGACATTGAAGGCCGTCCCGATTGCACGCACGTTCACGCCGCCTGCGGAAACAATGAAGGGCCGCGCTGCATCCTTTTTGACGCTGAAATGCGCCTCGCCGTGCTCGAGCCGCACGTTTCGCTCAGTTGCCGTGTACATTGCGGTGAGCACCGCGCCTCGATTGAGTTCAACATGGGAGCCGTCCGGCAGTGAGCGCGTCTCAATGGCCGCGATTGTTGAAGGATTGCCAGCGGCTCCGTCTGGCTTCAAACGCAGCCAAAGCGCAAACCCGGCGAACACAATTGTCACTGAGGCAGCCAGCGCGAAAATCGCGTTTCTCCCAGGGAATCGTGTAGGCGTGATTCGCATGGATTCATGCGGTGCCAGCAGGTCACGATTGGGCCGAAGACTGTGCTCGGGCTTCCACTGGCCGAGCAGATCCAGGCGACGCCAGTTCTGGCGCTGCCTTGAAAGCGACTCGCCGTGGCGCGAATCGAGCGAGAGCCAGTGCAGAAGTTCGTCCTGCTCCACCGCGGAGAGACCGCGATCCTCCCGGAGCACCCAGGCGGCGGCCTGATCCTCGATCGCATTCGTGGATGAGTGTTTTCGCGCGTCGTTCATCGGGGTGGGGGGGCGATGCCGCGGCCGGCGAAAAACTCGCCGAGTTTGCGCAGCGCGATCGTGCCCTGCGCTTCGACGGTATGCTCGGAAATGCCGAGCTCCGCAGCGACCTCCTTCTGCGAAAGCCCATAAATCTTCCGCAGCGTGAGGATCTGGCGGCAGCGCGTCGGGAGTGATTGGATGGCTTGGGTGAGCATTTCGAGTTCCTGGGAGCGAGCCACCTCGGCGGCGACGTCGGCCCTGTCATCCAAGATGCCCTCGAAGTCCCGTTCCGTTAAAGGATCTATTCGGGTGACCTCGCAGTGCCGAAGGTGCATGAGCATGAGGTTGCGCGCCGTGACGAAAAGAAAGGCCTTGGGCGCGCGCACCTCCCCCTGCGCGCGTGCCCGGAGAACACGCAGATAGGCCTCCTGGATCACATCATCGATCTGATCAGCCGCGCGGAAATGCGATCGGAGCCAGGCGCGCAGCATTGGCTCGTGCGGCCGGAGTTCAGCGGCAAACCATTCAGCCTCTTCTGGATCTTGCGGTGGCACAGGGAGGATCAGTACGTGTTTCTGCCTCAGCCCCGAGGAGCAGGCGAGATGAAATGCCTTCGAGTTTGCGCATCGATGGAGCCGGATATGGATCAGGTTTCAGAGACCAGCGGTCGGCGACCAATCATCTCATCGATCTGGAGAGGCACGCTCCGTCGTGCCCGGATCGTCGGTCTACCTGCGCTTCTCTCCCGGGAAAGCCTCGTTGCCGTACGCGGATCGTGGGGCGGTTTTCGGCACGTGGTAAACAAGCCGCAGGCGATCGAGTTCGGTCCGCAGGTCTTGGATCACCTGCCGGTACTCGGGATCATGAAAATAGTTCCTGGTTTCCTCAGGGTTGCGCTGGAGATCGTAGAGTTCCCAGTCGTCGACGTCGCCATGGTAGTGGGCGAGTTTGTAACGCTGAGTGATGATGGCTTCATGCGGTCGCACTCGGTTCGGTTTCGGGAACTCGTAGAAATGATAGTAGAACGATTTGCGCCAGTCTGCGGGGTGTTCGCCTCGCAACAGCGGCACAAAGCTGCGGCCCTGCATGTCCGATGGCGCCGGCACCCCGGCCGCTTCGAGGAATGTCTGGGCGACATCCAGCAAGGAGACCATATCCCCATTGGTGCTGCCGGGCTTGACCGTGCCGGGCCAGCGGAGCACAAGCGGCGTGCGCACGGATTCCTCCAGCACCCAGCGTTTGTCGTACCAGCCGTGTTCGCCGAGGAAAAAACCCTGGTCGCTCGCATAAACGACGATTGTGTTGTCGGCCAGGCCTTCCTTCTCCAAGGCGGCCAGCAGGCGCCCGACATTGTCATCGATCCCCTTCACCGTGCCCAGGTAGTCATGCATGTAGCTCTGGTACCTCCAGCGCACCAGATCCCGGCCGGTGGGATTCGCCTTGCGGAAGGCTGCGCTGCGCGGACCGAAATAGGCGTCCCAGACCGCGCGCTGTTCCGCGTTCAGGTAGGGAGGGGTGATCAGCTTGGCCAGGCGTTCGCTGAACGTCTTTGCGAGGTTCATGTCCTGATCGCGCCAGGCAAGCCCGCGGTCGTTGTCATAGGCGTCAAAGCGTGTATCCGGTTCCGGATACACGCGCCCGTGGTCCCAATCGAGATCGCGCAGCGCCGGCGCCCATTCGCCATGGGGCGCCTTGTTCTGAACCATGAGAAGAAACGGCTTCGTCTTGTCCCGACCCTTGAGCCAGGCGATCGACTCGTCGGCGATGATGTCCGTCACGTAGCCCGGCAGCGTGACTTTCTTCCCATTGCGGATCATCGGCGGATTGTAGTACTGGCCCTGGTCGGGAAGGATCTCCCAAAAGTCAAACCCCGTGGGATCTGAAACAAGATGCCATTTGCCAAAGAGCGCCGTCTGATAACCGGCCGCGCGAAGCAGCTTGGGGAAGGTGGGCTGGCTGCCGTCGAACCGGCTGTTGGTGTTGTTGTAAAATCCGTTGAGGTGGCTGTATTTTCCCGTCAGCACGGTGGCCCGGCTCGGCCCGCAGAGTGAATTGGTGACGAGACAGCGATCGAAGCGGATGCCTTCGCTGGCGATGCGATCGATGTTCGGTGTGTTTATCAGGTGGCGCTTCTCGCCGTAGGCGCTGATTGCCTGCGATCCGTGGTCATCGGAAAAGATGAAGAGGATGTTGGGCCGGGAGCCCGCGGCTGATGCAAGAACTGCGGAGAAGAGAAAAAAGGCGGCGAAACGGATGCTCATCATGATGCGGCGGCTAATGGTTCGGGGTGGAGTCGAGATGGGTGATCAGCGATCCAAGCGCCATGGAAATGTAGTACTCGAGATAGACCTTCTGCCACCGGGACTTCGCCACTTCATAACGCGGGCGAAGCTGTGACAGGAACGGACGGGCCGGCTCGCCGGCAAGCTCCAGCGTGCGCGCAGCATGCAGCGCCGCGTTCAGATCGGTGCCAAGGGTTTCATGCACGAGGGTCTGGACCGCGGCCTTCTCATCCTTGGTCGCAAGCAGTGCGCTCGCCGCCTCGATGCGCACCGCGGCCGAGGGATCCTTGAGCAGCGGCAGCAGCTGGCTCTCAGCCGCCCGTGCACCGTCCTTGTTCGCGGAGAATCCGACCGCCGCCCAGTAGCGCACGACGCTGTTCTTGTCTCCAATCCATTTGCGCTGGGCGGCGACCGCCTTTGGGTCGCCGACCTTCCCGGCGACCTCCAGTATGCGCTCGAGCGGGTAGTCATCGCCCTGGCGCACCCAGGTGTAGGGTGAACCTCCTCCTGCATGAGCCATCACCTCCTCTTCGGAGACAAACGTCGCGTCGCGAATCTCGATCAGCCAGTCATGCAGCGCGCCGCGCATCCGGGACACGATCGCGCGCTGATTCGGATCGGCAGCGAGATTGTTGAGCTGATACGGATCGGCCTGGGTGTCGTAGAGTTCCTCCAGCGGCCGCGTCGGGGCGAGCCATGCAGTAGGACCCTTGCCCAGGCGGCCGGCGGCGGCCTCGGCGAGCAGTTCAACGCGGAAGGGACTTGTGTCGGAGTAGGACTCGGGAGGAGCCCAGGAAAGGTGCGGGCGGAAGTTCCGGATATAGAGCCAGCGCGCGTCGCGCACCGAACGCGCGGTGTCGAAGGCTTCGTCGACTCTGTCGCGCGCGCCAAAGACATACTGTCGCGCGGGCCCCGCCTTGGGTCCGAGAAATGCGGTTCCCTGAAAGTGTCCGGGAATGGGCACGCCGGCCAGACTCAGCAGTGTCGGCGCGAAATCCACAAAGTAGACCAGCCGATCGACCGTGCCACCCGGAGTTCCGGATGCGAACTTCGCCCACTTTTTTGGAAAATGGATGAGCAGCGGCACATGCATGCCAGAGTCGTGCAGCAGCCGTTTGCCGCGCGGCATTCCCATGCCGTGATCGGAGTAGTAGAACACAATCGTGTCGTCGGCGAGTCCGTCGGCCTCGAGTTCCCGCAGGATCGCGCCGACCTTGTGATCCATGACCGCGATGCAGTCGTAGTAGCGCGCCATCGCCTTTCTTGAGGCGGGCGTGTCGGGATAGAACAGCGGCACATTGACGGTGGCGGGATTGGCCCGCTCCCCTGGAGCGAGCTGGCTGCCGATCTCACGCTCAAACTGCTTCTCCGGCCAGGCGCTTGTGCGCGACTGGTGCGTGTCCATGATGTTGAAGACCGCCATGAACGGCTGCCCGGGCGCGCGGTTGCGCCAGTGCGCCTGGTCGCTGCATTCGTTCCACCATTTGTGCACATAGGCGGCCTCGTCCCTGAGATTGTAGTCGGTCTTCACGTTGTTCGTCGTGTAGTACCCGGCCTGGCGAAGTTGCCAGGCATAGCTCTCGAATCCCCCGGGCAGCGAGAACTCGCAGCGCAGGTGGGGGTTGCCGAGCGAGTTGGCGCAAACACCGGTGATGAGCGTTGCTCGCGACGGCGAGCAAACGGGAGCCGCAGAAAACGCCCGGGTGTAGCGCACTGCGGTCCTCGCAAACGCGTCGATATTTGGCGAGTGTGCAGTGCGATCGCCGTAGCACCCAAGGTTGGGACTCATGTCCTCGTTCGTGATCCAAATGATGTTTGGCCTTTCCGCGGCGGATGAAGCAATCTTCGCGACAGTCAGGAAAACGAGTGACGCGACGAACAGTCGAGGTAGGGATGCCAATGGTGACATGGTGGGGCGGTCAGCAAACCGCTTTGAGCGCTCATCGTCAAACGGTATGGTCAGGTCCTGACCGGCGTTCCAGACGATTGAAAATCCACAGATTCCCGAAGTGTTGACCACGGATGGATCGGGATGAAAACCGGATTTAGGAGGCTGGCGACAGGACCACACAGATCCCGCTTGTCCGGCGCCGATTGGGCAATGGGCTGAAGTCCAATTCAATCGAGCACGGTCTCGCCGGCGTCGCACCCGATGCACCGGCTGCATTTGTCGCACTCTGCCATTTGACCTTTGATTCCATGCCCGCTTTTCAGGCGGCCTTTGCATCTCATGCTGCAGAATTGACGACCGATATTCCCAACTATACGGCGATTGAACCGGTCATGCAGGTCAGCGAGGTGGTTAGATTCGGACATGGGTTGCACTTTGTTGTCCCGTTCGGTACTCAACTCGCTATGGCGTGCCGGTTGAGGCCATGGAGCCTTGGGTGCGGGAGGTTTCGTGGAAGCCGGCAAGGCGGAGTCCGCGCTGCACTTCGGGGGCGCGCATGAACGTGTTCCAGACGAGGCCGGTGCGGAGGTTTTCCGCCATGACGAGGGTGATGCCCACATCGATGCCAATCACGACGGAGGAGGTCCAGCCGGTCTGGGGGTTGAAGGCGTCGACGAAGCCGTAGCGTTTCCACACGGCCTTGCCGCCGAGCGCGCGCATGTGCATGAGCGCATCAAGGCATTCGCGGGGAGCGAACGGAAGCGAGCCGCCCGGTGCGCACGGGACAATCGTGCCGTCGCTCGGATCGTGGCTGCCGTCCACAGGTGTTCCCCAGGCGATGTAACCGCGCGCGCTGTCGGATGCCGTGAGCCCCCAGATGTTGTGCGACCAGTAGGGGAACCGCTCCTTCTGCGCGGCACACCAGTCGCGCTGCGCGAGCGTGGCATTGACGGAGTTCTGCCAGTAGTCCGCATACAGATCGCGGCGGTTTCTGAAATTGAACCAGCCGTGCGCGTACTGGTGGGTGAACAGGGGCGCGCACTGGATGAACGTGCGCTGACCCACATGCACGACGGGCCCGCGGTTCCAGGCGTGCCAGACATCAGGGGGCAGCGGCGAGTCACTGGCTCCGATGCCGAGAAGGTAGAGTCCGAGCATTTCGGAATAGCTGTCCCAGCGATAGGGGATGAAACCCGTCTCCGGCCACCAGCCGTGGGTCAGCGTGGTGCCGCCGTTCATGGCCCACTTCCAGTCGATCCGAGAATAGATGTGGTTCACATCGGCGGTGAGTTGAGCGTCGTGAAAATATTCACGGGCGAGCAGGGCGCCTTTCAGCAGGATGGCGGTGTCGATGGTTGACGCTTCGCTCGCCCAGGCGCGTTTGCCGGTGTGGATGTCGACAAAATGATAGAACCAGCCGTGCTCGTGCTCGAGCGAGTCCGCGGCGAATCGCAGCGTTGTCCTCGCACGGCGTAGAGCGTCTCCCGGGGGAAGCCAGCCATGCTGGTCGGCAATGCACCAGGCTGAAAGGGCGAATCCGACTGCGGCGATGCTCGACGGGTCGTTTCCCGCGGTGCCGTCCGCGGGGCAACGATCGCGCGTAAGGCCCGTCACCGCATCGGTCTGGTCGATGAAGAATCGCAGGGCGGAACGCTGAAGCTCGTCGAGAAACGCGATGTCGGCAGGGGTGAGGGCAAAGGGTGCCGCCCGATCGGGTGTGGCCTGCAGGGATGGGTCCATCGTGAAAGAACCGGCGACAAGAGCGATGAGCGTGAGGCCGCGTCTCATCTGCGCCGGAACAGTGAGCTGGAAAAGACTGCCGAGGGCGCTCTCCATTTCCGATGCCGGATTATCGACGATTGACGGGTGATTTGAAGCCCAAATTCCCGGATACGTGGAAATGCGGTGACTTTGGGTGGAGATTGCGCGGGGACTAGGGTGAATTGCAGGTCGATCGGTGCATCCCTGCCACGGGTTTCCCGGGCTTGCAGATCCGCACCCGGGTTGGCGGAGTGCGGCGGACGGCAGGCCTGTCAGGCTGAACCAGCCAAATCTGCGCTCTTGACCGCGGGGCGGGTGCGTCGAGCGTAGCGCTCATGCAAAACGCGCGTGACGAAAACTTCAGGGACTACAAGAAGGCCGAGAAGAAGGCGCTGGAATTGCTGGCCGAAATGAGGACGGTTTCCCCCAAGAAAGTGGACATCGAACTTGCCCTGCTTGTCGCGGTTTTCGAGTTGCACAAGGGCGTGACGCCCGGGGAGACGGTCGCTTCGATCATTCAGGGACACCTGAAGCAACTGGTTCCGTTCTATGCCTCAAAGGCTTCGCAGGCGTGATGCCTGCCGAATGCAGAATCAGGTTCAGTCGTCAAGTTGAGGACCCTCGAGGATGAGGCGCAGGCTGTCGATGCGCAGGCGGGCGCCCTCGATGGCCGCGAGTGTCGCGGCCAGCCGCTCCTCTGTCGTTGCGATCTCCTCGGGGCGGACATGGTCGTTGACCTTCCTCAGATCGAGAAGCCGCTGCCGCTCCTCGGTCAGCATCTCGGAAGCGGCGGCTGCGGCGTCCTGCTTGAGCCTGCGCGTGCGCGCCAGCGCGAGTCTTTCCGCGGCATCTGTCAGCCGCTTCAGCAACGCGGGCTCAAAACCTCCCTTCTCAAGAAAGCGCGCAATGGAGCCGTCCTCCGTTTCCTTTGCGAGTTTCTCGTGTGTCCACGCCTCGGATACATCGCGACGCTGCAGGTCGACAACGACACGGACCGGGCAGGGGGCAAGAAACTGGTCGGCGTGCCAGCGCGATTCGGCGACGGGTTCGAGGACGAAAATGGCCTCGAGCAGCAGGTTTGGCTTCGGTGAGATGATCTTGCTGAACGCGGTGGTGCCTGACTTCGACGCCAGAAGGAGGTCGATCGAATCGAACACGAGCGGGTGATCGGCGGTCAGGAATCCGATGTCCTCGCGCGCCAGGGCGCGTTTGCGGGAGAATGTGGCCAGCAGGCCTTCCGCCGGTAGGGATGGGAACCCCTCGACGTAGGCGTGGCTGGGATCAAGGAAGATGTCGCCCTCCTCATGCTCCTTGATGCGCACGCCGAAGTGGTCGAGCAGTTCGACTAGAAAGGCGCGCAGGCCAGGGTCCGCCTCGGCCTCCCGGACGCGGGTGATGACCCTTGCGGCGGACTCGGGGTTGAAGGAGTTGAGTTCGAGCAGGCGGTCGCGGCCGTTCCTGAGCTTCAGGGCGAGCGCCTCGCGGAAAGCAATCGTCTCGGTTATCATGGCCTCACGCGCGGCGTGGGAGGCCGAGGCATGCCCCTCGCCTTGTGCGACGGCAAGCGTGAGCAGACGGTCGCGAAAAGCCTCCTGCACGTCGTTGCCGCCGTGCAGCGGATGCTCAATGGCATTCAGGCCGCGATGATACCAGTCCAGCACAAGTTCGTCTGCGCCGCCGCTGAGCACGGGGACATGTATGCGAATCTCCTCCGTCTGGCCGATGCGGTCGAGGCGGCCGATCCGCTGCTCGATCAATCCCGGGTTGAGAGGCAGATCCCAGAGGACCAAATGGTGCGAGAACTGGAAGTTGCGTCCCTCGCTGCCGATCTCCGAGCAGATAAGCAACTGGGCGCCATCGGGCTCGGCGAACCAGGCGGCCTGGCGGTCGCGATTCACCAGCGGAAGTCCCTCGTGGAAGAGCCCGACGCTGACATTGGAGCGCTCCTTGATGGCGGTCTCCAGAGCGAGCACCTTGCGCTGGGACCGGCAGATGAGGAGGGTCTTGGAGGGACGGATCTCCTGAAGGAAATTGACCAGCCACTCGACCCTGGGGTCGTCCTTGAGGGCGTAGCGGACATGGCCCGCGCTCCCCGTTTCCTCCGCCTCCATTTCGCGCGCGCCGCGTTCGAGCTGTGCCTGCGATGCAGCCGGGAGAACCGCCGGGCAGAGACGCCGGCGGGGAAAACCGGCGATATTGGCGCGGCTGTTTCGGAACATCACTCGACCCGTGCCGTGCTGGTCGAGTAGGGTGCGAAGCAGGTTTTCCCGGGCTCCGCGGCGCTTCTGATTCAGGGCTGCGAGATGCTCATCGAGACGCTGGGGGTCGCGGCTGAAGATGGACTTCAGGGAGGCGATGTCGCCGGGTTCGAGGGGCTGGGATTCAACGATTTTCTCCGCGACTCCGGCCACGGTTTGAAAACGCTTTGTCTCCTCGAGATAGGCGGCATATTCCGGGTAGCGCGAAGGATCGAGCAGGCGCAGGCGCGCGAAATGGCCGGTTGGTCCCAACTGCGTCGGCGTGGCGGTCAGCAGAAGCAGGCCGGGCGACTTCGATGCCAGTTCCTCGACCAGCCGGTACTCGGCGCTCGCGGCTTCGGGGGTCCACGTCAGGTGATGGGCCTCGTCCACGACAACCATGTCCCAGCCTGCGGCGATCAGCTGTGCCCGGCGCGATTCGCTTTCGGAGACGAAGGTTGTGCTTGCGAGTGCGAGCTGGGATGAGAGAAACGGGTTTTTTCCCGGCTCGGCGGCTTCATCGGCCGCGCAGCGCGCCTCGTCGTAGAGGCCGAACCAGAGGTTGAAGCGGCGCAGAAGCTCGACGAACCACTGGTGTATCAGACTTTCTGGTACAAGAATGAGCACGCGCCGGGCCTTCCCAACGGCGAGGAGCCGCTGGATGATGAGGCAGGCCTCGATCGTCTTGCCCAGTCCCACCTCGTCCGCAAGGAGCACCCTCGGGTACTGGCGCGACGTGACCTCGCGCAGGATGTACATCTGGTGGGGGATGAGCTCGACGCGACCGCCCAGGAACCCCCGCACCTCGGATTGACGAAGGCGGGCCTGGAATTGGAGTGCTCGGTAGCGCAGGCTGAATATGTCCTCCTCGTCGACCTGTCCGGCCATGAGCCGCTCCTGGGGCAGATCGACGGTGGTTTTGTCGGAAATCGAATCCTCACGGACCGATCGGCCGGACTCGAAGTAGGTCATCAGGCCGCCGGCCTCCTCGATTCGATCGACAGTCAGGGATTTTCCTTCGCGATCGGTGAGCCGGTCGCCGATGCGGAACTGCACGCGTTTGAGAACCGCGGTGCCACGGGCGTAGATGCGCTTCTCCCCGGTCGCTGGAAAAAGAATGGTGATGCGCGCGCGGTCGATCTCCTCGACCAGGCCAAGGCCCAGTTCGGGTTCCCGTTCGCTCAGGCACCGTTGTCCTGCAACCGACAATGTCATGCCTGCATGAGGTGCGAGGAACCGTGGCGAGAAAAGCGATTTCTCTTCCCGCAAATCGGAACCACCTGTCATTGCTTCGCGGCAATGTGGACTTGAAGCCCGGATTGCCCGGTGACGTATTTCTCTGATCCATGGTAACCGGACCCGGGTGACTGGCGTTGTATCAGGCATGAAACAGCTTCAATTCATTGTCGTCGCGCTCCTGCTCGCCGTGGGCGCGACCCATGCCAGGACTGTGGAGAGAACGTGGGTTGTCGATGGTGCTGAGCGGGAGGCGCTGATCGCCCTTCCTGATTCGAAGGGGGACGGCAGCCATCCGCTGGTGTTTGTTTTTCACGGGCATGGCGGCACCATGCGTCATGCGATGCTCTCCATGGGCGTGAACAAGCTCTGGCCGGAGTCCATCGTCGTGTATCCGCAGGGCCTGCCGACGCCGGGGGCCATCACCGATCCGGAGGGCAGGCGGGCGGGCTGGCAGAAGACGGCGGGCGATCAGGGGGATCGGGACTTGAAATTTGTGGATGCCATGATGGCGACGATAATGAAGGAATATCCGGTCGACTCGCATCGCGTGTTCGCAACCGGGCACTCCAATGGCGGGGCGTTCACGTATCTGCTATGGGCGGAACGACCCTCCGATTTCGCGGCTTTTGCGCCATCGTCGGGATTGCTGGGAAAAGGAGCGCGATTTCCGACAGAGCCGCGTCCGATCCTGCACATCGCGGGGAGGACCGATGAGCTGGTCAAGTTTGAGTGGCAGGAGCGAATGATCGCATTCGATCTTCGAACCAACCAGTGTTCGCAGGACGGCACTCCCTGGCCAAAGGGAGGAAAGGAAGCGGAGATCCATCGTTCAAAGGTTGGCGCGCCGGTGGTGACCTGGATGCATCCCGGCGGGCACCGGTATCCCGATGGCGCACTGAAGGCGGTTGTGGCCTTCTTCAAGAGTTACGACAGAATCAACGAGCGCTAGCCCATTCCTCCATGCCGAACCATTTGGCTCGCTGGCGTCGAGGGCGGCGTGCATTTGCCGCGAAGTGCCGGCTAGCGCTTCGCGGAAAGTTCAAAGGGCTGACCTGCTGGAATTGAGATGAGCCCGTCGGCGGCAAGACCGGCGATCTTGAAACCGGCGCGAGTGAGGCTGGCGGTGTGCAGGATCACGGATCCGGAGGGGCGGGCGTTTTCGATGGGGTCGACACGGAGAGACATCACCGATCCGTCTTCATTCACCGCCAAGCGGAGGGAAATGGAACCACCTGCGGTTTTCCATTGCTTGAGGCTGTTGACTGCTTCCGCACGAAGCCATTCCTCGGGAACACTTCCGAGAAGATGGATGGCCCCGTTGTGCTCGTAGGCCAGCATGGAGCCGACCAGCAGCGGCATCGCTGCGGCGGCGAAGCAATGAGGCTGGTCGCCGGCGAGCTTGAGGGGCTTGCCGACAAGGGATTGTTCCTCGACCCAGGTGCCGAGTGGTGATGCATGATTGGCGGCGGCATAGAGGACATCCGCGGCCTTGACATCCCTTCCCAGGATCAGGGCTTCGATGCCATAGAAGAGACCCATGCCCGCCCAGTTGCCACCGGGCATCCAGCCCATGCTGACCGGCAGGCCCTGTTGCTCCACCGATTCCAGCAGGGCGAAAGTTCCGGTCACCAATTCGTGATTCGACGGCAGCCAGCCGCCACCGTTGATGCTGGCATCCATGAATGCCCATTGCGTGAGCTGCGGGATGGGATCGTTGCCTTTGAAACCCACGCGCACCGGCAGGTAGAGGTTGCCGTGGCTGTCGCGACGCTGATCCCGCCGGCGGTGGAGGTCGAAGGAAGAGCGGAACTCCTCTGCCAGTGATTCAATGGATGCGGCGTCGCTGTCAAAGCCGAGTTTCCGCGCCATTCGTCCGGCCGCCTTCAGGCCGGTGATGGTGCAGTAGACCGAGGAGTATTCGGCGCCGATGTCGAGGATTCCGCCATCGCTGAAACCCGGTGGGAAGAGACCGGCGAAAGGAGAATCGGGATGGGCCAGAGTCGAATCGCGCAGTGCGCGAATACCTTGAATTCCCAGCATGATCTGACGCCACTTTGAGCGCGCGTAGTCCCAGTTGCCGGAAATCTGTGCGTCGTGCTCGATGGCCCAGATGACCTCGGCGGTCGTGCGATAGATCTGCTGAGGGTGAAGTTCGTCGATAATTCCATCGGGCCGCTGATGGCTGAGCAGGGCGTCGAACGTCTGCCGTGCCGAGGTTGAGTCGCCGAGTTGCGCGGCAAGCGTGGCAATATAGACGGCGTCCCCAGCCCAGAGTCCGCGATAGAGGGTGAAGCTCGAATTGAACTGCGTCTGGCCATTGACTGTTTCCTGGGCCTGATAAACCGTGCGAATTGAGGCGTCGACCATCGCCTGAATCGAGGGGTCGGCGACCGTGATGCGACCATGGGGGATGTTCAGTTTGGACCATCTCTCGCGGCTGATGCGCAGCGCATCCTTCAGACTCGTGGGTGCAGGGCGGACATCATCCGGCGAGGCATTTCCTGAAAACACGCGGACCAGCACTTCCCGCGTGCCTTGTGGAAATTCCAGATTCCACCCCTGTGCGCTGCGGGTGAACCCGGTGGCGTGGGGTGTTGTGTCGAGGAAAATTCTCCCTCCGTTTGTCACGAGACCGTTCTCATTGAACTGAAGAAGGCGTCTCGTGCGAATAGCGACGACAGGCCGCGAACCGGGGGAATAGGCTGCGTGGATCAGGTCGACACGCGGATCCTGCGAGCGCATTTCGGTGCCGCATGCGATCCGGAGTTCCGCCCGATCGCTGGCGGACAAGGATCCCTCCAGCAGTTCCTGGCGGTTCAACGAGGTGCCGGCGGCGTATACTGCGATCGTGGCAAGAGTCGTGTTGGGGTCGTGTCCCTGTGGCGCCACCACTGCGATGTCGATCCAGCCATCATTGTTGGCGTCGTGAGCGTTGAAGAGGAAAACCTGAGGCTGGTTGGTGGGGGCATTGAGAGCCAGATCGACAATCTGTGACGGTGAACCCTCAACACGCATTTCCGCGATGCGCTGATTGAGGATGCGTTTGTAGCTTTCGCAAAAACCGAGCATGACCTTCTTCGAATCGCCCTCGGTCACCCGGATGCGATAACGAATGGGTCGGTTGACTCCCCAGGCTACGTTGCGGAATTGCGGGGATACCTCCTCGGGCGGATTTGCCCAGTCGATTGCTCCCGCGATGCCGTCGAGTCGCTCATGGCCATTGCTGCGTCCGTTCGATGGCGAGGGCTGGGATGGAGGGAGGGCAAGGGTAGTGACTGAAAGTACATCGCTTCCCTGTGTCAGGCGTGTGCGCAGAATCGGGAGCCGGGGACTCTCCTCGAAAGTCTGCCGATCCAGTGAGAACGCGGGTCCCTCGGCAGTTGCTTCGACCACGGTTGCACCCTGCACGTAGGGGCCAGGGCCGAAGTCGTAGAGCAACGCGCCACGCTCGTTCGCCATGGGCTTGTGCCAGTCGGCTGGGATGCCGAGAGGCTGGTGCCACGTGGGAATTCCGAAGCGAAGATCCACTTTTCGATCGCTGGATCCGGCGAGGAGGCTGTGCGCCGATGCGAGGGACACGGCGGCTGCGAGGAATGCGTGGAGCACTTGAAGCTGGCGGAGGAAAGGAAGGGTCATGAGTTGTGTGACGGTTCTGACCGGATGAATGCCGTTTGATCGCACGTTGCACTGTCCGCTTCGCCGGCTGATCCCGGTTGGCGGTTCTTGCTTCTGGAGGGCGTGTTCAAAGCACGCGGTCCGGGACTATTTGCTTCCGGCGGTGGCGACGGTGCGCACACTCTTCACAGCGTCGGCGGCGGCGCGGGCATTGGCGGCGATGTCGTCCCAACGCTCGGCGGCGATGAGGTCGCGCGAGGCGAGCCAGGATCCGCCGAGAGCGGCGACGTGGCGGTTTTCAAGGTAGACGCGCATGTTGTTCGCGTTCAGTCCGCCAAGAGGGATGTAGCGCAGTTTGAGGTGCGCGTATGGAGCCGCAATCGAATCCAGGTGACGGAGTCCGCCTGAAGTTTCGGCGGGGAAAAACTTCAGCAGCCGGCAGCCGGACTCGAGCGCGCTCTCAATGTCGGTCGCGGTCGCGATGCCTGGGGCGAAAGGCAGGCCGGCTGCGACGGCGGCGGCGATGACGCGGGGATTGCATCCGGGCGCGACTGCGAATGCGCCGCCTGCGCGCACGACTTCGTCAACCTGGCGCGGTTCAATAACCGTGCCGACGCCAGCGAGCATCTCCGGGACCTCCTGGCGGATCGCGCGAATGCATTCCAATGCGGCGGGCGTGCGCAGGGTGAGCTCCATTGAGGCGATGCCGCCGCGGAGCAATGCCCGCGCGACGGGCACGGCGTGTTTGATCTCGTCGATGACGAGCACGGCGACAACACCGCGGGACTGAATCGTGTTCTGAAGATCGGTGGGAAACGCAGGTTTCATGCGATCGTCGATGTCTTAATCGCGGACCGATGTCGACCCTGCAACTCGCAGGCGTGCTATTCCGAGGTTGTTTCCACAGTTGGTGCCCGGAGAGGGGATCGAACCCACACGCCTTTAGAGGGCGACGGATTTTGAGTCCGTTGCGTCTGCCAATTCCGCCATCCGGGCTGTCGGAAGTACCATGCGAAGCGAAATAGCCGGGGCTGGCAAGTCGTGAATGCAGTGGCGGCGAAACGCCGCCGGAATGGTTTCACGCGGAGCCTCAGAGCACGCGGAGAGAAATCAGTGCGGCTGGGCGATTCAGAGCACCTTGGGGATTGCGGCGGTCAGCACCTCGGGGGCGCCCTTTGTGATGAGGACATTGTCCTCGATGCGCACGCCTCCGATCGAGAGCAGCGGCTCGACGCGATCCCAGGCCACGCAGTCGCGAAAGCGTTCGCGTCGCACCGGATCGTTGAGCAGCGTCGGGATGAAATAGACGCCGGGCTCCACGGTGATCACGTAGCCGGGCATCAGCGGAAGGTCCGTCCGGAGCGTCTGCAAAGCGGCGCGTGCATCCTTCGGTCTGCCCGGGAGCGTGCCGCTCGCGTCGCGCACGCCGAGACCGACGAGATGGCCGAGGCCGTGGGGGAAAAAGAGCGTGTGGGCGCTGCGTTCAACGAGCGACTCGGGACTGCCGCGGAACAGGCCGAGATCGACCAGTCCGGCGCTGATCTCTATGGCTGCCTGGAAATGGATTTCCTTCCACTCGGCACCGCTTCGGCAGCGATTGATGGCGGCCTCCTCGACCGACAGAACCAGGGCGTGCAGATCCCTTTGAAAGGGCGTCGGTTTGCCGCCGGCGACGTAGGTGCGCGTGACGTCGCAAACGTAGCGATCGATTTCGGCCCCGGCATCGATGAGAACAAACTCCCCCTTGTTCACCCGGCGATCGCTTGGATCAAAATGCAGCACCGCGGCATTCGGACCGCTGCCGACAATCGAACCATAGCCAGTCCGGCGTGCGCCCGCTTCGAAGAAGCCGGTCTCCAGTTCGATCTGCAGGGAGCGTTCGGAGGCGGGGCGAAACGCGGGGCCCAATCGAGTCCGCATGATTTCGAATCCCCCCGCGGTGCAGGCGGCCGCGCGACGCAGCAGCTCCAGCTCCAACGCGTCCTTCGGACGGCGTGCGTGGCGGAATTGTTCGCGGACGCGTTTCGTCCGATCATCCCGGTCGGAAATGTCCATCGTGGGAGGCGGTGAGCCGAGCCGGACGACTGAACGCGGCTGTTGTTTCAGCCAGACTGTCAGTGCATCGAGCGGTTCACCGGGAGCCTGGGTGCGCCCCTCCCATATGCGCTCGTTCTCGGTGAGCGCCGGCACGAATGACCGCCATTGCGGAACGCTCTTGGGATTGGGATCGAAGGCCACCACGCCGCCGGGACACTCCAGGGTGGTGAGGAAAAAATACTCCGCGTGGGAGCGAAACGGGTAGGTCTGGTCTGTGTTTTCGGGAAGCGGGATGGGATTGCCCGCGTAAACCAGGAGGATGGAGTCGCCCAGCGCGGGTGTAATATCTTTCTGAATACGGCTCCGCCGCGACTGGAGAACGGCATCGTCAAAAGGCAGCATGGCGCAGGCTGGTGGAATTGCCTGGTTGCGGCAAGTGTGCTCGACGCCGCTGCCCATCAAATCGGATTTGCCAGCGCACCCTGAAAACGCATTCTTTTGCCCGTGAGCACCGTGCAGGAAATCAAGCAGGCCATCGAGCGGCTTCCCACGGAGGAACGCGCCGCGCTTGTCGCGGAGCTTTGTGGCTGGACCGATGATGCATGGGATCGCCAGATGAAGGCCGACGCCAAGGCTGGCAAATTCACCGCCTTGAATGAGAGCACGGCCAACGAATATCGCACCGGACAGGCGCAGCCGCTCGACGGGCTGACGGAACCGTAGTGAAAATCGCGAGCCGCGGCACGATGGAGTTCTGGCGGCTTTACCGTGCACTGCCTGGCAAAGCCCAGGCTACCGCTCGCAAGAACTACCAGCTTTGGCAGGACAATGCGTTTCATCCTTCGCTCCATTTCAAGCCCATCGGCAAGCCCAACTGGTCGGTTCGGGTTGGAGATCACTACCGCGCCATTGGACGATTCGTTGGCCATGAATTTGTCTGGGAATGGATTGGCACTCATGCCGACTACAACCAGCGATTCCAATACCCGTTCGAGAGGGACCGCGTTCATCCAGCGCAATCTGGAAGAAACCGCAGATTTCGCGGTTTGGTGCAGACTATGGGATGTGCGCACGCTCCCTGATGGGGAAGTGGCGCTACTTCTTCCTGGCCTTCTTCCGGGAACTCCGCTGAGTGGGAAGCACCACGACCGGGCACTTCGCCCGCTTGAGCACGCCCTGGGTGGTGCTGCCGACGAGCAGGTCGTAGAATGCGGTGTGGCCGTGCGAGCCCATGACTATGTACCTGGCGCCAACTCGGTCGGCTTCCTTGATGATCGACGCGATGGGGGAGCCCGTGGTGACAATGCCCTCCACCTGAAGTCCCTTTTTCGCAAGTCGCGCCGTCTGACGATCGAGATTCTTGGTGGCAGCCTTTTCGCTGATGACCATGAGTTCCTGCACGTTTTCGAGCCCGACTCCGAAGTCGCTGGTGACGACCGGAGGCTGCACGACGTGGAGCAGCACGATTTTTGCGCCAAGGATGCCAGCCAGCTCGGATGCCGCCTTGACGACATCATCGCTGGCGCCGGAGAAGTCGATTGGGGTCAGGATTGTCATGATGCCACGTTAGACACGCACGAGCTTTGTTTGTTCAATGCAGGCAATAACTTCCGCGGCTCTTGAGACGGGGGTGCCTTGGGCGATCTGGCGCTTCACGGATGGCATGTTTCCGGGATTTGGGAACGGAAAAAACGCGCTTGCGTTGAGAGGAGGCATCGGGCTCTCTGACCGTTCTCTTGTTCGGGCCGTAGCGTAGCCTGGTAGCGCGCTTGCATGGGGTGCAAGAGGTCGCGAGTTCGAATCTCGCCGGCCCGACCATTTGATCATGGCGAAGGGGGGCCGCCCTTGGTCCGCGAATCGGGTAGAATAAATCGATTCCCCTCTGCGATTGCTGATCGGTCATGCGGATTGGCCGCAGAACGGATTGTTTGTGGCGCTCTCCGCGCTCGTCGCCATCGATGCCCTGGAGGCGCGGGCAGCCCCCTTGGCCCGTGCGATTCAGGCGCTCCCTTCGGATGGTCCGGCACCGGACAAACGTGGCGGCACCTGGTGTGATGCAATACCTTCTGGAACTGCGGTGCGGGGGTACCGCGGTGCGCCTGCCCGGCACACGGGTGAAGACGGTGACGGTGCCGTGGGCAGAGCCGGGCTCGCGCTCACGTTCCACTTTGGAAGCCTTTGCGGTGGCCGTGATCGCGGCCTGTCGGTCGCTGACGCAGGCCGCAGATTTGCTGCGGCTGCATTGGGACAGGCGATCAACGGCTGATCGAGCGGGCCGTGGGCAGGGCCTGGCTCGACGGGCACGGAGGGACTCCGTCGAGTCAAGCCTCGATGAAGAGTTTTCTGCGAGGCCAAAGTTACGTTTCGCTGATGACCGACCTCGGCCAGTCGCGGGTGCTGGACGTGGTGCTTGGACAGGACACCGAGCGAGGCGATTGCCCTAATGGAAGTGCCTGCGGAAGCGCAGCGGTTGAAAGTGGGGCCGCCGCCATGGACGTAGGGGCGAACTTTGCAGCTGCCACCACGGATCGCCGCTCCGCAGGCTGCGATCGTCCATGACCGTTTCCATGTCTCCAAGCACCTCAACGGGCGGTCGACCAGACCCGCCGGCAGGAGGCGGCCAAGCTGGCCGAAAGGGCGACGAGACCTCAAGCAGACTCGGTATCTTTGGCTGCATGGCACCGTGCCGGAGAAGCATCAGGCCAGCTTCGCCGAGCTGCTGGAAATGAACCTGAAGACCTCCAGGCTGGTTGTACAAGGGCAGATGGTGGAGTTCTGGAGCCAACCGGACGACGGCCAGCGGCGAACGCTTCTTCTCCCAGTGGTGCCGCACCGTCATGCGCAGCCGTTTGCCGAAGGTGATGGCCGTGGCCCGCACCCTCAAAAGCCATCTGGTGAATCTTCTGACGTACTTCCAGCACCCGATCACCAATGCCCTCACCGAGGGCTTCAACTCCAAGATCCAAGCCAT
The DNA here is from genome assembly GCA_015075305.1 of Opitutaceae bacterium. Lineage (NCBI taxonomy): Bacteria > Pseudomonadati > Verrucomicrobiota > Opitutia > Opitutales > Opitutaceae > Opitutaceae bacterium. Next base: position 838,355 of record JABTUS010000001.1, on the reverse strand, counting down.
CAAGGCCGATGCCCGCGGCTTTCGCCGCTTCGAAAACTACCGCGCCCGCATCCTCTTTTTCTGCGGCAAGCTCGACCTCGCGCCCCTTCTTCCCTCAGGCGCTACCCACACGATTCCGTGAAGAACCAGTTTTACGCTATGCTGTAGTCAATCTGAACGAGGCGATGGAAAATCAGCGCCATCGATCAACGGCCCAACTCCTTCTTCAACCTCGGCCAGTCAATAGCGGCAGTCGAATCGACGTCCAATTCGGCGTCGCGGCGCATGGCTTCCGCGACTCCCTCGTCTTCGTCGGAAAGCACTGCAGGCAGCGTCTGCAGGATATCCGATGCCAGAATTGCCCGCTCCGCATCCGTAAGACTCAGCGCCTCTTTCTTGAGTTCCTGCAACCGTGTCATGCGCAAACTGTGATAATCCTAAATTCCTCAGTTGAGGCCGGAAGATTGTCACGGAAAATGCTGCGATTCTGAGTTATGAACGAACTGAACAAGACGGAGAGCATTCACCTTGCGAGTGAAGGAGAGTTTACGTTTCCGACCGCTGGCGGTCGAGTGCGGCTTTCTGTGACCGAAGATGCGTTGACACCGTACGGGGGGCTGGTGCCTTGGGCGGCGTATACCAAACATATAGGCATCGCCGAGAACCTTGCGGCAACCTGTCCGATCGAACGCACCAGTCCGAATGCAGCGCCGGTATACGATGTGATCCAATCGTTCATGCTGACGGCTTTGACGGATGGCAGGCGTTTCTCGCACGTGGAGCGACTGCGGGAAGATCCGACGATTCCCGAACTGTTCGGGATGGATGCGGTGGTCAGTGATGATACGGTGCGTCGATTCTTCAAATCAATCGAACCGCATCTCGGAGCTGAGTGGATCGCGCGCAATGTCAAACCGATGTGGGGCGCATTGCCCGAGCAGATCATCATGGATTGGGACAAGGGCGTCCAAACCACTTTAAAGAACGATTGCGGAATAGCGAAACTTGGGAGCAACAATGCGCGATTGGAAAGGGCTTCAGAGTGGCCTGTATCGGGGATTGAGTGGCGGTGGGTAATCTCGTTGTAGAGGCAGGAAGACGCCCGGAAAATTGCAAGGGCGTCCAAACCACTTTAAAGAACGATTGCGGAATAGCGAAACTTGGGAGCAACAATGCGCGATTGGAAAGGGCTTCAGAGTGGCCTGTATCGGGGATTGAGTGGCGGTGGGTAATCTCGTTGTAGAGGCAGGAAGACGCCCGGAAAATTGTTTAAACTTATGCTTGAAGATGCATTGAGGGTCAGGTTGGGGCCCCATATGGAGCACATTTCTGATCCTGTATTGAGGAAGACGTTTTCGCGCCCTTGAGCAATGCCCTGGCTGCGTCGCTGCATCAGCAGGACTGCCGGGCGGTCACGGACGCCGAGTTCTTGAACTCAGCGCGACCAGGGAGTGATTTGCGATCCACGCAGTGGTCGAGGATTCCTTCAGCAGATTGGCGTGCACATTGAATCGTGCCCGCAGCGGACAGCTTTTCGAGCAACTCAAGAGCATGCGGCGCCTGCAGATGCTCTCCGACGTGACCGAGGCGGGTTGCGGCAACGATGGCGCCACGGGCGGAGATGCCGGAAGAGCTCGCCAATCACGAACTGTACGCCGGCGATGGTCATTGGCACGGTGCCGCCACGCATGATGCGAAGATCGATGATCGGCGCTGGGCGGTCAGCCATGTTTACGCTCTGAACCTGCGCACCCGCGCCCTGCATCCACCAGATCTGACTCAGGGCAAAAGGGCACGACATGTCTGTGCTCAAACGGCTCAGCGCGGACGTAGCTCGAATGGGTGCGAAGAAGCGTCAGCGCGTCATCTGGGTGTGGGACCGTGCTGGCATAGACTTCGAGCTCTGGCAAAACTGGAAAGCCACCGCGGCATCTACTTCATCTCGAACCAAAGGACAACGCGGCTTTCACCACGGTGTCTCAAGTAGCTCCTGATCCGGACCGCCCGATCGACCAGATATCCTCTCGGACGAGCGCTGCTTGAGCGGCCCAAGGCACCGAGGTCCGCCTGATTCGATATCGCGATCCGGTGGGCGCAACGGTGTACGAGTTCGTCACCACCGCATTCCACCTGCCCGCCGACATCATTGCCTGGCTGTATAAAGCGCGATGGAACATCGAGAAGGTCTTCGATCAGCTCAAAAACAAGTTCGACGGGTCAAGGCTTGGGCAGCCAGCGATACGGCGAAATCCATCCAAGCGAAGTTCCTTTGCCTGGCTCACAACTTGCTCAGGCTGTTTGAGGTGCGCTGGAAAACGACTATCGGATTTGCAGCAAGCCGGCCTGCAACGTCGTGAAAAAGGCTCGCCGAACACACTGCCGTTGCCAGGAAAAAAGGGTACGCCGTCTCAGCCCTGCTAACCAAGCTATTCCAGCCTCTACAATGCAGTATAAAACTCATCCGATGGCTTCGCTCCTACTGGTTCTCCAGCGCCCCTCTATCGCAGATCCTGCCTGTCCTGGCCCGCTCCTACGCACATTCCTAGCCTCCCACATTGGACACCCTTGTATTATCAACTGCCGCGGAAGCTTCAGGAAGCCTGCTTCACTCTCGATGGGTCGCATGCGTTATATAAAACCGGCCTTCGCCTGGCCCTTCACCGGCTTCTTCAAGTCGGCGTCTGTGCAAAAATATCCATTGGAGTTTCGGTGCAGGCCTGTCAGCTACTGAACCCATGACTCAAGCCCCCGACCGCGAGTCCAGCAGTTCCGCTTCGCAGGTGTCCTTGAGCGCCATCCGTGCCGCTGCCAGGCGCATCAAGGGTGCTGTGATTGCTTCTCCCTGCCCGGAATCGATCGCGTTGAGCGAGGTCACTGGTGCGCGCATTTTCTGCAAGCTCGACAACCTTCAGCGCACCGGGTCATTCAAGGAACGCGGCGCGCGCAATGCGCTGGCGATGCTCCCTTCCTCCGCCAGAAAACGGGGCGTTGTGGCTGCAAGCGCGGGCAATCATGCGCTCAGGCTGGCCTATCACGGTCGGCTGCTTGGCATCCGCGTGACAGTCGTGATGCCGGAATACGCTCCGCTCATCAAGCGGACCACCTGCGAACGACTCGGCGCACGTGTGATCATCGCAGGCCGGGACTTCGCCGAAGCTCGTGCCGCAGCTGATGCGATCGTCGCAAAAGACGGCGCACGTTACATACATGGCTTCGACGATCCGGCCATCATCGCAGGGCAGGGGACAGCCGGCCTGGAGATTCTCCGGCAGGTTCCCAATCTCGACGCCATCGTGTGCCCGATCGGCGGCGCGGGTCTGATCGCGGGTATTGCCGTGGCGGTGAAAGCGCTGAAGCCCAAAGTTCAGGTCATCGGCGTCGAAAGCATCGCCACCTGTAGCTTTGCCGCCGCTCTCAAGGCGGGTCAGCCCGTCGCGATTCCGAGAAAGTCAACACTCGCCGACGGCCTGGCGGTTTTGAAAGTCGGTGCACGCGCCTTCGAACTCGCACGGTCACGCGTCGACAAGGTGGTCAGTGTGCGTGAGGATGCCATTGCCCTCGCCATTCTGCGCATGGCCGAACTTGAAAAAACCGTCGTTGAAGGCGCAGCCGCGGCGCCTCTCGCGGCTTTTCTTGCGGGTAAACTTCCCGAACTGGCTGGAAAACGCGTCGCCCTCACGATCTGCGGAGGAAACATCGACCCCGCGGTCCTTAGCCGCGTCATCGAACTCGGGCTCGTCGCTGATGGTCGGATCGCACGGTTCAGCGCCGTGATCAGCGACCGCCCGGGCGGCCTGGCCGCGCTGGCGCGGGTGATCGCCGAGGCTGGCGCGAGCATCAAGGACATTGCCCATGACCGGGCATTCAGCGGGCCCGATGTCAGTGCCGTCACGTGCAGTTGCACGGTGGAGACGCGTGACCACCAGCACGTCGTCGCACTCAGGCGGGCGCTGCGCCGGGCGGGCTTTCAGCTCAAACCGGAGCGCGGCCCGCGCTGACGGACCGCCTCGAACAGCGTGATGATCGTCGCCATTGCCACGTTGAGGGAGTCCGCACTGGCCGGCCATCGGTATGCGAACGGGCAGATCCGCCTCGCGCAGCCAGAATTCGCTCAGGCCATATTGCTCGCTTCCCATCACCACTGCAAGCGGACCGCGAGATCGCTGTCCGAGTAGAGCGCCTCGGCCGCCGGTGTGGTGGCGACCGTCCGAATGCCATGCTGCTTCAGCCAGGCATGCACCTCCGCGCTTGTTGAAATGAGGCACGGCACGGAAAAGATGACGCCCGTCGACGCCCTGACGACGTTTGGATTGAAGAGGTCGGTCACCGGGTCGCACACAATGACGGCATCGCACCCGGCGGCGTCCGCGCTGCGCAGGATCGTTCCGAGATTGCCGGGCTTTTCGATCGCCTCGACGACGAGCAGGAACGGTTCCTTGGGAAGATGCAGATCGTTGAGCGAGCGTTTCCATTGCGGTGCGACCGCGAGCAGGCCGTCGGGACGTTCGCGATAGGCGACCTTTGCAAAGGCCTCCCTGCTCAGCTCAAACAAACGCGCCCCAGCCGCGCGCGCTTTCAAGAAGGCTGCGTTCATTTTCCCCCATGAACCAATCGGGGGAAAGTATACTTCCGACAGCGCGACCTTTTTGTCCAGCGCACGGCGGATTTCGCGGAATCCCTCGACCAGAAAGACCCCGGCCTCGTCGCGAGGCCGCCTGTCACGCAGCTTGACGAGCTGTTTGATCCGCGGGTTCTGGAGGCTGGTGATCTTTTCGGGCGGAAGTTCACAGAAAGACTTACGCTGACCAGGCATCGATCCGATGCAATGGCGCAAACGGCATCGGAAGGGGAACCACGGACCGAATCCGGATGGGGAGCGAGGAAAGCGGGGTCGCGGTGTGGCTCGGGCTTCCAGCCCGCAGTCAGCTCCTGACTTCAGGCCAAGTGCAGAAAGAAGAGGACGGAAGTCAGATTGTTTCGCGCGAAGACACGAAGACGCGAAGGCAGAGCGACGGGGAGAACTTTGCAAATGGAGGGGCACGCCCGTCGTGACCTGGGGACGCGCGTTGCGGAACGCCACCGGAAGAGTCTCACGCGGAGACGCGGAGCACGCGGAGAAGCCAGAGGTCAGAGTTCAGAGGTCGGAAGTCAGGCAGAGGAGAGTTGAACTCTTCCCAACTGGAGGGGCACGCTCCCGTCGTGACCAGGGGACGCGCATCGCGGTACAGCGCAACGATGACATGGGCTTTTAACCATTGCTGGAGCGCTTTCTTCGCTAGAACGTGGACTGCGTGCGAAAGAAGAACCGGAAGCCGAATGACCATCCGTTTTCCTACCACCAGGAGATCGAGCTGGAGATAGCCACGTTGACGAACCTGGGGTCAGGGCTGGGGCGCGTCTCGATCGACCACCCTCAGGGACGGCTGGACAACTGGGTGGTCATGGTGCCTTTTACGCTTCCGGGCGAACGGGTGCGGGCCCGGGTTTTCGCAATCACAGGAATTTTTCAGAGGCTGATCTGCTCGAGGTCCTCAAACCGTCACCCGATCGCGTCGCGGCGCAGTGTCCGCTCTTCGGCAGGTGCGGCGGATGTCAGTATCAACACCTTGAATACAACGCACAGCTCGCCTGGAAGCGGCGCCAGGTGGAGGAGCTGCTGCGCCACATGGCGGGGATCGACTTTCCGGTTGACCCACCATCGCCTCGCCCCGGCAGTGGGGCTACCGCTCCAAGATCACCCCGCATTTCGCCACCCGCGACAGGTCCCGGAAGTCCCGGGCGATGCCGCCGCCGACCGGAGGACAGGGCGCTGCCGATTGGATTCCTGAGGCAGGGGACACGCTTCGACATTGTTGACGTGCCACGGTGCCTGATCGCGACCGACGCCATCAACGACCGGCTGCATGCGCTTCGGGCGGAGGTGCGCGCAAGAGCGGCGGCGGGTGGCTACCAGCGCGGGGCGACTCTCCTGCTGCGGGAGGCTTCCGGCGAGGTGACAACCGACTTCGACGCCGTCATCGTCAGAAACCGTCGGCAGCCTCAGGCTCCGTTTTCTCGCCCGTGATTTTTTTCCAGAACAATCCCTTCATTCTCCCCGAGTTTACCCGGTACGTGCGCGAACAGGCCGCTGACTGCGGGGCGAGCCACCTGGTGGACGGCTACTGCGGAAGCGGTCTGTTTGCCCTCGCGAGCGCATCCGCGTTCGCGCAGGTTACGGGCGTGGAGGTCAGTGAAAGCAGCGTCGCTTTTGCACGCGGGAACGCGGTGTCCAACGGCATTGCCAATGTCCGGTTCATCGCCGGTGATGCCGCACGGATCTTTGACGGACTCGCGTTCCCGCCGGCGGACACCGTCGTGGTCATCGATCCGCCGAGAAAGGGGTGCGACGCAACGTTCCTGTCACAACTTTTCAACTACAGTCCGCGGGCGGTGGTCTATGTGTCCTGCGATCCCGCCACGCAGATGCGCGATCTGAAGGAGTTCATCGCCGCGGGTTACGCGCTGAAACGCGTCCAGCCGTTCGATCTGTTTCCGCAGACGCGGCATCTCGAATGCGTGGTCACGCTCATGAAACCATGAAAGGACGCAGCGACATGGAGGAAGTCGTCCTCCCGACTACCGGCGGCTGAACGAGCAGCGTCGCGCGGAGGTGCGCGCGGCATTGCTTCCGCTGGTTGCCGGGCATCGCCGCATCACCCTCGAAATCGGCTGCGGTCATGGGCATTTTCTTGAAGCCTATGCCGCGGCGCATCCGGACAGGTTCTGCCTCGGTGTGGACCTCATGAGCGATCGGGTTCGCCGTGGCACCCGCAAGAAGGACAGGGCGCGGCTGGGCAACCTCGCGTTCCTGCACGCATCCGCGGATGACCTCCTCGCAGTCCTGCCGGATTCCGTGGCAATTGCTTCGATTTTTGTCCTGTTTCCCGATCCACAGCCCAAGCGCCGTCACTGGAAGAACCGGCTTGTCCAGCCTGAGTTTCTCGAAAGCCTGGCATCGCATTCCCTCCCGGGTGCACCGTTGCACTTTCGCACGGACTACGCTCCCTATTTCGAGGAGGCGAGGTCCGTGATCGAATCGCATCCGCGCTGGAGCCTCGCCCCGGATGTGAAGGCATGGCCCTTTGAATTCACGACCGTCTTTCAGTCGCGCGCGCCCTCCTATCAGTCGCTCATTGCGCACCGCCGCGCGTAGCGGCAGCATCCGGCAACACCTGTTGCGATCATGATGAAACTCCCGCGCCATTCCCTCCGGCTTATCGTTCTTTCCGGCATCGCCGCCGTCTTTGTGCGCGGCGAGGTGCCGGTCCTTGTCAAACCTGTCTCTGCAAGCCGCACGATGGTGGTGGCCGGCCACCCGGAGGCGGCGGCAGCGGGTGACGGCATTCTCCGCGCGGGTGGGAATGCGATCGACGCGGCTGTTGCCGTTTCGCTCCACGCTTGGAGTCGCGGAGCCCTATGGATCAGGTCTTGGGGGCAAACTCATGCTGCTGTATTTCGATGGGCGCACAGGCGAGACGCACGCTGTCGATGCCATGGACCAGGCAAGTCGTTCGCTGGTGCCCGACAAGTATCGCCGCCGTCCGGAAAAATCCCGCTTCGACGGATGGTCGTCGGTTTGCACTCCAGGTCTTGCCGCGGGCCTCTTCACCGCGCATTCACGCTGGGGAAAACTCCCTTGGGCGCAAACGGTCGCACCTGCGATTGCACTGGCAGACGCGGGTTTCACCGTCCTGCCGAAATCGCGGCTGCTATTCGAAGAGCGGCTGGACAAGCTGCGCGGCGGGGACGGTACGCTGGCGAGGCTGTTTCTGCCGAATGGAGATCTCCCGCAGATCGGCTCCCGCCTTCCGAATCATGATCTTGCCCGCACCATGGAGCACCTCGCCCGCGACGGTGCCGATGGCTTTACCGGGGGACGGTGGCGGCGGCGCTGGTCGAAGCGTCGAGAAAGGGCGGGGGGCTTTTGACGCATGAGGATCTGGAAAGTTATGCCGCGCGCGTAACCAAACCCATAGCCATCGATTTCAGGGGATATCACCTACTTGGCGGACCTCCACCCACCACGGGAGCGTCGCTTTTCATGATAATTCTCAAGGGACTCGAAGCGGAGAAACTGACCCCGCCGCTTCGCACGGCGGCCAACATCGACCGGTCGGACGATTCTGGAGGAGGCGCATGCGATGGTGCAGCGTGAAATTGGTGACACAGTCGAATCCCAGGCGGCTTTCGACCGCATGGTGAGTCCCGGGGAAATTGCCGCCTTGCGCGAGCGCGTGCTCGGCAGGAAACGCAAGGTGGCGGGTGTTTCGGAGGTGGATTCGCTGCTGGCGTGCACGACGCATTTCGTCGTCGCCGATGCGGATGGAAACATCGTTTGCGCGACGCAGTCGATCAGAGCCTTCATTTTGGCGCGGGTGTCGCCGCTGCCGGTGTCGTGATGAACGACTCCATGAGCAATTTTGCCTACAATGATGCGCACAGTCCGAATGCCCTCGCTCCCGGCCGTCGTCCGCGCAGCACGATTGCGCCCACGATCGTTCTGAGCGGCGGCAAGCCGGTGCTTGCCCTCGGCATACCCGGTTCGTCACGCATTCCGACCGCAATCCTCCGGGTGTTGATCGACAACCTGGTGTTTCACCGGTCGATCGAGGACGCGATAGGCGATACACGCATCCATTGGTACAGCCCCTTTGACAAATCAAAACGAGACGCCGTTGAGGCTGAGAAGTCACTCGATCCGGTTGTGGTGCGCGGCCTTCAGGCCGAGGGCTGGCAGGTGAATCTTCCCGAGGAGCCGGGAACGGGCCGGCAATTTGGAGGCATCAACGCCATCGCGATCAAACCCGACGGCATGCGCGTGGGTTATGCGGACCCGCGGCGCACCAATGCAGCCGTCGGAGGCAACTGACGCTGGGCGGAAACTCTTTTCCTTCCCAAATGAAAAGCCGGCCCCGGGGGGAGCCGGCTTGAAGCTTGTGCGATGCGTCTTCGGTCAGAACCGCTTGGTAATCTGGAGCGAATAGGGTGCGCCCGCGGGCCATCAGATTGTAGACGCCGGTCTCATATCCCCGCGAATCCGATGTCAGCGGCGGTGTTTCGTCCGTCAGATTGACGACTCCCAGCCGGACTGTCGTGTCGTTCAGCCAGGAGTCGTTCCTCATGAATCGATAGGAGATGTTGGCGTTGAAGCTGATCGAGTCATCAACGATGAACCGGTAGCTGTTGGCGCCGTTGTTGAACACCGGCTTGATGTAGCTTGGAGCCCAGGGATTCATAGGTCGCCAGGGAGGTCGTTGCGCCCACGTCGGAATAGTTGCCGATGTAGTAGGCGGACAGGCCCGCGCTCCAGTTGTTGCGCTTCGGTGACCGTCGCGCTTCCCCGCCATTTTGGGGTCGCGCCACCCACATTGGTCGAATTGGTCCAGCGCAATTCCGTGCGCGGCGCGCCGTTGCTCACGTAGGTGTGAAAGTCGTTGAGATAGGTCCAGTTGGTGTTCAGGACAATACGACCAACATCCATCCGGGGCAGGCGGTAGGTGACGTCAAAGTCGAACCCGTTCACGAATTCCTGCGAACGATTGAAGTACGTGGTGCGAATGTATTCGATCGCGCCGACAACAGCCCGCTGGCTCGGGGCGGGCGGCCGGCATTGTAGGCGGCGAATGCGTCGCGGTCCGCCTGGGTCACGGGCAGGCGGACGATCGCGCCATCGCCCTTGTAGCCTGGAGTGCCGGAACCGAGGTCGATCTGGTTGATGCTCTGGCCCGCGGCAAGGGCCGCCTGCGTGGCGGCTTGGAGTGCCGCTGTGTCGTCCGCGATTGAACCGGAGGAGGCGATCACGTTGCGCTGCCGGATTTCCCAGTAGTCAATGCCGACGGAAAGGCCGCGCATCTTTGGCACATCAATGACAATGCCTGCGGACTTTCCACGCGATTCCTCTGGATCGAGGTCCGGATTACCCGCCGCGATGCTGCGCCGGTTCGAGGCGCCGTCGGTGGGTTGTCCCGTCACGATGCTGCGGTAGGAGTCGGTGGAGTTGGTTGCGGTCCGGATGAGCGTGCCCGTGAAAAGCTGCGCGGGTTGGGCGCGTGGAAGCCCTCGTTGTAGGAACCGCGCACAAGAACGGAGGAGTGGCCTCCAACTGAAGCCGTACTTGGGTTTCGTTGTGTCGCCGAAGTCCGTGTAGCTTTCATACCGGGCTGAGGCTGAAATCTCGAAGGACTCCACAAGCGGGAGGCGGTTGCCCTTGCCGACGAGCGGGAAAAGCCCCTCCACGTAGGCGGCGGCGACCTGCCGTTTGCCATGCGTGTCGGAATTGGGCGAGAAACCCAGGAAGTCATTTGCGGTCGGATCCAGTCCGGAATCCGGGGGATTGAGACCGGCGAACGGGGGTCGGGTGTCTGCAAAGGATTCGTAACGATATTCGGCACCGAGCGCGGCACCGATGACATTGCCCGCCCAGATTTCAGTGACGTTGCCGGCTGCCCGCAGGTCAATGCTTCTCAGTTCAGTCAGGCCCTCCCGGATAAAGTGCGAACGGAACGTATTCTGAACGGACTCGGGATTGATGTAGGGGCCCGTGACGACGAGCGTGTTGTTCTGGATGGCAAAACTTCGCGTGAACGGATTGAAGGCGCGTGCGGGGTCGGTTTGGTTGATTGCATCCTTGAGCAGGCTCTTCCGGCTCGGTCCCATTTCGTCGTCCTTCACACGTGCGGCGCTCCAGAGGCCGGCGGCCTCCCAGGTCCAGTCGAAGAACCGTCCGCGAATTCCCGCCACGCCGCGATAGACCGAGGTGTTGATTTCGGCGGTGCGGTCCGCGAGATCGGTCAGGCGCTTGTTGGTGATGCGCACCGCCGCGGGCGTGCCCGTGAGGCGCGGCGTGCCATCGGCGTTTGGAGCTCCTGTTGGACTCCAGAACCGCGTGCCGAACGGATTGAAGGGATTTGTCGCGGGAACGATGATGTCGCCATCGGTGGACTGGGTGATGCCGTCGGGTTCGCGAATGGTGACGGAGCGCGCCTGGTACTGGCTCCACTCGGCAAACGCGGTGAGATTTGAGCCCAGGTCGTATTCACCATTCAGATACAGATTGCCGCGCGTGCTTTGCGGTTGAATCACGCGATAGGTGTTGTTGTTCCAATAATACGTGCTGGTGATTCCTGCGCGGGAAGGGCTGGAAGTCTGGAAACCCACGCCGGTTGCGGTCGGTACCAGGTAGAACTGCCCGCTGGTTGCGGCGAGCGACGAGGGAATGCCGGCCGTGCGCCCTGTCTTGAACACGCCGTCGGTGAGCGTGCCCATGATGAAGTTGCCGAACTCGCTTGTGGCAGAGCGGGCGTTGAAGGTGGTGTCCGTGGACACATTCCGGGAGCTGGCGCTCGTGCGGAATGATCGGCCTCTGCGGAAAAGGCGCGATCCCGCGCGTAGATCGGATCCCTGTCATAGAGATCAAGGACGACCATGGCGCGTCCGCGTCCGTTGTGGAACTTGAGGCCATGCGTGAGCGTCGCGCGCACCTCGCGTCCATCGCCGTCCTCCGTTTCTCCATAGCGGAGGACGAGTTCGGTCCCGGCAAAGTTGCGTTGCGTGATGGTGTTGATGACACCGGCGACCGCGTCGGTGCCATAGATCGACGATGCGCCGTCGCGGAGGACCTCGATGCGGTCAAGTCCGCGATTGGGGAGCACATTCACATTCGTTGAGGTGTGGGCACTCCGGCTTCACCCTGGCTGATGGGGTGGGGCGGCAGGCGCCGGCCGTTGAGCAGGATCAGCGTGTTGCTGGAGGGATGCCGCGCAGCGACACGGTGGCGTTGTCGCCGCGGGCGGTGGCGCCCAGTGTCGCCGTTTCGTTGCCGGGAAGTCCGGTGACACGGGGCAGGGCCATCAGGAGGTCCGATGTCTGCGAGGCGTCCCGCAGGTCGATTTCATCCGGTGGTGAACTGGGTGACAGGCAGGACGTTTTCTGATTCCAGGCGTTTCACGTTGGAGCCAGTCACGGTGAAGGCCTCCAGTTGAATGGCTTGATCGGCCGGTTGCTGCGGCGTTTGCTGGGCGGGCAGTGTGACGGCAAGCGCCACGCATGCACCCAGACAGGTGATCAGTTTGAGCGCTCGCATAGGTGTGGTGTTGGGTTGAGTACTCGGGAACATGCCCGGAATTGACCAAAACGGACATATTTCGTCGATGACCAAAATGCATGGAAACTCGCCGGCGTGTTTGAATAAGATTTGCTGGGCTCGCTCGATGAATCATGGATTCCATGTTACGCAACACCGATAAGCTCTAGGCAAGAATTCCACTACTTCGTGGATTTCCGAAAAAAAGTTTTCATCTGCTTTCGCCCAATCTTTGTGCCCATTTGAGCTCCCAATTCTATTGACATTCCGGGTCTGATGGAACTTCGTAATTTAACTCAGTTGTTGCGTAACACCGATTTCTCGGTCACGATAACTTCTTACCTCAGTTGACCCTTGCATTGACTCGCCCTGCCTTCCTCGAAGTCGGAATCTCCAAGGTCGGCTTCAACATTCCTATCCCACATGAATATTCCATATCCACAGTGTTGCCACTTCCTTCGTTTGCTTGGCATGTTTGGTTGCTGCTATTTAGTCCTGCCTCCGTCCATCTTTGCACAAGCTGCAGCCTCACCCGATGAAGAGGTTATCCGGCTTTCCGAGTTTACTGTCTCAGCAGAGAAGGATGTAGGGTACGCAACCACGAACGCAATAGGCGTCACCCGCACCAATACAGCCCTTATCGACACACCACAGGCGGTAGCCGTCATCAATCAAGAGTTCTTGCGCGATGCGATGGCCAGCGAACTGTATGATGTTTTGAAATACATCAGTGGCGTGGCGATTGAATCAAACGTGGGCGATAGTGTGATGATTCGCGGCTATGTCGTGCGAAGTCAGTATACAGATGGATTTGCCGACAACCAAAATCAAAGTCAGGCTGGTGCGGAGCCATTCCTGTTCGAACGGCTTGGTCCTGAAAGGCCCATCCGCAATTGTGTATGGCTCGCATGCAACTGGCGGAGTACTTAACCGCGTGCGAAAGTCACCGCAATGGAAGCCCGCTGGGGAGCTCGCGCTAACCTATGGTAATCATTCGCAAAAGAAAGCAGAGGTTGATTATACCGCTCCGCTCAACAAGCATTTCGCCTACCGAATCATCGGTGTCGTCCGGGATGAGGATCTCAACAATGGAGTGAATACCCGCTTTTCGTGGTTCAGACGTTGGAATGTGGATCCCATGATTGCTTGGCGTCCTTGGAAGAATGTCCAGGTGAAACTTACCGGGAATTCCTTCACGAAAAGGGATTCAAGCACTGGAGTGACAATGCAGAACTTCAGCCCTTTGGGCGTGGGGCTGCCACTACATTCGGCCTTCTTCCCCGCGACTTCACATTTACGGATCCATGGGCATATAACGAAAATGACAAAAGAGCTGTTTTGCCTCTATTGAGGCACAGCCCGTACCCGAATGGTCGTTGCGCCTTGCTGGCTATATGAACTTTTGGGATCATGACGTGTATGATATATTTGCCGCGGGAATGCAGATTAATAATCGACTGATGAATCGCACGTCGCGCTTTGCCACTAACTATGACAGCGACAAGACCGTTGCCTTGGAGTCAATATATAATTTCAATATTGGGCCAACTAATCACAAGCTTCTGTTTATCGGGCAGCACTTTGAACTCAACAATGAAGCGAGCGTTGTCACGCACAATGCTCCTCCTGCGCTCGATATCTATACTCCGACTTACAACTACTTGACGCCAGTAAATCCACGCCTGACATCCAAGACAAACAGCAGGGTGTGAAAATCAGAGTCTTTCATTTCACGACCACATCCGGCTGGCTGGGGACAAGTTGCAGTTTGTCGCCGGTGCGCGATTTGACAAGTATCGTTCACATGCGGACAGCTTGTTGACCGGTTTCAAGGAGCGCGAAACAGTGGGGACAACTGGACCTACAAAGGCGGTGTTGTTTGGAAACCACGGCAGGATTTCTCGTTGTTCTATAATTATTCTGAGACTTTCACCGCCAATTTTGGCGCAAATCCGGATGGATCAACGTTCAAGCCGTCTACAGGTGTTGTAAATGAAATTGGATTGAAGACAGCGCTTCACGAAGGTCGCATTACAGCTACCGTGTCCATATTTGATCTCCGCCTTAAACAAATTATTGGTCTTCACCCAGATCCAGACATGGCATCCGCTGGATACCGAGTTCAGTTGGCGCAACAAATAACCAAGGGTGCCGAGGCTGATCTGATTCTTAACATGTTGCCTGGATGGGATCTCATGCTCCAGTGGAGCCAAGATGGATATTTCGTTGCCTACGAAACTTTTGCCGCGCAATGCACCGGAATACACCGGTGCTCTTTGGACACGCTACAAGTTCCAAAACGGCGCCTTAAAGGGATTTGTTGTTGGACTCGGTGCAAATCGAAAAGGGAAGGTTCCCGGCGAAGTGGGCAATGAGGTGATGTTTCCCGCTGTAACCACCATGGACGCCTTTGCACAGTATTCGTGGCGTCGGTATCAGGTCAGCTTGAATGTCTCAATCTTAGCGACAAGTGGTATCTGGCCCGCGGAATTAACCGCAACCTATTCCTTACGGGCCCGGAGAGACTTATTAAGCTGCGTGTCGCATGCCTATTCTAAGAGCTCCTTCCTGCATCAGCAATAGGTGGCACTTGCCAAATACGACAGCAAGTCCGATTGCGAATTGCCGTTGGCTGCTCGCGGTATCCATGGCCTTTGTCGTCATGCTGGATGAGGGTCTTGCATTGTGGCCACGCCTTCGGCCCAAGGGGGCGCTATTCCTGCCGGCAAAATCAATATCGGCTATCCTGACATATCTTCGCTCCATCCGGATTTGGAGAGCCCTGAGATAAGCGAGGATGAACCTGCTGCAGGGCGTCGGGTCCGAACTACGCTTCCCAAGTGGCGAGGGACTTCGGTATACTTCTCTCTGTATCTGCCGATTGACTGGAAGCACGGGCACACCTTCCCGGTCATTGTCGAATATCCGGGGAATGGAAATTATCGCAGCAAGCACGGCGACATTTGCACCGGGCGAGTGGAGGACTGTAATCTCGGTTTCGGCATTTCTGGCGGCAAGGGAAGCATTTGGATCTGTCTTCCATTTGTTGATGAGACGAAGCATGAAAATGCGCTCCAATGGTGGGGCAATGTTGATGTGACCGTAGCGTTCTGCAAGGAGGCTGTGGCGTACATTTGCTCGAAGTATGGAGGCGATCCGACGGCAGTATTTCTCTGTGGCTTTTCTCGTGGAGCCATTGCCTGCAACTTCATAGGTCTCCACGATGAAGAGATTGCCGGGATCTGGCGGGGCTTTTTTGCGGCCAGTCATTACGACGGAGCCCGGGCATGGCCGTATGCCGGCAGTGATCGTGCAGCTGCGCGCGAACGGCTCGAACGATTGGGCAACCGCCGGGTCTTTGTCAGTCATGAAGTCTATGATGTCACACCAGAAACCTACACGATAGTTGATACAATAAACTATCTGGCAGGTACAGGACGATCCCTCTCAACTTTCGGTTTCAACTTGTGCCCATTCGTAATCATACCGATCGCTGGGTTCTGTATGATATTCCAGCCCGCCACAATCTTCGTATATGGTTTCATGAGGCTATTGCAGCCAAACCATAAATGCAATTGTCTCGTTCCGTTCCATGCAGTAAAATCAAGATGGCATGAGGGCCCATCTAATACAATCCATTCGTCAGATATGCTTTCAAATCGAAAGCTTCTGAAGGAGGCATGCGGGCGCGTGTCAATTGCGCTTATCGATGCGCAAGTCTGATCATGCCTCTCAAACTTTTCCATGATAAGTTCACGGTGCAAACGAAAGATGGCTCGTGGTGAAGCAGTATTCACCGCAAAGGCGTGTTTTCAGGATCCCGAACTCGTTGAGCTAATGGCTTCGGCTGGACTCGACGGAATTTGGATCTGTCTGGAGCACAAACGAATATCCCCTGATACGCTGCACGGCCTGATTCAAGCCTGTCGCCTGGGAGGAGCGGATGCAATCATACGGTTGAAACCGTCGAGTTATACAGACGTGATTTCAGTCCTTGAGAGTGGCGCTTCCGGAGTGATGATCCCTCGAGTGCTGGATCCTGATGAAGTTCGGAATTGCGTCAACATGATCAAGTTTCCTCCCCAAGGCAAACGGGGTTGTGATGCGATTCATCCAGATTCAGCATTTGGTCGCGCAAAACCGGCGGAATATTTTGCGCATTCCAACCGGGAAACGATGCTTGTGGTTCAGATTGAAGAGCAGGAGGTGGTGCCGCATCTTGAGGAGATCGCGTCTATTCCGAATGTTGATGTTCTCTTTATTGGCCCGGGTGATCTATCGCTCGGCCTTGGCAAATTCGGCTCCATCGACTCCCCGGAGGTGTTCGCGGTGATTCGTGAGGTTGGTGCTGTATGCCGACGCCACGGCAAGGTTGCAGGCATCCCGTGTGCCGCGGAGCAGGTCGAAAAATACCGTGCTCTCTCGGATATTCATTCTTTAATGTTTTCAGCGACTATCGGGGTGTGATGGCTGGCCTTAATCAAGCGTTGGCGACCGCTTGTAAGCAATGAACTCAACACACTTCGCCATTCTGTATGCCTTGGCAGCGCCACAGCTTGTGGCTGGCGTTGACCTCGCCACAGCCCAACACCATCAGACTCGGGTGATCGTGGCGTCAGTTGCGAATGAGCCGCGACACTATCTCGCGTTTCCGGATCTGGTTGATCTTGGCGATGAGGTGCTTGTCTCCTTCAAGCGCGGGCAGGCTCATGGTGGAGATCCCGGCGCAGAGATCGATACGGTTAGGATCGACAAGCTGACCGATGCGGTGACTCCCGGCCCAGTCACTGCGCGGCTGGACGGAATGATAATGCAGATGGGCGAATGGGTGCGTTTTCCAAACGGGGATATTGGCAGTTACATTGACGCACAGGAAAAGCAGACCGAAACCACCCGCATCGGTATGCGCTACGCGCGCTCATCGGACGGAGGAAAGACCTACGGTCCGCTTGCACGGGTCGGCTTGATTGATGGTGTGGGTACGGGTACCCCTTCGAATTCGTGGTGGAAGGCACGACCACCTGGATGCTGGCCATGAGTTTCAGCAATCTTGCGGGGGGCTACTCCGTGCATGCTCCGCGCCCGAAGGCTGGCCAGGTGGCGATTCTGCGCTCAGAGGACAGCGGCCGGGAATTGGAAATTTGTCAGGAATCTATCGCGTGAGTTTGGTGATCTCCCGATCAACGAGAGCTCCTTTGTCCGCTACGCTGACGGCTTTCTCGTGGCCACCCGGGGCTACGACAATCGCGCGCGGCTCCACTTCACGACCAATGACTGGCTGCGACGCCAGTGGATCTTACGGGAACCCATGATTACATAACGGGCTATGTCGGGCGACCACGACTCTTCATGCGTGATGGGCGTTACTATCTAATGGGCCGCAACTGGACCGAACACGTGACTTTGGTCAGCAGTGCCACGCCATCGGGCGGCGGGCCGACATTTCCTGCGGCCATGAAACTCTGCCTCTTTCGCTTGGATCCCGTTGCGCTCACAGTTGAGAAGGCGGTAATTCTCGACAATGCGGAGCGCGCGAACGTGACCGACGGATACTACCCCGTACCCTATTTTCTCGAACGCAGCGGGCGCACGCTCTTCCGCATTGTCGACTACAAGGGTGTCGACCGACTGCCCCGCAGATCATGGAGTTCGAATTTCTTTGGGAGGAGGTCCGTTGACGGAACCCACTCAGGTTCTTGACTGTGATCTCCTCGTAGCCGGTGGTGGTCCTGCAGGTGTCGCCTGCGCCCTGTCCGCCGCGCGCCTGGGCGTGCGTGTGATCCTTTGTCAGGATCGCCCGGTGCTCGGCGGCAACGCCTCAAGCGAGGTGCGCATGCACATGGTGGGTGCGACGGGATTGAAGGGAGGCGCTGCCCTCGAGACCGAATTGCGCGAGGGGGGCATCATCGAGGAAATTCGCCTGGAGCAGTCGGTTCACAACCCGCAGCGATCCGCCGCGATGCTCGATCTCGCTCTCTACGACAAATGCAGGCGCGAGCCCAACCTGCGCGTCTTGCTGAACACGACGGTTGACGGAGCGGAGGTCTCGGACGGAGTCGTGCGTTCGGTGCTCGCGACAAGAGCATCGACCGAGGATCGGATCCGCATCACCGCAGGGATTTTTGTCGATTGCACCGGAGACGGTCGTCTCGGACTCGAAGCCAGGGCACCGTTTCGGCACGGGCGGGAATCCCGTGAGGAGTTTGGTGAATCACTGGCCGTCGAGCGCGCGGATCGAAGGACCCTTGGATCCTCAATTCTGTTTCAGGCGCGGAGGCACGACCGTCCGATGCCCTTCATTGCGCCGCCTTGGGTGCGTCGGTTTCGCCCCGAACACTTCACGCTTCGTCCATTTGGTCGCAGCGGTTCCGATCTGGGATTGGAGTACGGCTATTGGTGGGTGGAGTGGGGCGGATGCCTTGATACGATCAAGGACAATGAACGCATACGCGACGAGCTGCTCGCGATTGCTTTGGGGTATGGAACCACGTTAAGAACGAGTCTGGCCTCGATGCTTCCAACTGGGCGCTTGAGTGGATTGGTTTTCTGCCCGGCAAGCGAGAAAGCCGGCGGTTCACCGGCCTCCATGTGCTGACGGAGGCCGATTTGTTTGAGTCGAGGCCGTTTCCCGACGCCATTGCCTACGGCGGTTGGCCGATCGACACGCATCCACCGGAAGGCATTGATGCACCGACCTCGCTCCCTGTGAGCAGCATCACCTCCGTTTCTCTACGACATTCCCCTGCGCGCCTGCATTTCCGAGGGGCCATGCAATCTGATGTTTGCCGGACGCAATATTTCCGCGACCCACATTGCCTTTGCCTCCACGCGGGTCATGGCTACCTGCGCGGTCGTCGGGCAGGGTGTGGGTACGGCGGCGGCCTTTGCGATTCGGTCCGGACTGACACCGGCGGCGCTCTCAGGCCGGCCGGATCTGGTAAGGGAGGTTCAGCAGCGCTTGTTGCGCGACGACTGTTACCTGATTGGCATCCGGAATGAGGATGAACTCGATCTCGTGCGCGCAGCCGCGAGCATCACGGCATCAAGTGAGCAGATGGGTGCTGAAGCGCATCAGGTTCGAAGCGGCCAAACCCGCGCTGTGCACGGGCGCGAACGGGAGATCCCAAGCGCACGCTCGGAGAATTTGTGGAACAGTGTGCTTGAAGGCACCCAAGGCAGCAACGTGGTGACTCAGGCACCGCCAGACGTTCTTTCCCGGGGACACACCGGTGGATGAGCGAATCAGGATGCGGCTTGCCCGCCTGGCTCGAAATACGATGGGAATCGGTCGTCCTGATTCAGGAGATTCAGCTCGTGTTTGATACGGGACAGCACCGACACCTTACTTTGTCACAGGCGGATGGATACACCGCGGCAATGCAATGGGGCCGTCCGCAGGCGGAAACGGTGCGCGACTACCGGATCGAATGCGATGACGGAGCATCGTGGCGCTGCACTGGTTGTCGTGGACGGAAATTATCTTCGGAGGCGTGTGCACCTGCTTCCCACGCCTGTCCCTGCCGTTGCATTGCGCATCGTGGTTGTCTCCACCAATGGCATTGATCACGCCCGCATCATGGAGGTGCGGGCTTACGCCGCGGGAACAGGCCGGGACGTGTGAACGATGACATCCAACCCGCTTCCATTGCCTGCGGCCGGATGCCAGACGCCCGAGAAGAGCGACCGTTGGGGGATGGTTGTGTTCCTAGCCCTTGCTTCGGCTGTCAACTATGCGGACCGCACGGCCATGTCCACTGTTTTGCCCGCTTTGCGGAGCGAACTCGGCCTGTCCGACGTCGCGCTGGGCTTGCTAGGCTCATTCTTTCTTTGGTCCTATGCGGTCTTTTCACCGATTGCCGGTGTCCTTGCTGACAGGCTCTCTCGCTCAGCTGTGGTCACGTTCAGTCTCGTGGCTTGGAGTGTTGTCACGGCGCTCACAGGATTGGTTCCGGGGTTCAATTCCCTGCTGGTCCTGCGCGTCGCCCTGGGAGTTTCAGAATGTCTCTTTCTTCCGGCAGCATACGCGCTGATTGCGCAGTTCCATGCCCTGTCGACCCGGGCACGTGCGATGAGTTTGATTTCAATCGGCGTTAATGGAGGAGTTGTGATCGGTGGAGCGGCAGCTGGATTTCTCGCAGAACACTGGGGCTGGCGCGCATCATTCTTGGTGTTTGGTGCAATGGGCCTCGTGCTGGCCATGCTTGCAAAGCGGTTCCTGCCGGGAGCGGCCACGATTGGAGGAGTCGGACCGATGCCTGCCAGTGCCAGCTTTCCATCGTCCACAGTTGTGGCCGGCACTGCGGCAGCTTTTGCGCGTCCGAACCTACCACCTCCTGCTCTTTGAGGCTGTACTTTCGGGCATCGGCATTTGGGTTTTTCTCAGCTGGCTCCCGCTTTTTTTCCGCGATTCGTTCAACATGTCGCTCGGTGAGGCGGGTTTTGCGGGAACATTCATGCTTCAAACATGCAGTCTCCTCTCAGGATCGTGATCGGTGGTTGGATCTCAGACCGGCTGGCTTCGCGCCCGCACGGAACGGCGATTGCTCGTATTTGCCTTTTGTTATTTCGCAGCAGCACCACCACTCCTTCTTTTCCTGGCTCACCCCGGCTTCGCTACCATTGCGATCGCAATTTCACTTTTTGCACTGTTTCGCGGCATCGGTCAGGCCAATGACAAGCCTATTCTATGCGAAATTGTACCCGAACATCTGCGGGCAACGGCGATAGGACTCATGAACGCATGCGCCACGGGTATTGGTGGCTGCGGAGTATTTCTTGCAGGAGTCCTCAAAGGCGCGCTTGGACTACAGGCAATATTTGCGTCCGTTGCAGTGTTGTTCGTAATCGCGGGAATCGCTCTGCTGCTGGCCTACCACTTCACTGGCGC
Organism: Opitutaceae bacterium; assembly: GCA_015075305.1. Taxonomy (NCBI): domain Bacteria; kingdom Pseudomonadati; phylum Verrucomicrobiota; class Opitutia; order Opitutales; family Opitutaceae; species Opitutaceae bacterium. The sequence goes on along the minus strand of JABTUS010000001.1, from coordinate 817,368 downwards.
TGAGGACATTCATAGGGCAAGGGAGAATGAGTCAGCCAGCGTCGCATCGGCCTCCTCATAGTCGCCCGCACGATATCTCATGATCTTGAGTCTTCATGCTGCAGGAGAGCCCGCAGTGGAGCGCGATAGACGTTTGCCGACCGACGACGGGGACCATTCTCTCCCCAAGGACATAGATCCAGTCATCAACGCGAGCCAAACTGGCGAGCATGACGGCGATCGGCAGCCGGCCCAAAGAATGGTATTGGTTTGTTTCCAGATCGTAGATCAGGCAGGCGTCCGTGAGGTGCGCGCCGCCGTCCTCGTTGCGGTAGCCGCCAGCCAGCAGGATATGCCTGTCATCGAGAGCGAGGACCGCGACACCGCGTGCCTTATAGGGGACCGGAGCCACGGAGCTCCATTTCCTTGTCAATGGATCATAAACCCACGCTGCATCCGTGTTGAGCATTTGAGATGATGCCTTGTCCCAGACCCCACCGGTAAACGCCCAAAGGCGCCCCGCAGACGCCGCAAGTCCGATGTGAATGGCTGGACCTCCGGGAAATTCGGGCAGGATCTCAATTGAGCCCGAAACCAGATCCATGCTGAAGAACTGCGATGTGGATTTGCTTGTGGATAGCGCATCCGGGCAGCCGCCTAGAATGTAGAAGCTGTCATGAAGCAGTGTGCTTCCGGAATAAACGACAGGGTGCGGAAGGGACCGTGCTTGAACCCGGCCCAGGGGCATCCATTGCGATGGTGAGAACCGAGTCGGCCGTCCATGCCAGAATCCGGTTTCGCCATGTGCAGAAAGGACCGTGGGCAAACGCCTGTGGGCTGGCGTCCAGCTGTTCCCATCGATTGGTCAGCGGGTCATAGCTCTGCACTTCGCGAAGAGTGATCTTTCGTTCATCCTCCCAGCGGGATCCTCCCACAAGGACCAAGCGGGAACTGATGACGCCGCAGGCGGATCCGGCCAGACCTTCGGGCAGCGATGCAACAGGCGACCAGATCGAATCGGAAGCGAGGGCTGCGGTGGCAGCCAAGCCCGCGACCAACATTATGCTGAACCGAATCATGTTTTCCTTGGAGTCAGCCAGCCGGCGGGTAGATTCTGAACAAAGCGGAGGAATGCGTCTTCACCCGCAAAAGCGTAAGGAGCCAGCAGGCGAAGGGGAAATTCCGGAAATTCCAGCTTGATGAGGAGCTTGTCGTAGACGCCGTCCATGTGGGTGGCCATGGGTCGATCGCACCCTTCAATGCGCGGTGAACCATACGAAACTCCTCCGCCCGCATGCTTAGCTCAGCACCGCGCGCTGCGTGAAAGGCCAGGCCTTTCTTGTGGCAGCACGCCGAAAGTGCGGCAAGCAGGCCGCATTCGTGGGCATCCCGCATCGCCGCAAAGCCAAATTCCGTGAAAAAGCACTGAAGTGCGGGCGCCTTTGTAAGAATGTCGGCAAACGCGGCGGGATCCTCGCCGCCCATCTTGACCGCCACCAAATTTGGATGGGCCTTTGAAAGGCGTGCATAGGCGTCGCCGTCAAGGACGCGCTTTGCTCGCTTTAGGTTGTAGTGCAGAAATCGACAGTCGGGAAAGCGACCGCAGGTTTCCGCAAAGAAGCGATCGGTCTCAGAATCCGTCAGTGCACCCCAGCTGGGAAGGGAAAGCTGAAACTCACGAAACCCCAGTTCGCGACCCAGGGGCAATGCGGTCCACGATTGTTCCGAGCGACAGGCTGATGATTCCAATCATCGGTCGGGCATCCATGGATAACGCGCTCCGAAAAGATCCAACGATAGATTCGAACTGCCGATCGGAGACTGCATAGCCTTCACCTGCAGTTCCGAAGAGATAGACATGTCTTGTGAAGTTTTGCGCGAGTTGTGCCACGACGCGCCTGAAGAGCGGCTCGTCAAGTTCATGATCTTCTTTCCACGGAATGGGGCAGGTGGCCAGAATGGCTGGTGGGTAGCGTTTACAATTGTCCATTGACGAGCGATATGATTTGTTGCGTAACAAACTTCAGGCGATATTACGAAGGAGATCCGAGTCGCTCAAAATTATGCCGTCAAACAAGCAGCTTGTTACATCAAACTCAGCACTCTTGCGTCCGGGCAAGGGTGTCACCGAACTCGAAGCTGCGCTCAGGCGTCTTGCTCTGAAGAAATCATGGGATGCAAAGACCCGTTGCCAACAACGCGCGAACTCGGCGACCGGTATGGGGTTTCAAATGCAAGTGCATGCAGACTTTTGAAGAAGCTGGATGCCGAGAAGGTTCTCTGGCGCCGTGCGAACGGGCGCTATTACCCGCTTGAGAGCCGCCATATGTTCGAGCGCCGCAAGCCCTACGCGTGTTTGCTTCGCAAACTTCGGCACTGGAGCCGCATCTACCAAGGGATCATGAGTGGATTCAGCCAGGCGTTCGGGCGCAATCGGGCAGCGATGCTCTTTGTTCACAACGAAAGCACGGTGCGCCACGCGGACACGGAGCATCCGCCCTTGCATGCAGGAGCCACGGCGCAGCATGAAGCGATCGCGGAATTTTTTCGGGATTACGAGGACCAGTTTGGAGGCATCCTTCTCGACGACGTCTGGCTGGATGATGTACTGGAGGAGTTTTCGGCCCAATTGACCAACGCGGTGATTGTATGTCGAAAAACGCGCCTTCCCGGACTTGCAAGCGTTTCGATCGATTTTGAATCAAGCGCGGTGCTTGCCGTCGGCCATCTCTTCGCGCGCGGCTATGAGGAAATTTGGATCGCCGTTCCTTTCAGCGGCGCTGCACCGGTTGACCTGATGCGCGCGGCTGCGCCTGCGAGCGGCGTCCATGTGGGGCGTCCCATTGAAGAATCGAATGTATGCGGTGTCGACCCCGGCTGAACGCGCGGAGTTCGTTCGCCGTCTGCAAGCTACAAGCAGGCGTGTTGGAATTTTGTCTTGAGGACAATATTGCCGCAATTCTGCGCGGCAATATTGCCGACGCCATATCGCCTGCCCGGGGCGGCCGGGATTATTTCAGCCATGGGCACGAATATTGTGACCGATCGAAATATCACAACGCTTGTCATTGACTACGAACGCATCGGGCTTGAGGCGGGCAAGATTCTTGCGGACGGCAGTCATCGCGCAATCACACTTCCCACCATGCTCGCACTGGGTCAGACCACCTGAGGGATTGCGGGACTTTGCGTCACGGCTTGCGCTCCTCCTTGCCGTCGCTCTGATGCACGCAATCGCTCCCTCATTCCATCCATGAAATTAGAATCCAATATAGAATTTTACCACCCTGTTAATGATGTCCCCTTTACATTCTAAACCGGCATAATATTATCACAAGGGCGTCCAAACCACTTTATAGAACGATTGCGGAATAACAATTTCTTTGTTTGCAATTGGAAAGGGCTCTTCAAGCGGCCTGTATCTTGATGGCGGTGGTAATCCGTTGTAGGGCAGGAAGACGCCCGGAAATTGTTTAAACTTACCGCTTGAAGATGCCGCGGGGTCAGGTTGGGGCTGCATGGACGATTCCGATCCTGTGATCGAGGAAGACGTTTTCGCGCGGCTTCAATGCCCTGGCTGCGTCGCCGCATCAGCGGACTGCCGGCGGTCACGGACGCCGAGTTTCTTGAACTCGGCGCGACCCGAGTGATTTGCGATCCACGCAGAACGAAGGCGTTCCGCAGATTGGCGCGAATCGTGCCCGCAGCGGAGCAGCTTTTCGATCTGTTTCATGCGGCGCCTGCAGATGCTCTCCGACGTGACCGAGCGGGTTGCGGCAACGATGGCGGGGCGGAGATGCTCGAGCTCGCCAATCCCGAACTGTACGCCGGCGATGGTCGTGGCACGGTGCCGCCACGCATGATGCGAAGATCGATGATCGGCGCTGGGGCGATCGGCTTACGCTCTGAACCTGCGCACCCGCGCCCTGCATCACCTTGATCTGACTCAGGGCAAAAGGAGCACGACATGTCTGTGCTCAAACGGCTCGGCGCGGACATGCTTCGAATGGGTGCGAAGAAGCGTCAGCGTCATCTGGGTGTGGGACCGTGCTGGCATAGACTTCGAGCTCTGGCAAAACTGGAAAGCCACCCGCGGCATCTACTTCATCTCGAGAACCAAGGACAACATGACTTTCACCACGGTGTCTCAAGTAGCTCCTGATCCGGACCGCCCGATCGACCCGAATATCCTCTCGGACGAGCGCTGCTTGAGCAGCCAAGGCACCGAGGTCCGCCTGATTCGATATCGCGATCCGGTGGGCGCAACGGTGTACGAGTTCGTCACCACCGCATTCCACCTGCCCGCCGACATCATTGCCTGGCTGTATAAAGCGCGATGGAACATCGAGAAGGTCTTCGATCAGCTCAAAACAAGTTCGACGAGGTCAAGGCTTGGGCAACCAGCGATACGGCGAAATCCATCCAAGCGGAAGTTCCTTTGCCTGGCTCACAACTTGCTCGAGCTGTTTGAGGTGCACTTGGAAAACGACTATCGGATTTGCAACGAAGCCGGCCTGCAACGTCGTGAAAAAGGCTCGCCGAACACACTGCCGTTGCCCGGAAAAGGGTACGCCGTCTCAGCCCTGCTAACCAAGCTATTCCAGCCTCTACAATGCAGTATAAAACTCATCCGATGGCTTCGCTCTACTGGTTCTCCAGCGCCCTCTATCGCAGATCCTGCCTGTCTGGCCCGCTCCTACGCACATTCCTAGCCTCCCACATTGGACACCCTTGAAAATTGTTTAAACTTATGCTTGAAGATGCATTGAGGGTCAGGTTGGGGCCCCATATGGAGCACATTTCTGATCCTGTATTGAGGAAGACGTTTTCGCGCCCCTGAGCAATGCCCTGGCTGCGTCGCTGCATCAGCGGGACTGCCGGGCGGTCACGGACGCCGAGTTTTCTTGAACTCGGCGCGACCCTGGTGATTTGCGATCCACGCAGTGGTCGAGGATTCCTTCAGCAGATTGGCGTGCACATTGAATCGTGCCCGCAGCGGAGCAGCTTTTCGAGCAACTCAAGAGCATGCGGGCGCCTGCAGATGCTCTCCGACGTGACCGAGCGGGTTGCGGCAACGATGGCGCCACGGGCGGAGATGCCGGAAGAGCTCGCCAATCACGAACTGTACGCCCGGCGATGGTCATTGGCACGGTGCCGCCACGCATGATGCGAAGATCGATGATCGGCGCTGGGCGGTCGGCCATGTTTACGCTCTGAACCTGCGCACCCGCGCCCTGCATCACCTTGATCTGACTCCAGGGCGAAAAGGAGCACGACATGTCTGTGCTCAAACGGCTCAGCGCGGACATAGCTTCGAATGGGTGCGAAGAAGCGTCAGCGCGTCATCTGGGTGTGGGACCGTGCTGGCATAGACTTCGAGCTCTGGCAAACTGGAAAGCCACCCGCGGCATCTACTTCATCTCGAGAACCAAGGACAACATGACTTTCACCACGGTGTCTCAAGTAGCTCCCTGATCCGGACCGCCCAGATCGGACCCGAATATCCTCTCGGACGAGCGCTGCTTGAGCAGCCAAGGCACCGAGGTCCGCCTGATTCGATATCGCGATCCGGTGGGCGCAACGGTGTACGAGTTCGTCACCACCGCATTCCACCTGCCCGCCGACATCATTGCCTGGCTGTATAAAAGCGCGATGGAACATCGAGAAGGTCTTCGATCAGCTCAAAAACAAGTTCGACGAGTCCAAGGCTTGGGCAACCAGCGATACGGCGAAATCCATCCAAGCGAAGTTCCTTTGCCTGGCTCACAACTTGCCGAGCTGTTTGAGGTGCACTTGGAAAACGACTATCGGATTCGCAGCGAAGCCGGCCTGCAACGTCGTGAAAAGGCTCGCCAACACACTGCCGTTGCCCGGAAAAAGGGTACGCCGTCTCAGCCCTGCTAACCAAGCTATTCCAGCCTCTACAATGCAGTATAAAACTCATCCGATGGCTTCGCTCCTACTGGTTCTCCAGCGCCCCTCTATCGCAGATCCTGCCTGTCCTGGCCCGCTCCTACGCACATTCCTAGCCTCCCACATTGGACACCCTTGTCGTGGGGAACATATTCGCACACGCCAAGTGGTGATACTGTATCGATGACTAACGTGCGTATCTTGCGCAATAGCGAGTATTATGTACAATCGCTAAACTACGGGCAAACACTTCAAAGCAACGAACCGGGAATCACCGCAGATCTCGACCCAGATTTGAGCTACTCCGCCCTATTGACGGACCAATCAAGTTATGGTCGCATCGGACATATACGCATAGTAGTTTCCGACGAGATCAGTGATTCGCGCATCCAACATTTTAACGGGCGGGGCAATGTGCAAGTCGGCGATCAAGTGTTGATACTTGGATTCCGACTCGACCGTGCAATGTCGATCGGTATTCGGGGTAGCGGCCCCAGTCTCTCCGCATTTGGACTTTCCGGACTACTGGCCGATCCCCGAGTGGAGGTACACGGTTCGGCCGGACTAGTCGCCTCGTGTGACGATATCGACGCCACATCCAAGGCGACGCTGCAAACCCGCTATGGCGGCTGGACGATCGACAACAAGGAAGCGGGCTTCGTGAACTTCTCGCTGGCTGCGGGAGATTACACAGTCATCCTAAAGAACCAAAATCCGGCAGGAGCTGCCTTCGGCATCGGCCACTTGGAGATCTTCGAGTGGTAGAGACATCGACTGGATGATTAGCGCGGAATCTGTCGAAGCCGCTCTTCCCACTGCGTCGCGGTCACTGTGTCACCTGAGCGAAAACGATAAGCCGGGCACAACCGAGTGCGCGCCACCACACCGAGTAGCGGATGAAAACTGCGCCGACCTGGTTTGCCGGGATTGTATCCGACCTCGGCTCCTTCCTCAAGGGTGTCCAATGTGGGAGGCTAGGAATGTGCGTAGGAGCGGGCCAGGACAGGCAGGATCTGCGATAGAGGGGTGCTGGAGAACCAGTAGGAGCGAAGCCATCGGATGGGTTTATGCTGCATTGTAGAGGCTGGAATAAAGGCGGTCTGGGGCTGGGACGGCGTACCCTTTTCCGGGCAACGGCAGTGTGTTCGGCGAGCCTTTTTTCACGACGTTGCAGGCCGGCTTCGGTTGCGAATCCGATAGTCGTTTTCCAAGTGCACCTCAAACAGCTCGAGCAAGTTGTGAGCCAGGCAAAGAACTTCGCTGGATGGATTTCGCCGTATCGCTGGTTGCCCAAGCCTTGACCTCGTCGAACTTGTTTTGAGCTGATCGAAGACCTTCTCGATGTTCCATCGCGCTTTATACAGCCAGGCAATGATGTCGGCGGGCAGGTGGAATGCGGTGGTGACGAACTCGTACACCGTTGCGCCCACCGGATCGCGATATCGAATCAGGCGGGACCTCGGTGCCTTGGCTGCTCAAGCAGCGCTCGTCCGAGAGGATATTCGGGTCGATCGGGCGGTCCGGATCAGGAGCCACTTGAGACACCGTGGTGAAAGTCATGTTGTCCTTGGTTCTCGAGATGAAGTAGATGCCGCGGGTGGCTTTCTGTTCCGCGTCACGGTGTTTCAGGAACGTTTTTTCGTGATAAATGCGGCACGGGAGTAGAGCTGTTTGCGGGTGCTCCGGGTGGAGCGTGACGTGATGGAAAAGCGACGCGGTGTGACGCCACGTTGATCGCGGCGGAGATCAAAACAGCGACAGCTGGCGGTCGGCGGCGGGCTGGCGTTGGCTGCGCTGGTGGAGCAGCCGATGAGCGGCCGCGAGCAATGCGAGGTGGTGGGCGTCCCGCCGGACCGTCAGGGCGAGCGAGGGTGAGGCGAGGATTTGATCGAGGGCGTTTCGGATGTGTTTGAGTTCAGCGTCGAGTTCGTCGCCGTGATGCTGGAACCAATCCTGGACGCATTTGAGCAGATACGCCGGAAAGTATGGGCCGTAACGGGCGGGATCACCGTGCGCGGCGATGTCGTCGAGGCGGTCGGTGATCAGCGTGGTGTAGCGGGCGAGAGGCACGTGAGCGCGCGGTGCTCCAGCCAGGTCGCCGGCCAGCTCAGCGCGTAAAGCAGCATGCGCCGGTCGCGATGGAAGGTGCGCGCTTCGGCTTGGGCATAGAAGCGGCGGCGGATTTCCTCGAGCAGGGCAGGCACGACGGACGTGGGGTCGGCCGGTTGCATGGTGCCTCACGACGGACGGATTCGCGCCAGCCACGGCAGCGCATCGAGGGCGAACTGGACATCCGCGGTGGTGACAACGCGCCGGTTCGCCAGGGCTGCCTGCTCCATGGCGCGCTGCAAAAGGGCGTTGAGCGTGCGCGGCAGCCCCTGTCCCGATTGCAGCAGCAGGGTTTCGGCGGCCGGCTCAAAGGGGCTGGAGTGGATGCCGACCTCGGCCAGGCGCTCGTGCAGGTACTCGGAAAAACTCTCCGCGGGCCAGGGGGCCAGATGAAGGCAGAAGCCCAGCCGCGACACCAGGGCGCGGTTCACATTCAGTTCCAGGCGACCGAGCAGATCCTCGTCCCCGCAGAGGATCAGGGAGAACGGCGGGGCCGCGTCGGTGCGGGCGCAGGTGAGCAGGCGCAGTTCCTCCAGTGCGGCCACGGACAGATCCTGCGCCTCCTCGATGACGAGCACCGGCCACACCGGAGCCCACTCCTGCCACAGTTCGCTCAGCAGGCCGACGTTGTCGCCCTTGCGGTACTTCGGCTCCCGGCCACCGAGTTTCACCAGGTGACGCAGCAGATCGGAGTGGGCCAGCGAGCCGTGCGTCATCCGCACGAAGCGATACTGCTTGGGGCTCAACCGTTCGCTCCAGCGGTGCAACAGGGTGCTTTTCCCCACGCCATTGGGCCCGTGAAGGACACCGCTGGCGCGCACAACGGCCAGTTGGTCGAGTCGTCGGTACGCCTCCTGCCAGGCGGGGTGGGCAAGGACCACCCGCCGTCAGCCATCCAGCCATCGGCTGGCACCCCACAGCGTCTTGAGCGCGGGTCCAGCGCCGGGGCTTCAGTGGGTTTCGCGCTCATAGTCGTTGGTCACGAAGGGGATTTTCGCGTTGCGGTGCTTGTCACAGCGCACCGCCAGCCCGATGAACCGCTCGCCCAGCCAGACCTCCACCCGGGCCAGGCTCACCGGATCGAAACGCACCGTGATGAGCTGCCCGCGCAGATGCGCCGCCACCTCCCAAAGGCCCGCTTCCAGCGAGAAGGTCGCATCCTTGCGCACCCGCCGCTCCACCCGCATGAAGAACAAGCGGTCGAGTGGCGCGTTCGCATCCAGCAGCCTCAACGCCGTGCCCAGCCGTGCGAAGCGCTGCGCCGGTGCCTCGCCGGCCAGGGCCGAGTGCACGTGTTGATGGTACCCGCTCTCCAGCCACTGCCAGAACCGCCGGTTCAATTCGTCGATGGAGTGCACCGGCGTGAACACCAGCGGCGGGAGGAACTGGGTCTGCACCGTGGAAAAGAACCGCTCGATCTTGCCCTTCGACCAGCTGTGGTACGGCTTCGCGTGGATCAGGCGGATGCCGAGGTTCGCACACACGACCGCCAGATGCTGGCTGCGGAACGCCGCTCCATTGTCCGTGTAGAGTTTCTCCGGCAGCCCGCGGGTCTGGAGCGCCCGCCGCAGCGCATCCAGGAAACCCTCCAGGCGTTCGTGCTCGTAAAACTGCCCGTGCACGCACAGCCGCGAGCAGTCGTCGAGCAGCGCGAACAAATACGTGCGCTGCGCCCCTGCATTCCCCCCGGTCCTCAGCGTCGGCCCGTGCATGCAGTCGGCCATCCAATAGATTCGGCAGCGGCAGTTCGAAGGCCTTCGTCGGCCCCCCGCTAAGACCCGAACCGGCCCGCACGCTGCGCCGGTCCAATCCCGCCTCCACCAGCCGCCTCCGCAGCGTGCTTTCGCTCACACTGCCGCGCTCCAGGATCCCCTGCCGCACCAACTCCTCCGCCAGGGCTTTGAGTGTCAGGCCCGGATGCTCCCGCCTCAGTCTGCACAACGCCTCCACCGCGGCCGATCCATCGCCTTCGATTTTCCCCAGTCACAACGCCTTTGACTGTGCAGCGCGGCAAACTGGCCGTGCCTGTGTAGTCGTAGTACCAGTCCTCGATCGTCGCGGCCAGAACACAGTTGCCCGTCCCAGGCCTGCTGCGCGGCCTGTTGCGCCGCTTGCATCAACGGCGGTCCGTTCCGGACCGCCTGCATCACCGCCTGAACGGCGGCGAAGCGCGCCAGCGCCCTCGCTTCCCGTGATTCCTCTTCCGAAGGAGTGATTTTCATACCCTGAAAGCGTTTCACCGCTCCGGTTCACGATCGCGATATTTTCGTTGTGTGGGCTGCTACCCCTTCACGTTCAGACCCGGTCTCTCGGGCCAGCCGTAGTGTTCACCACACCCCGCTGGCTGATGGCACTGGTACTGCCGAAACAGGGTTGTCCTGAACTCGGCCACCAGTCGGCGTGCGGCGGAGGTCAATCCACCGCACGCCGCTTTCAGCCAGGGCCACATCGCCCTGCTGCTCGCCGGAGGTGCGGCCCAAGCCGCATCCCACCCGCCGCCAAAGCTCCGTCGCGTAGCCAAGGCATCCGCCGACGATAGTCCTCCAGCACCGACAGCCACCGCTGCACTTCCCTTCGCCAGAACTCCCCCTCGAGAAACGCTTCAAACGTCGAAACCTGCACCAGCCGGTACGACAACGCGAATCCCGGCAGGTAGCTCACCGTACCCCTGCACGCTGCGCAGATGAATCGTGCCACCAGCACCCGCAGCTCCTGCCCCGCCACCCCTGTCACGCCACGACTGTAAAATCCATGCCGTTGCAACCGACCCTTTCCACACCGCGGACACAATCCTTCACCACGCACCTGCCGATGGGCCTCCGTCTCGATGTATTGCTCAGGACTCAGCGCCGTGGGGTGGATCCGCTGCATTCCCCAACCTCTTAATCCCTCCTCTCCCTCTTACGCCACTCTCTTCACCCCAACCCCCGCCACGCTCCAAACCCGATCCTTCAGACCACTGTCGCTCCCACCCTGACCAAATCCACTCCCGTCTTCAGGAAACTCCGTGACGCGGGACAGGGCTTTCCAGTTTTGCCAGAGCTCGAAGTCTATGCCAGCACGGTCCCACACCCAGATGACGCGCTGACGCTTCTTCGCACCCATTCGAAGCATGTCCGCGCCGAGCCGTTTGAGCACAGACATGTCGTGCTCGCACGCCCTGAGTCAGATCAAGGTGATGCAGGGCGCGGGTGCACCAGGTTCAGAGCGTAAACATGGCCGACCGCCCAGCGCCGATCATCGATCTTCGCATCATGCGTGGCGGCACCGTGCCAATGACCATCGCCGGCGTACAGTTCGTGATTGGCGAGCTCTTCCGGCATCTCCGCCCGTGGCGCCATCGTTGCCGCAACCCGCTCGGTCACGTCGGAGAGCATCTGCAGGCGCCGCATGCTCTTGAGTTGCTCGAAAAGCTGCTCCGCTGCGGGCACGATTCAATGTGCACGCCAATCTGCTGAAGGATCCTCGACCACTGCGTGGATCGTAAATCACCAGGTCGCGCCGGGTTCAAGAAACTCGGCGTCCGTGAACGCCAGCAGTCCTGCTGATGCAGCGACGCAGCCAGGGCATTGCTCAAGGGCGCGAAAAACGTCTTCCTCAATACAGGATCAGAAATGTGCTCCATATGGGGCCCCAACCTGACCCTCAATGCATCTTCAAAGCATAAGTTTAAACAATTTTCCGGGCGTCTTTCTGCCTCTACAACGAGATTACCCACCGCCACTCAATCCCCGAGGCCACTCTGAAGCCCTTTCCAATCGCGCATTGTCGCTCCCAAGTTTCGCTATTCCGCAATCGTTCTTTAGAGTGGTTTGGACGCCCTTGCATTTTTTCGAGGCAAGCCCAGGTGGATTCTCGTCTGCCAAAACAGACATTCTCTATTTTTCCGGGCCCATTCCCAAGGATTTCGCTTCGGTGCCCTCCGCAGTGGACTCGACCTTAATTTCCCGGGGAGCCGCTTTCTCCATGAGATCCTTCACTTCGTTCTGCTTTATCGGCAGCTTCCGCATGAGCACCGATCTGGCAAAACGATCCGAGGTTCTCCAGCCCTCGCCCTGCCCGCCAAGCTTCAGTGCCGTCTGAAGCACCTGCTCAGCTTCGGCCTCACGGCCAAGGTGCAGCAGCGTGAGTCCAAGCATGTAGCGGAACCGGAGATTGCCCGGTTCGATTTCCACCGCGCGGCGAAACCAGGGTTCGGCCTCCTGGTACTTCCCCTCCCTGGCAAGAAGAGTGGCCAGATTGGCAACAGACAAGGGCCGGTCCGGCCACTTTTCCGCTGCCAGCCTCGCATAGGGTTCAGCAGTTTTCAGGTAGTTCAGATTTATGAGCGTCGCAGTCAGGCTGACTGTCATCGTATAGGAATGGCCACCGACACGAATGGCATTTCTATATGCAGTCTCCCCATCTTTCCATAGCATAGTATAGGCATACGCCTTGACTCCCAATGCGCCGGCGAAACCGATTGTCGCAAAAACCAGGATGCCCATCCGAACAATATTTCGCCCGGCCATCCACTCAAAAACCGCTCCGATCCCAATCAGAAGCCCGATCATCGGAACATACATGTAGCGGTCAGCGTGGCTCTGACTCCCCACTTGAACCAGCCCGATCACAGGCAGCAGCGATATGAGAAACCAGTCGGCGCCAAAAGTCAGCAGGGGTGCGCGTTTCGTGCTCCAGATGGTGACAAAGGTGGTGCCGAGGATGAAGAGGCACGCCACGACGATCAGCCCCCAGTCCGTCTGTTCGCGAAGCGGATAAAAAAAGCTCAGGTTCTCCGGCCACACAAATGTCTCCAGGTACACTCCCAGCGCCTGGGTCGCGTTGCTGATTCGATCGAGAAAGGAAAGAGTGTCGAGCGACGCAACCGCTCCGACGCTGCGCTGCGCAATGATCGTCGCCACGCACATCACCCCCGCAGCAATGGACATGGGCAGCACGCGAACGAACGTTTCGCGAAACCAGGCCCAGGCAGCACCTGCGGAACGCAGGATCTTTCCTTCCGATAGATGGACGGCGATGGCCGCCTCGAAGACTACAACGATCACCGGCAAAGTCACGCCCATCGCCTTTGACATCAGACTCGCGACGTAGGCAGCTGTCATAAGGACAAGGGTCAGCCTCCTCCCTTCGCGCCGCCAATCCAAATAGGTTATCATCGCCGCGAGCAGCAGAAAGGTACTGAGCTGATTCTTTCGCTGCGACAACCAGGCCACCGACTCCACATTAAGCGGATGGCAGGCAAAAATAGACGCCAGCGCAAACGCCAGCATGCGCGAGAATCCCAGCCGCTTCAGCAAGGCATAGACCAGCATGCAATTGCCGGCATGCCAGAACAAGTTCTCGATCATGTGGCCGCCCCAATGCTCTCCGAAGACCTGCTGGTCAGCCATGTGGCTCAGCCAGGTGAACGGATGCCAGTTGGCCGAATCGAAATTGGTGAACGCCCAGACCAGGCTGTCCCACTTCAAACCCGCAAGCACCCAGGCATTGTCCGTGAGATACAGAGCATCATCGAACGCGATCGGCCGATGCCCACCAATCTGCGCATAGATCATGACCACAGCCAGTCCCAGGAACCCGCAGGCGGCGGCATCCCTCATGATGGGACTCACATACAGGGCGCTTTTCGGCTTCCTTTCAGGCATTGCATTCACGCTGGCGAGTCCGGGCCCAATCAGAGGCGCCAGTCTGGCTCTGGTTCATAAAAGTCTTCGGCACGGAAGGAAGCCGTGTGGAGGAAAATCTCCATCCTGAACCCGCCAGAATTAAGCACAAAAAAGCCGCGCCCCTTTCGACAGGGCGCGGCTGAATGAAAAATATGGCCTATTTCTTCTTACCTTCAGAGTTGAAGCTTTGCACGGCGGCCGCCTTGTACTGGGCGTTCGTCATGGTGAAGTCGGTGTCGAGAACGATGTTGGCCGAAACGGCAGTGCCCTTTGAGATCTGCTTCACGTACACAGCCAGCGGGGTGCTCGTGTCGACAAGACCAGTCGCGGTGGCGACAGTGAAGGGGATCGTGGTGACACCAGCATTCTCAAGGAAGTACTGCTGGGCCGCCGAGGCAACCTGGCGGGCATCGTTTTCCATCGCCTTGCCAATCGAGTTCTCACGAACCTTCTGGAAGGCGGGGATCGCCATCGCGGCCAGAAGGCCGATGATGACGACAACAATCATGATTTCGACAAGGGTGAAGCCCTTGGTGGAGCGAGTATTGATTTTCATATGCAGTGATATAATCGGATGATATTGAGCTCAAGTTGAGCGTGATTCGAGTCCACCGCTTTATCGTCACGACGCAAGAATCACTGACGTCAATAACATGTAAACTGTCACGTAAATATATATCCCTATATGAAATACGGAATTCACCCCAGGGCGCACAAAAGTTTTCGGCACAAAGTTGCGCGGATTTAGTCGAAATTCGTTCTGGCCGCCTGCACATTTCATCCTCTTTTTCAGCCTCTTGTCGTGAGTTCTTCGTCAGACACATCGCCCAGCAACCGGTTCACTCTCCTCATCAACCTTGCGCTGCTTTTCCTTGGCATTGCCTCCCAGGAATCCCACGCCGCTGAATTGCATCTTAGGAACGGCGACCGGATTACCGGCGAACTTTTGCAGCGGGTGGATGGAAAGATCTACTTCAGGTCCAGCCTCGTCGGCGACATCGTCCTCTTGGAAACGGACGGAGTTGTGATCGAGACAGTCGACACTCCTGTGGAAAGCCTCGCCGGGCTCCCCCCCCCCCAGAAGGAGCATCCGGCCGCGGAAGCGACCAAGGTTCCCGAAGCCACGGGTCAAAAATCGACGCAAGGTGTTCTTGCAAACGAAAAGCCAGCCTCCTCCACGTCCAAGCCTCCCGCGCAGCACGCCTCATCGACAGGTGCCAAGCCGCAGCCAACCCGCTGGAGAGGCAAGGTTGAATTCGGATTCTATCAACAATCGGGGCGCCTGGACAGCCTCAACACCTCCCTTCGCCTCGATGCCGAGCGCGAGAGCGGCCGCAATCATTACAAGGCAGGCGGGAGAATTCTGTACGGTGAGCAGGGAGACCGGGTCAGCACGGATCGGGCCGATGCGAGCTTTCGCTGGCGTCATCAACTGTCCGCCCGGATGTTTGCCCAGTCACTGACGAGCTTCCTTTCGGACGACGTCAAGAAAATCGATCAGAACTACGAACAGAATGCTGGCGTGGGTTTTGCCCTCTACAAGCGCGATCACCATGTAGTCAATGTGGGAGGGGGAGTCACCGCCCAGTTCCGTGAAGCAGCCAGCATCGGCAGCGAATTTGCCGCGCTGGCCGAGATCTTCGAGGACTACACCTACAAGATCAACGGACGTCTGACCTTCCTTCAGGACCTCCTCGCCCAGTACTCCCCCGACTCACAGAACAAGTACATCATCCGAAACAATGTGATCGTGCCTGTCGCGGGCGGCGTCCAAAATTACCGGATTCGCTTCAATACGACGCTGCAAGGCAAGGTCACCGACAGGATATCGATGAATCTGCGCTATGAATATGAATTCGACAACACGATCGTCGAAGGTGCGGGCAAATCTGATCAGCGCATCAGCAGCACGCTGGGGTATGCGTTCTGAGTTAGAGGTCAGAAGTCGGCAGTCAGACGTCAGCTCGAGAACTGATGGTCCACCCAGCTAAACGGTGTCCCGCGTCACGGGGTTTCCTGAAGACGGAAGTGGATTTGGTCAGGGTGGGAGCGACAGTGGTCTGAAGGATCGGGTTTGGAGCGTGGCGGGGCTTGGGGTAAAGAGAGTGGCGTAAGAGAGGGTTCCGGCATCGATTTGCAGTTAACACATTGTTGCGCTGGTATCGCGCGAGAGAACCAGTGGACCGTCGGTTACCGGAGCTGTCCACCTATTTGGGCCATGTGCAGCCTCATGCGCCACTACCACGCCGACGGTTATTCGACGAAAACCGGCATGGTGAACATCGTCGGCCATTCGATGGGGGGATTGATTGTCGCGGGCTATGTCTCTCGAAACGGCATGAAGTCGGTCGACAAGGTGGCATCACTGGCGTCGCCTTTCCGCGGTTCCCTGGAGTCCATAGCGAAGGTCGCGATCGGCGTTGGCGGCTTCAGTCTTTCCAGCGGTGGATCGCGGGAACGCGAGGCGGCGCGCCTGACGCCGGCGTTGTATCACCTGCTGCCGTCCTTCGATGAGGCCGTCACCGCCGAAGGCGGGCTGCCGGAGGATATTTTTCTGCCGGAGGCCTGGCAGCCGGGAATCCTGAACACGCTGGCAACTTTCATCACGCGGTATGGTCTCCGCCCCGACGATCCGCAGGTCAAGGCCACAAGCCTGATGAAGGCGATGCTGGACCAGGCGTGGCGGCATCGACGGCGCATTGAACGACTGAGGCTTCCAGACACAGGCAAATGGCTCTGCATTGTTGGCGTCGATGCCGACACGCGCGTCTCAATGACGATCAGGCCGGACGCTGCTGGAAAACCACGGTTCGAACTGGGCGATCCAAGGAATGAATGGCGCAGTGGCGATCGACTGAACACCGGCGACAACACCGTGCCGTATCTTGGCTCGAGGTGTGCGTTTATTCCTGCCAATCAGGTTGTGTGCGTGACGCCAGGGGATTTTGGCTTCTTTGAATTTGGCGATCAATTGCTCAGCAAGCTCGGGTTTCACAGCGCACTGCCCTCCATGAACCTGGTTCAGCGTCTGGTGACATCGCATTTTCTCGGACGCCCGCAGGGAAAGCTCATGGGTCATCCGGCACCGGGTGTGGATCCGGAGAAGTGGGCGTCACCCCTTGCGGGAATCACGGCTGTTTGATGTCTCTGCGCGGTGATCGGCACCCGCGCATTGGAGTGCCTGATGAGATGCGCTGGCGGCAGTCGGTGGGCGCGACAGCGAAAATGCGGTTCCTATCTGCCGGTTGGAGAGATTTCCAGCCAGGCGCGAAAGTCGCGGAGCTGGTCGAGGGATCCCAGTCCGAGGAGGCGATCGCCGGGTTGAAGGACTTCGGAGGCTTGCGGAACCAGGATCTGGGAGCCGTTGCGTCCAATGCCAAGGACACGAACACCCGTCTTGCGCGCAATCTGGAGCTTGCCGAGCGGCACACCGGTCGGACCATTTTCGGGGACGGTGAACGAATCGAGCACGGCGCGGTCGAAATCCGCGGGATGCGCGGCATCGGCCTCCTGTCCCTCCAGAAACGCGGAGGCTTTCTCGATCTGTAAAGGACTTCCGAGGAGGAGAAGCTTGTCGCCCGGATAGCAGGCGATGTTCGGAGAGGGATGGGCGATGATGAAGTTGTTGCGTTCGATCTCGACGACGAAGCAGCCGAATCGCGACGGAATCTGAAGTTCGGAAAGCGAGCATCCCGCGTAGGCGGCGCCGGGGGGGACCGTGCACTCGTGAAGTTGAAGGTCCCAGGTCTCGAGTCCGTGGGCGAGTTCCTCGCGATTTGTTCCGCCCTCCTGGCCGGCCGGGCCCGGCGGCCCCGCAAGCACCTTGTTCATGGAGTGCTGCCAGGTGCTGTGCCAGTAGATGAGCTTGCGCGAGAAAATGGTCACGACCGTGATGGCCGCGAGGCCGAGGAAGAGCCAGCCGAGCGGGCTCAGCTGCACCGGGAAGAGCCCGTAGAGGAAGGATCCCAGCGCCACGGCGGCGGCTGTCTGCAGGCTCGTCCGGATGAACCGGGGAGTCAGTGTGGGCATGTGCCAGGCCTCGGCGACAATCGCCGCGAGGGCACCGATGTTGCGCCAGGCGGCAAACAGCGGGATGAGGACAAGCAGTCCGATCCCAATCCAATACGCGATGCGGAGGAGCTTGATGCCCATCATCGAGGCAAGCATCGTTTCCTCAAGGCGGTGCAGGAGAGGCAGTGAAAAAATCAGCACACCCGCGACGAAAAGAACCTCGACCGCGACCTGCACGAGACGGCTGCGGATCAGTTTCCATGCGAGCGGTGTGGTGTCGCGATTGGCCAGTTGATGAAGCCAGCTCTGATAGGCTGCGATGAACCGCGCGACAGGCGCGGGTTCGATGGCGTTGAGGAAATGAAGAATGGGATCCGCGAATCGGTTGAGGATGGGGGTGGCCAGCACCGTGAGAACGGAAAGACCGACGGACAGCGGATAGAAGGAGACCGGCAGAATGGCCGCCGCGATGCCCGCCTGCGCGATGATGAAGGTGAATTCGCCAAGAGGGGTCAGCAGCAGTCCGCCGCGCCGCGCCTGCTTCGGCGGAACGCCGACGAGCATGAGGGCGATTCCGCAGGCGATCGGGCGCACGAGCAGCGAAAAGAGGCTGAGGGTCAGAACGGGCAGCCAGATGTCCTTCAAGAGGCGGACATCAATCATCATGCCGATCGACACGAAGAAAACGCTGCCGAAGAGGTTGCGGAGGCTGCCGAACGAGTCCTCGATGGACTGTTTCTGCGGCATCTCCGCCATCAATGCCCCGAAGAGGAACGCGCCCAGGGCGATCGAGTAGCCGGCCTTGATTGCCGCGAGCGACAGCAGAAAAAGCACGCCGGCCACCACGAGTGTCTGGAGCTCCGTGTCGGCTTTCTTGTCGAGCCAGCGCAGCAGACGGGGCAGCAGGAGCAGGCCAAGGCAGACGAAGAGGACGACAAAGGCAGTCAACCCGGTGAGCACGGAAGCGAGTCCAACCGACTTGTGCGCCCCCTGGGTGGCGAGCACGGTCAGCATGACGACGGCGACGACGTCCTCCACGATCGTGATGGCCAGTGCCATTTGCGCGGCACGGTCGTGGTTGAGCTTCAGCTCGCTCATGATCTTTGCGATCACGGCTGAGCTGGAAACCATGAGCATCGCCGCGACAAACAGGCTTTGAAGCGGCGACCACTCCAGCACGCGCCCCAGCAGCAGCGTAAAGACCAGCATGAAGGCCGCGCCGATGAAGGTGGCCATGATGATCGGCAGCCCCATGCGCCGCAGCTTGGAAAGGCTGAGTTCCAGTCCGATCGAGAACATCAGGAACACCAGTCCCACCTGTGAGAGCTGCGCGATATGCTCCGTGTCCTCGATCAGAGAGAACGGCAGGTACGGTCCGATGGCGATGCCCGCGAGCAGGTAACCCACGATCGCGGACAGGCCGATGCGCTTGCAAAGCATGCCGGCGAGCCCCGCCGCCAGCAGCAGGATGACAAAGTCGTGAACGAGCGTGAAATGGTCCATCAGCGTTTGGGTACGCCGCGGGCGCGACTTTTCGCGCGGCCTAAGCGGCCTGACGCTGCGTGACGCGGTGAAGTTTCAACTGGCGGACGCCCCCCGGCGTTGTCCAGTTGACGGTGTCGCCCGCGCGAAAACCGATGAGCGCAGTGCCTATGGGGGCGAGAATTGAGAGTCTCTTCTGCTCGATGTTGGCCTGATCGGGAAACGTCAGCGTGTATTCCTCGATCTCTCCTGTACTGAGATCCTCGAACTGGACGGTTGAGCCCATCGTGACGACGTCAGCGGGAAGGGCTGTTGGATCGACGACGATGGCGCGGTCGAGCTCCTCGCGGAGTTTCTGAAGCGAGGATGTGGCGTTGGCTCGCAGCGCCGCCGCCAGCAGCAGGCGCAGCTTCGAGTGGTCCTCGCTTGAAATGTAGATGGCTGTTGGATTCATGATGATCAGTGAGTCTTGGGTTGATGGATTTCCGTCATACCCGCTTGGGTGAGGGATGGACGGATGAAGAATTCATGCTTTCTGATGTCGCAGCGTTTGAACCGGCGCGCAGGACATCAAGCATGCGCTGGCCGGGGAAATGAAGGATTGCGGGCATTTGCGGGCCCGCGGGCGTCGAATTGGGAATGAGTGAGTGTGACTTGCCCGGTGCCGTGCTTCAGGTCAGCGCACGTACCGGGTTCGTGCTGACCGTCAGTTTGCGGCGCCGGGCTGCGCAGGGCAGATATGCAACGACGCCCCTTCCGCCAGTTGCTGGCGGGCTTTGCGGGGTTCGCGTCGTTGCAGGATTGAGTTCACTGCAAAATATCAGTGTTTCCGTCGAATTCGTTGTCAAGCCTTCGGGGCCGAATCAAACGGATGCGGGTCATTCGTTGCATGACTGGCGAAACGTCGGACGGGGTCACCTGCCGGTTGGACTCTCCTCGCCTGGGCGCGGTTCTCAGGCCCGCGTGCACGTTTTCCGACGCTTGATTCCTCGCGCTGCACCGGATTGATTTTCGCCTGATTCAATCATGACGCACCCCAAGACATCCGTATTGCGCAGTCTGCTTCTTTTGGGCGCTGCCATCACCTCAATCTCGACAGGACTGGCGGAGAGCCCGTCATATCGGCGGCTTCAGCTGGACGACAAGTTTTATGCGGAGGGTGCCGTTTTCGCGGACATCAACCGTGATGGTGCGATGGATGTTGCCGCCGGACCCTGGTGGTATGAAGGGCCGGGATATCAGGTTCGACACGAGATTTATGAACCGAAGCCCTTTGATCCGCTGAAGTATTCTGACAATTTCATTGCGGCGGCGGATGACCTGGATGGTGACGGATGGACGGACATTGTGGTGATCGGATTTCCGGGACTTGAAGCTTCCTGGTATCGCAATCCCGGAAGTGGCGCGGGGCGCTGGGTCCGGCATGTTGCGCACTCGCCGGTCGACAACGAGTCCGCGATGTACGTTGACCTCACCGGTGACGGGCGGCGGGAGATTGTGTGTTCGTCGGGGGGGAAGTACGGCTATGCGACTCCGGATCCCAGCGATCCCACGCGCCCCTGGGTTTTTCATGCGATTTCGTCGCATTCGAACACATTCCAGCGTTTCACGCATGGATTGGGCGTGGGCGATGTCGATGGGGATGGCAGGAACGATCTGCTTGAGCGGGGCGGCTGGTGGCGGCAACCCGCTTCCCTCGCGGGCGACCCCGTGTGGCAGAAACACGAATTCGCCTTTTCGAGGGCTGGTGGAGCGCAGATGTGCGTGGTCGACCTCAATGCCGACGGCCTTCCCGATGTTGTGACATCCAAGGAGGCGCACGGTTACGGGCTGTCCTGGTTCGAGCAGGTTCGCGGACGGGATGGAGTACGCTCGTTCCGGGAGCACATGATCCTTTCGGAAGATGCGAACATGAGGGTGAATTACGTCCAGTTCTCCCAGTTGCACGCCGTGACCCTGGCGGATGTCAATGGCGACGGGACACCCGACATCGTCACGGGCAAACGCTGGTGGGCGCATGGTCCGGACAAGGATCCGGATCCGATGGGAACGCCCGTGGTGTATGCGTTCATTGTCGGCAAGAAGGCGGGAGGGGAAGTGACCTTTTCACCGATGCTGATCGACGACGCGAGCGGCATCGGCACGCAGTTTGACGCGCGCGATGTGAACGGCGACAAACGCGCGGACTTCGCGATCTCCAACAAGCGCGGGACGTTTGTGCTGCTGTCGAAGGGATAGCGGAGCCACGGTCGACCGGGCATCGGCCGCGCCCGGATCGAACGGACGATCGACACAGCGAAACCAGGAGATGCGCCGCCTAGTTTCCTGTACCCGTGGGTATGATATCGTACGAGTAGAGGCGGGCTCCCGACAGGCTGAATTGCAGCCTGGTCTTGCCGGACAAGGGATTTGAATTCTGTTTTCGCCAGGTTACCGGCTTGCCGGAAACGGAGCCGGGCAGAGGGTAGGACTGGGCAATCTCGCGTCCCTGCCCGTCGAGTGCGGACACGATCAGGCTGCCTCCCGTCTCCACATCCGCGCTAACCAGAAGGCGATCGCCTTCGGAGAAACGAATGGGTGTGGTGACGATGACACCCGGTTTGTCTGCGTTCGATTGTGTGGCGGCGGCAAAACCGTCCGGACGCATGGTTGCAAAGGCCAGATAACTCTTCCTCTCCGCTGAGTGAGTCCCGTTGCTGCCACTATAATACAGTTTGATGCCGTCCTTTTCGAAGAGAGGATAGGCTGACGGATAGATGCAGCCCCAGTCGAAGCTGCCCTCAGGCCCCAGGGGAATCACCGCCTGTCCCGGCTCGATGCGGTGCCAGTTGATGGTGTCCGTGCTCCAGGCGAGCTCGAAATGAACATGGCCGCTGCTGACTTCATAGATGACAGGAAAAGCCAGGTAGACACCTCCGTGATAGAAGACCAGAATCTCATAGATCTGGTGATCGTCGTCGACCCCGCGCATGACCTCTTTCGGATCGCTCCAATTCTCAAAGTCCCTGCTTTCAATTCGCGAAGCCAACCGAATCGCGGGGATGTTGCCCTGACTGTCGCGTTGCCATTCCCTGGGCGACCAGTCGCGCGTGAAGGCGACATAACGATTGAGTGTGGGCGCCCAAAGAGCGTTGTTGTGGGTATCCCCCATGACCTTGACGTTGTTGAGCACCGTCTGCCGGCCCCAGTGAATGCCATCCGCGGAAAAGGCGACCGCGAGCGTGGTGCGTTTTCCCGCCTTTTGATTCACAAAGAATGATTTGTACCGGCGTTCGGGATTCGTCTCCCGCTTGTCGAGAAAGACGCCGATGCCATGCACGTCACGCATCACGATGTTGCACGGCTCGCCGTAGAAAGTGTATACGCCGAGCGAGGGTTTCCGCCAGTGGATGCCGTCCTTCGATTCGGCGTAGCAGAGCCCCGAATCGCGAAGGTAGAGCCAGCGTTTGCGCTCGGGTGTGGACCCCATCCAGTCCTCGACTTCAACGAGGAATGGATTGTACCAGCATTTGTACAGGCCGGCCTGTTCGTCCCAGATGATGTTGGGATAGAGGTTGTCGAAACGCGGTTCCCAGCGCCGGTCGTTCGTGAAGAGCGGGTTGTGGCTGGATTTGACCACCTTGCCGACGGACATGCGAATGTTCTCGCTGCTTTCGATTCGGGATGCATCGAGGAGCAGCACCTTCCTCGATTCGGTGGCAGGAGCCGTCAGTAAGGAGCAGAGTGAAAGGAGGCCTAGGGCGAGGGGTCTTGCAATGCTCATTCTGGTGTGGTGATTCCTTGTGTTTCGATTGTGCCCCTCCATGAGTGCGGGTGGTCGCGATATCAAGGCGGCGCTGCGAGGGGGAAAGTGTCAGTGCGACGGCTGATCAGACCATTGATAACCGTAAAGAAACGCACGGCGAAGCACAAAGCGGATCTTTGCAGTGGTGCTTGGAGCGCGCTTTCCTCCGGACCATTTCAATTCGACGGATCGATGATCGCCGGTGACGGCCAGGCAGTCTGCGGCTGCAAATCCCGGAAACGGATTGCCGGCTGCGTCGAGCAACTCGGCCGTCATCGCGCCGCCGTGTTTGACGTGAACGTTTACCGCGATACCTTGACCGCCGTGCTCGGCCGGCTTGGTCACCGCCACAGCCGGCAATGGACCGCCGGCTGAAGGCACCAGCGCCCACAAGCGATTTGGTTCCCAGGATGCGCGGCACAGCGCTCCATAATAGGGCAGCGTCGACTTGAGCTTTCCGGTTCGGGAGCCAAGGACTGACTGGCCACCCACTTCAATCTGGGGCTGAAAACGCGTGTCGATGATTGTCGAATGCAGACCTTCAGCTCCGGAGTAATAGACATACATCCGGCCGCCGTCGATCAGAGGCTCTTTCATCTGCCAGATCAGGCCGCCTCCGTAGTCGCCCAACGGGCCGTTCGGAAGCGCGGGTCTCAGGTCGGGCCGCCACCACTTGATTCCGTCGCGGGAGGCCGCAAGCTGCAGGCACATGGTCTGAAGTGCGGCGTCATAGAAGTTGACCAACCCCACATAGCCGCCCGCGACGGCAATGGGGCAGATTTCCAGGAACTGCGCGAAACCGGATTCGCGAAAATCGCGGCCAAGGACCACCTTGGAATCGCTCCAATGCGTCCCGTCGGGACTCGTCGCACGACCAACGCGGCGCAGCAGCTGTTTGCCGTTGTTGTCATAGGGAATGATCCGGTCTCCGGGTTCGCGGGGCGGGTACATCTTGAAGTACGCGACATACGAGCCATCGGCCTCGCGATAGACATAGCACACATCGGTGCCACCCTTGATGGGGAGGGGACCTTCCTTCAGCGTCCAGTCCTTGCCATCCTTCGATCGATACCGGTACAGGCCGTACTTTTCATGGGGACCCGGAAGGAATCCAACCTTTCCCTGAGGGCCCAGTTGCGAGACCACAGTCCCATTTCTGCTCGGCGAGCGAAAGATGAACATCTCATAGGGCTCGGCCTTGTTCGAGGCATCGATCATGACCGAGGCGTACTGCGCCGTGCCGCCCGAATCAAAATCGAGAAGGATGTTGGTCTTTGGATAACCCGGCCAGGAGACGAGTGACAGCATCGGGCGATACCACTTCACGCCATCCTTGCTTTCGAGGTAGGTGAGCCGCCGGTTGGCCTCATGCATGGATTTCAAGCCATCCAGCTCCGTCTCGGCCGGCGTTGAAACCTGCCACGCTTTCCAAAGCCCATCAATGGGATCGTGCAGCACAGTGCCATGTCCCATGATGCCTCCTGCGTCCCACGGCATTGCAGGTTCGAGAAGCGGATTGTGTGGGTCGGGCGCGGCCTGTTCGACCCGCCATCCTGCAAGCTCCAACGTTTCGAAATCGTCGGGCATGAGCAGCGGCATGCGCGGCGCGGCGCGGGTGCAGGCGGCTGTGATGATAAGCAGCAGGATTGTGCGGGCGGCGGTTGTCCTTCGTGGGTGTCTAAGGGGAATCAGCATCTCTTGATTGGACCCAGGTTTTTCAGATGCGGAATCTCGGCGGGTCTAGAATCTGAACTTTACGCCAGCGCGGATGTTGGATCCAAACCAGTAGCTTTCCGAAATGACATCCTTGCTGCCTCCGGTGTAGCTGGTCGAGAGCTGGTCGGTGATATTCTGCCAGTTGAGGAACACCGAGAAGTTTTCCGTGGCCCTGTAGCTCACCTGGGCGTCGATGAAGTAGCGCGAGTTCATGTAGACGTCGGTGAAGGTGCCGGCGCCAATCGACTCGAGGGAGTCGCCGCGATAGTTGTAGGCGACACGTGCTGAAACGCCGTACTTTTCATAGAAGAGCCCCACATTGGCCAGGAACTTGGGCGAAGAATAGAGCCTGAGTTTGTCGGGTCGCGTGGAGACCTTCACGCTCGAATCCATGAGCGTGACATTGGTATCAACGCCAAAGCCGTTCGCAAATCCGCTCGTGAACATCGAGAAGGGCACCTGGGCGCTCAACTCCACACCCTTCATCCGTGCCGAATCACCGTTCTGCATTGAGGTGACGGTGAATGTCGGGAAGGTGTATCCCCCATAACTGTAGTCCTTCTGAACGTAGCTGTAGGTGTAGATTGGATTCTCAATGGTCTTAAAGAACGCCGCCACCGAGATGATTCCGCCAGACTTGAAATAGTAATCGAGCGACAGGTCGAAGTTCAGCGACTCATAGGGCTTGAGCTGGGGATTGCCGGTCGTGAGCGAGCCGCCAACCTCGTCGAGTGACGAGGATGGCACCTGGTCTCCATAGGCCGGCCGGCCGAAAGTGCGGGTGAGCGCCGCCCGGACGACCGCAGCAGGCGTCACCTTGTAGTTGAGCTGGATGTTTGGCAGGAACTCCCCGTAGTTGAAATCGACCGTCTTTGAGATCAACGAGGGCTCGCCCGTTTTCGGATCTACGAGAAACAACGGCCCCGTCAGCTTTGACTTTGTGTGCTCATAGCGCGCCCCGCCGATCAGTGTCACCAGCGGCGTCAGGTTCACCTTGGCCATGGCGTATCCCGCGGAGATCTTTTCATTGACGTCATACGTGTCATCTCCCGCATTCGCCATCGAGTCGGACTTTTGGTACTGCAGCTTGTTCTGTCCGAGAAGTTCATCGAAGACCTTGCGCGCGCCGTCGGGGTTTATCAGAACAGGTATGGTGTAGCGGTCATCCATCACTTTTTCCGCGGGCAGCGGGGACGGCTTGTTGAAATCGGCGAGCGTGTAGCCTGATGCCGCGTAGATCCGCACGTCGCGCACCATGTTGCGATGAAGGTTGGAATACTTGGCTCCGACCTTGATGAAACCGTCCTTGTCACCCAGCCAGTTCTTGAAGTCGCGCTGAACGTCGACCCGTCCGGTCCTGGTCTTTTCGACGTTCTTTGCGGAGTCGGCCCGCGCGCGGCGCACGTTTGGGTTGGCGGTCGCAATCAAGTTCTTCAGGTCGAACGTCGGAAAATACGTGCCATAGTCCAGAATGTAGCCGCCCGGCACGGTGACGTTTCCCGAGCGGAAGGAGAGATTGCGGTAGGTGGGCATTTCATCGGGAGCATGCGAGTAGCCAATTTCTCCGCTTATCTTGTAGTCGCCCATGACCTTGGATCCACCCAGCAGCACGTTCCGCATCTCCGCTTCGCGGTTGAAGCTGATCATGCGCAGGTCATAACGAACCTGCGGGTAGGAAACCCGTGTCGGAGAGAGCTGGGTCGCCGTGCCGCGTGCCGTGTAGAGCTGCTGGTTCTTGTTGTTTTCCTGGGTGAATCGATTGAAGAAGGTCTGCAGATAGATCCGCGAGCCGTCATCGAGGCGATAATCGAGGTTAAGCGTGGCACCGCGTTTGACACGGTGATCGACATTGTAGTCCAGTCGGGGCTCATAGAGGACGGCTTTGCCGTTCGAATCCGGATCCCACTGCCCCATGAACAGGTCGCGGCGCGTTTTCCGGCTCTGATAGTTCATGCTGAAGGCGGTGCCCAGCCTGCCAGCCTGGGTCGCAAAGACATCCGTGTAGGTAAAGTCACCCGCGTAGATCGGCAGGCTTCCCGCCATGTTGCGGCCGTACTGGACGGCACCGGCGATGAATCTTCCGTTGTGATCAAAGCCGGACGCCGTGAGCACATTGACCGTGCCTCCGAGCGAAGTGCCGTCCATGTCGGGCGTGAGCGCCTTGATGACCTCGACCTGGCTGATGATGGACGTGCCGAGAAGATCCATTGGCGTGGAGCGCCCATCACGTCCGAGGTTTCCCGGCGTTGCCAGACTCGCGCCGTTCATGGTGACCGTGTTCAGGTTGGGGCCGATGCCGCGGATGCTGACAAAGTGCCCCTCACCATAGTCGACGTCGAGCGAAACGCCCGGCAGGCGGGCGAGCGCCTCGCCGATATTGTTGTCCGGCAGCTTGCCGGCGGCATCGGTGGAGAGCACGTCCATGATGTTGGTCGCGTTCCGTTTCTGCTGCAGCGCCTTGGACCACCCTTCGCGGTAGCCCTCGACAACAAGCTGGTCCAGTCGGATTGCCTTTTCTCCCATGGAGATGGTCACCGGAACGGTGCCAGTGGCGGGCACCTGGACGGTCTGCGAGCGGTCCGGGTAACCGATTGCCGTGACCGTCAGGGTCACCGTGCCGGCGGGGAGATTGTCCAGCCGGAACTGGCCCTCGCGGTCGGCGAATATCACCTGATCGGTCGCACTGTTGGTGACCGTCGCGCCGGTGACCGAGGAGCCGGTGTTGATGTCGCTGACCTGTCCGTTGATCGTTCCAGCCGTTAGATTTGAAATCCCGGCGAGGCTCAGGCAGAGTCCGAAAAGCAGGTGTTGGAGGGGGGAGATTCCTGGTGTTTTCATGGCAGTTTGCATCGAGTGTGAGCGGGGATGGGACGAATCCGGGGTTGCAGTCACCCAGCATGGGCAGTGGTTCCCGCAGGCGAAGCCAATGTTTCCTATACTCGTAAAGCCATGGACTTTGGAAGAGGCGCATGAAACTATGCGAAGCCGCCGCCCTTCGGCTGGTTGGTCTGGGTGTGAATGCGGACAGACGATAGCGGCGGCTGACTGCGATATTTGCTGTTTCCTGAGTGGCAATCCGGCGGTGTCGCCCTATGCCTGAAATCTATGCCGTCATCCAGTTCATCCCGAATCAGCATGCAGAACGTGGCGGATGCGCTGGGGGTGACCAAGATGACGGTCTCTCTCGCGTTGCGGAACCATCCCAGCATCTCGGTGCGGACTCGCGCGCGGATAGTCGCCCACGCCCGCAAGCTTGGCTACACACCCAATCCCCTGGTCTCCGCCCTCATGGCCAACCTGCGCCGGGGACGTGTGACAAAGGCCCCGCCGATCATTGCATTTGTCACGGTATATCCGGAGGCGGAGTTCAATATCGGCATCAAGCGCCTGATCGCGGGCGCACAGGCTCGTGCTTCGCAGCTCGGTTATGTCATCAGGGTGTTTTCCCTTGCGGATCAACAGGTGTCGCCGGCCCGGCTGGCTGCAATTCTCACGAGTCGCGGCATACGAGGCCTGGTGATCGCGCCTTTTCCGGAGCCTGAGGACCGGTTTGTCATGCCCTGGGAGCGGTTTGCCTGCGCCACCATTGCGCGCTCACTGAAGTCCCCCGAGCTGCATCGCGCGCACAACAACCAGTATCACAGCGTGCTGCTCGCCTTTGAGCGGGTGTGGAAACGGGGCTATCGCCGCATAGGACTGGTGGCGGAGTATCAGCAGAGTGAGCGATGCGAGCATTGGTGGCGGAATGGTTTCCGGCTCGCCGCCGAGCGGCACGGCTGCCTGCTGCGGCAGTGTCCGATCCACCTTCCGCACAGGCTCGATGCGGAGCCGCTGGCGCGCTGGTTCCGGCGGGCCGCGCCCGATGCCATTCTCAGCATCGACGGGCGGGCGCTGGCGATGCTGCGCCAAGAGAACATCCGTGCACCGGAGGACGTGGGTTACGCCATGCTCGATCTCCTGGAGAACACGCCGTTTTGCGCGGGTGTGAACCAGAATCACGAGCTGATCGCAGCCGCGGCGGTGGATGTCGTCATTGAGCAGCTCTACAACAATGAACTCGGCGTGCCGTCGAATCCGAAGTCGGTCATGATTGAAGGCGTGTGGGCGGAGGGACGGACTCTCCGGCGGCAGGCTTGAACGGCGTCGAATTGCGGCTTTACATGTAAAGGTTGAAATATCTCGGACTGCGGCGCCGGCTGCGGCACGTTGGCGGCTTGATCGCCATCCTTCCCGTTTCAGTCATCCAGTGTTCCATCCCGATGCCGGCGCCATGCGATCCCGCGTGGCGGCAGGCGTCGGGGTGCATCCCGGAAATTGGCGGCCGAAATGCACAATCCCTCCATGTCCTCCTCAAGAAAGAAGGTCCCTGAACTCATCGCCGCAATCGTCACTCCGCTGAAGGCTGACGAGAGCCTCGACGTCGAAAGCCTTGAGCGCCTGGTGGAGTGGGTGCTTGGGGGCGGCTTCGGGGGCTTCTTTGTTGGTGGAACGATGGGCGAGGGCCTGGCCTTGCGTGACAGCGAGCGCGAGCGGCTGGTTCGCGAGACGGTGCGGCTTGTGCGCGGCCGGGCCTTCGTACTGGCGGGAATTTCCGACGCGAGCACGCTTCGCCTCTTCGACGGCATCAGCCGGATCGCGGATGCAGGGGTGGATGGCATCGTCACAACCGCGCGCCTGGTTTTTCCCGCGCGCGATCGCAGGGACACCGAGCGGCTTGTGGAGGCGGCGGCGCAACGCTCTCCGGTTCCGCTCTGGTTCTATGAGAATCCGGGCATGACCCCCGTGCGCAGCACCTTTGACGAGCTTCAGCGCATCATGGCCATACCCAATGTGCATGGACTGAAGTTCACGACACCCGATCGCGATCTCTGCCTGCGATGCGCCGGCGCTTTTCGAGGGTCGCACCCCGTGTACAATGGAAACGCCCGTGACATCGCCTTTGCCGGGCAGCACGACATCGGCGCCTTGGTGGGCATCGCGGGAATGCTGCCCGGCCTCTGCTCGAGGATCTGGTGGAGCGCGCGGCGGGGCGACCTGGCCGAGGCCGAGCGCCTGCAGCGGCAGGTGCAGGAGGTTTATGACATCTACCTGGGCGAGTCCTGGCCGCTCTGGCCTTCAGCGCAGAAGCACGCCCTGAAGCGTCTCGGCATTTTCAGCACGAGCACGTCAACCGCACCGTTTGCGACGCTCAGTTCCGAGGAAGAATATCGGATCGACGCGATCCTCGACAGGCTGGATCGCTCAATCTATGATGCACCGGACCCGAGCGCAACGCTTCTGACATCGCGGACATGAACACGACCCTGCGTGATCCGATGAACACTGGACGGCCGTTGAGAGCAGGTTTCATTGGTGTGGGCACAATGGGGCAGGGCATGGTGATGAACCTGCGAAGGAACGGATTCGCGGTGATGTTCCTTGCCCGGGAAACTGCGGGAGGGCGCACAGCCCGTGAGCGCCTGTCGCAGGCTGGTGCCACACCCACCGGCGATCCCGCGGAGCTCGCCAGGGCGAGCGACGTTGTCATCCTCTGCCTCCCGGACTCGCCGACAGTGGAATCGATTCTGACGGGTCCCGATGGATTGAAGCGCTATCTGCGGGCTGGCAGCATTGTCCTCGACTGTTCCACCAGTCATCCCGCCTCCACCCGGCGCCTGGCGGAGGAACTCGCCGTTGGTGGAGTCACGCTGCTCGACGGGCCACTGACGGGGAGCCGTGCGCAGGCGGATGCGGGCACGCTGAATGTTCTTGGCGCGGGTCCGCTCGCGGCCTTCGAAAAGGCGCGGCCCGTCATGCTTGGTTTCGCCGCCCGCGTGTTTCACCTTGGGGACACGGGCTCCGGGCATGCGGCCAAGCTGATCAATAATTTTCTTGGACTGCTCGCCCTCGCGGGTCTCTGCGAGGTGTGGCCCCTGTTGGAAGGGCAGGGCATCGATCGACGGGCGTTTTTTGATGCGATCTCGGCGAGCGGCGGAAACAGCGCGACTTTTCAGGGAGCCTTTCCCAAGCTTGAGGCGCGGAGTTTCTCGCGAAATTTTGCGCAAAAGCTGGGGGAAAAGGACGTTCGCTACCTTGCGCAGCTTGTCCACGCTGCGGGCGGCCAGGTTCATCTGGCGGATTGCCTGCACGAGGTGTTCGAGTCATCGCTGGCCGCTGGATTCGGCGAGAGCGACACTTCCGAGCTGGTGCGATATTTTGATCCGGCGCAACGCGCGCCTGGGAAAAACTCCTGAAGGCCCGACCTCGCGTGCCGCCCGGCGGCTCGTTGTGAAACTGCGTTTCCGCGGCGGGCTACTGCGGCGGCACGACTTGGCACGTTGCCTCGGCAAGCGGGCGCTTCATCACTTCCGCATAAGTGAGGGCCTGCGATCCGGCGCGCCCGGATGGCAGGAGTCGGCTGAGGGCGTAGCCTGCCACGAGGGTGGCGGTCACTCCGATGGGCGGAGGCCATTGCCAGCTCAAGTGCTTGAAGAAATGGACAAACCCGTCGCCAAAGAGGCGACCGGAAACCACCTGAAGCCAGGCCACTTCGCTGAAAAAGGAGGCGAAGCTGCTGCACATCAGGCCTGCGAGCGCCCCTAATGCCACGCCAACGGAATGAGCCCGGCGACTGAACATGCCGAGGACGAAGATGCCGAAAAGCGGACCGAAAAAGGCGCCTATCAGCTTGTTGGTCGACTGGTATATTTCGCCCATGCGCTCGATGTTGATGCCGATGACAATCATCAGCACTCCGAGGCACGCGGTCGCCGCTCGCGACACCTGCACCTGCCGCCGTTCCTCCAGTGGAGAGAGGTTCGCCGGCGGCCGCCGGTGTCCAAGCCAAAGGCGATTGTAGAAATCGACCACGATGATGGACGCGCTCGAGTTGAGTGCGGAATCCACACTCGAAAGCGACGCTGCAAAGATGGCGGCGATCACCAGACCCGTGACGCCCGCGGGAAAGTGATGCTGCATGAAATAGGGCAGAATGCGGTCGTTCTGCATGCCCTCGGGGAAGGGGAAGTGTCGATGGTACGCGAAGAGCGCCAGTCCGACAAACCCAAGGACCACCATCCAGACGGTGTCAGTGACGGCGTTGACGATGTACGAGCGCCGGGCCTGGTCCAGGGATTCGGCCGATTGAAAGCGCTGGATGGCGATTTGGTCGGAGGTGAAGGCCGCGGCTCGTCCCAGCAGGACCATGAGCACCATGCCCACGATCGTGACCTCGGTGGTCATGAACGTCGTGAATTGTTTCCATGGCCCTCCGCCGGGATGCGCATGCATGCCGATGAGATCGAGCCTGCCTGTCTGGCTGGCGACCTGAAGGACCTCGCCCATGCCGCCGGGGATCATGGCAACCACTGTGTACAGGGTGACCGCCAGTCCGCCAAACATGATGCAGAACTGAGCAACGTCATTCCAGATGACCGCCTCGATTCCGCCGAGCATGGTGTAGATCGTAACCACGACACCCAGCACGACGACCATCGTGGTGATGCTCAGCCCGCCGCCCGTGGCCGCCTTCACCGCCAGGCATGGCACGTAGATGGCCGCTCCCATCCATCCCACGCGCCAGAGTATGAAAATGCCGGCGGCCAGGGTGCGGACGCCGGCGCCAAAGCGCTGCTCCAGGTACTCATAGGCGGAATAGACGTCGAGACGCTTGTAGAACGGCAGCGTCACCCGGGAAACCCAGGGGTAGAGAGGGATCCAGGACAGAAATGCCATGACGAAAACCAGTCCGATCGCAAAACCCATTGCCGGGGCCTGAACATAGTCCAGCCCGCTGTTGAGAGCGGCCATGAGGGACATGCCCAACGCCACCCAGCCGATTTTTCCACGACCGCGAATGAAGCTGCTGAGCGATTTCTGGCGGCGGGAAAAGAAGATCCCGATTCCCGCCACGACGCACAGGTAGGCGGCAATGATGATGATATCAATCCAATGCAGGCTGCCGATGGGGGTTGTCATGATGACTTGGGTTCCGGATATGGAATGAGTCTGGTCGGGCGATCACAAGGCCTCCGCGCAGGGATCTGCCGGTGTTGACCCGCAGACCGTTTCGGATCGATCATTGGATTCTGACTGGTTGCCAAGAGATCGGGACAGCAACGATGCCATTCGGGAGTTGGGTTCGCATTCATGCAGTTCCCGGCGATCCGTCACGCCTGCCGACCTTATACTCGTAAAGGAACCAGGGGCTGGAGCTGCCGGGGGGAGACGATCTGGAGGTGAGGATTTGACTGGTTACCGCGGGGCCGGCCCCTAGGTTGGAGGCATGAACCCCCTCAATCGACGCCGGTTTCTTGGCACCGTTGCGGCTGGAGCCGCCACGGTCGCACCTCTTCGCTCACTGATTGCGCAGGCGTCTTCGCCTGCGACGAGCCAGCCATCCCCGAGGAAGGTCAGGGTTGGATTGATCGGGGTTGGCTGGTACGGCATGGTCAATGCGCGCGCGGCGTTCAAGGCGGGCGGGGTTGAAGTGCTGGCGGTCTGCGATGTCGACAGCGAGCATCTGGAGAAGAGCGCGCAGGAGATCGAGAAGCTCCAAGGCTCGCGGCCGAGGACCTTCAAGCTGTACACGGAGCTGCTGGAAACCCCGGGACTGGAGGCGATCATTTTGTCAACTCCGCCACAATGGCATGCGCTGCCGTTCCTCGCTGCGCTGGACAAGGGTTTGCACGTCTATCTGGAGAAGCCGGTGTCCTACGATGTGCGCGAAGGGCGAGCCATGGTTGACGCCGCCGCGAAGCGCCCGCACCAGGTCGTGCAGGTCGGATTCCAGCGCCGGCAGAGCGCGGCGTTCAAGGCGGTCAGGCAGTTCATTGCGGAGGGCCGGCTGGGCAGGGTCGTGCAGGCCGAGGCCCAGATCAACACGAAGGTCGGCTTGAAGGATCCCTCGCACAAGAATCCGCCGGCCAGCCTCGACTGGGATCTCTGGTGCGGCCCGGGCCCGCTCATTCCGTACAGTGAGCAGGTGGGGCACGTCAGCTGGCGACTCGAGGAAGCCGTCGGGCAGGGGCATCTGTACGACTGGGGCATTCACATGATCGACGCCGCGCGGGTGATACTCAATCTTGCCGCCCCCTCGACGATTTCGGCCGCAGGCGGACTCTATGAGCTCAAGGGGAGGATCACCACGCCCGACACCCTGACGGCGCATTTCGAGTACGATCGATGCCCTGTGAGCTGGCGGCACCGGATCTGGGGGGCGGAGGAATACACTCCCGAGATCAACATCGGAGTCACCTTCTTCGGTGAGAACGGCACGGTCTGGGTGAATGACAACAAATGGGTTCATGTGCCCGCGAAGAAGGGAGCGGAGCGGGTCGTGACCGAGACCCGGACCGACGCCGGCATGGCGCACATGGCGGAATTTCTCGACGCCGTTCGCGGGCGGGGCCGGGCGAGCTGCACCATCGCGGACGCCCACCTGTCGACGACGGCGGTGAAGCTGGCGATGATCGCCCTCAAGACCGGAGGCAGGCTGTCCTGGGATGCCGGCAGGGAGCAGATCGTGGGGAACGCCGGCGCCTCGGCGTATCTGAAACGTGAATACCGCGCCCCCTGGAGGCATCCCTTCACCGCCTGAACGGCTGGTGTGCGGCGAAAAAAAAGCCGCCCGGCAAAGGGGCGGCTTGAAAGGACATCAGCCGTGCGGGCTCAGTTTGTGATGTCGTAGGTCGTGCTGGTCTGCCGGGCCGCAATGTAGGACTTGTACCACTCCTTCTGCGCGGGCGAATCGGTGTAGTTCTTCAGGGCGTCCTCATCCGCGAACTCCATGACGAGCACGTGGGTCTTGGCGACTTCCGCGCCCTTGGGGTTCTGGACCTTGATGGCCTTGGTCCACACGCGGGTGATTCCCTTGTAGGCGGCCGGCAGCGCATGCACGCCGTCGATGGCGGCCTGGATCTGCTCCGGCGTGGCTGTCTTCTTCCAGGCAACCGTCACGACGTGGATGACGCTCTTGGGGGATGTTTCAGATGCGAAGGTGGCCGTGGCGCCGGCAAGGGCGAGGGCGACGAGGAAACTCATCAATAGTTTTTTCATGTTTCGAATTCCGAGGATGGTCTGATGTTTTGGGGAGTCCGGTGGTTCAAACGCGAGTCCGGGCTCAAGGTGGGTTAGG
The DNA here is from genome assembly GCA_015075305.1 of Opitutaceae bacterium. NCBI lineage: Bacteria > Pseudomonadati > Verrucomicrobiota > Opitutia > Opitutales > Opitutaceae > Opitutaceae bacterium. The sequence goes on along the minus strand of JABTUS010000001.1, from coordinate 782,591 downwards.
TGACATCAAGCGTCGGGGTGTCAACGGTGGACTGGCGGGTTTCAAAGCGTGCGCCATCATTGTACCCGAAGAATGGGGTTGCGGGTGTTCCGTTCCCAACAGCAAGCTGATGGCGTGACCCTCAAACCTTGGAAGTGGCCGCTGGCCAATCAGATTCTGGTCGGACTGCTCATTGGTGCCGTGGCCGGATTGATCGTCGAACAGAACGTGACGGAGGCGGGTGCGGTCGCCCAGCTCGACTGGTGGCTGGCCAACGTCATCAAGCCGGTCGGTTCCCTGTTCATACGCCTCATTTTCATGATCGTGATCCCGCTCGTCTTTTCCGCGATTGTCCTGGGCATTGCGGAAATGGGGGACCTGCGGGAACTCGGCAAGGTCGGCCTGAAGTCGGTCCTTTTCACGCTGCTGCTGGCGGGGTCCAGCGTGCTGCTCGGCCTGGTCCTCGTGAACGTGTTCTCCCCGGGGTCGCATCTGCCTGCGGAGACCAGGAGCGAACTCACCGCGAAGTACGGCGGCGCCGTTGCGCAGAAGGTCGAGCAGGGGACCAAAAAGGCGCCGCTGGCTGAGACCCTGCTGGCGCTCGTTCCGCAGAATCCGCTCCAGGAGGCGGTCAATGCCTTCACGCCCAACTACACTGGTGGCGGGCTCATTTCGGTGATGGTGTTCAGCCTCTTCTTCGGTGTCGCGATGGCGATGGCGCCGCCCGAGAGGATGAGACCGCTGGTGCAGGTTTTCCAGGGGGTCTTCGATGTCTGCATGCGCATCATCGGCTTCGCCATGCTGCTCGCGCCTGTCGGCGTCGCCTGCCTCGGCTTCGCGCTCACCTCGACGCTCGGCATGGACATCGTCAGGAGCCTGGCGTTCTACGTGGGCGTCGTGGTGCTGGGTCTGCTGCTGCACCAGTTTGTCACGTACTCCATTCTGCTGAAATTCGTGGGAGGAAAGTCGCCGCTCCAGTTTTTCAAGCAGACGCAGGAGGCGATGATAACGGCGTTCAGCACATCTTCGAGCAATGCGACGCTGCCGGTTTCCATGCGTGTGGCTGAGGAGAATCTCGGGCTGCCCCGGAAGATCAGCCGCTTCGTCCTTACGGTTGGCGCCAGCGCGAATCAGAATGGAACCGCGCTCTATGAAGGCGTGACGGTGCTTTTCCTGGCCCAGGTTTTTGGTGTCGATCTCTCGCTCGGCCAGCAGGTCGTGGTTGCCCTGATGTGCATCATGGCGGGTTTCGGCACCGCGGGCGTGCCCGGCGGATCGCTGCCGCTCGTGGTGGGTGTCCTGGTTTCGATCCAGGTGCCCGGGGAGAGCATTGCGATCATCCTCGGCATCGACCGGTTTCTCGACATGGCCCGGACCACGCTGAATGTGACCGGTGACCTGGTGTGCGCGGTGCTGGTTTCAAAGGGGGCGGCGGCCGACGAGCCTGGACCACTGTCAGCAGCGGAGTGAAGCAGTCCGTAGTTGCGCGTAGGTGATAATGCGGCTGGAAAACCGCTTGTGATGGAGAAATGGATACGCAGGATGTGAACCGCGGAAACGACACATTGCCCGGATCATGATCGCCCCATGAAGCGCCTGTTTCATCTCTACGCCATCAATCGCGACGGGTTTCGCGTGACGCCGAAGGAAAGCGATCCCGACCTCACGCATGTCGCCCGGCTCGTCAGCGAGAGGAACCGGCACAGGCAGCCCGGCGAGCAGCGCTGGGTCGCCATGGAGGTTGACCGCGCGAGCGGCCGCACGCTGCGCGAACTCACGTTCGCCTAGTCCCGCTTCAGACGCGGATCACGAGTGAGCCGCGACTGGAACGGGCGCACTGGGGACCGGTAGCTGCGCGAGCGCCCGCTCCGCGACATGCTCGCCGATCGCAAGCGAGGCGGTTGCGGCGGGGCTGGGGGCATTCAGGATGTGGATGATGCCGGGGCGCTCGATGATGTGAAAGTCGTCGACCAGAGTGCCGTCGGGACGCATGGCCTGCGCGCGCACGCCCGCGCCTCCGGTTTCGAGATCGGACTCCTGGATGGCGGGGACCAGCTTCTGGAGGGACTGGCAGAAAAGCTTTTTGCTGAAGGATCGGCGAAGCTCGTCGAGAGCCATGCTCCTGTGCGCGTGGGTGAAGGCCCAGAGCCCCTTGAAGGCAAGGGCATCGATGAGGTCGCGAAGGTTGATCCTCCACCTCGAATAGCCTTCGCGGGCAAAGGCGAGAACTGCGTTTGGCCCCGCCTCCACGCCTCCGTGAATGAGGCGTGTGAAATGGACTCCGAGGAAGGGGAAGGTGGGGTCGGGCACCGGGTAGATGAGATGCTTGACGAGATACTCGGCCGATTTCCGCAGCTTGTAGTACTCACCGCGAAACGGGATGATGCGGACATCGCGGGATTCCCCCGAGGATTCGGCGACCCGGTCACTGTGAAGACCGGCGCAGTTGATGACAAGGTGGGCCCGAAATTCTCCGGCGGTTGTCATGACCATCCATGCCCTTCCGTCCTGCTGAATCCGGGTCACGCGCGTCCGTGATCGCAGGGTGCCGCCCGAGGCGGTGAACTCCCTTGTCATCGCGTCGCAGACCGCGGCGTAGTCAACGATGCCCTCCTGGGGAACGCGCACCGCGGCGAGACCGGCTGCGTGGGGCTCGATTTCGCGGAACGCCTCCGGCGCCAGCCATTCAAGTCCGCGGAGGCCGTTGGCTGCGCCCCGGTCGTGCAAGGAGCGCAGTCGGGGCACCTCCTCGGGTGTTGTGGCGACAACGAGTTTGCCGCATATCCGGTGGGCGATGGCGTGCCGCTCGCAGAAGCGCGTCATGCGGACGATGCCTTCCACGGCAAGTCTGGCCTTCAGGGAACCCGGACGGTAGTAGAGGCCCGCGTGAAGCACGCCGCTGTTGTGGGTGCTCTGGTGGAGGCCGGGTGACGCTTCCTTTTCAAGCAGGATGATCCGCGCTCCGGGCTGGCGGTTTTTCACAGCCAGTGCGGTCGCGAGGCCAACAATGCCTCCGCCGACAATGACGACGTTCATGCGGTGAACCTAGGCCACGTTGACCCTGCCGGCGAGCTGGATCACCCGCATGTCCGAGGGCGCGATTTCCATGGCGCACCCCAGTGCCTCCCGTGCGAGTTCCGTTGAGCCCGCGGCTTCGGCGAGTTCAAACAACAGGATCCACGAGTCGACCCTTGAGGGATCGAGTCGCAGGCTTGTCTCCAGCGCCTGGACGGCGGATTGCGGGCCGCCGGCGGCGCGGTAGGCTCGGGCGATGTCGTACCAGAGTCCCGCATTCGATTCATCGTGCTGGACTGCGGAGGAGAGATAGGCGGCCGCACGCGGATAGCGACCCGCGGCGAGAAGATCGAGGCCGTGACGGTGTCGGCTGGCGGAGTCCAGCGGCGGGGACTCACGCGCCAGGAGCGGGCTGGGGCTGGCGCGAAAGGATGCGGGGCCCAGTTCCGCCAACTCGTCAAACGCTGTTTCGATCAGGGCTCCGAACGCATCGCTCGCGGCCAGGGGATCGAGGAACTGCGGCGTGCGCTCCATCGATTGTGAAATCGAGGTTCTCAGCGTGAGACGCGCACCAGGATCGCGTGCGAGCCGGGTGGCGATTTCGATGTAGGATTTCTCGTCTGTGGCGATCAGCTCCTCGAGCCCGAGGCTCCTCAGCAGCGCGGCTCCCATGCGCGATCGGAACCAGCCGCCCTCCCAGGCGATGGTTGGAATGCCGAGCTCGAGCGGATCGATCAGCGAGTTGACGCCTCCAAACGGATAGGTGTCGAGATAGATGTCGCCCACGCTCAGGAGCGATTTCACATCCGAACGCGATGGGAAGCGCGCGGTTGACACCTTCAGGCGTGCCGGATCGACGCCGTGTGCGGCGAGGACGCGGTCGAATGCGGCGCAGAAGCGGTCGATCGGGTACGATGAGGCCCAGTTCGGATTGAAAGGGTGGACAAGCAGGTGAGATCCGGGAACTGCGGCGAGCAGCCGCGCCCAGGCTTCCTGCACCTCGGGGATGATCTTGAAATAGTTGGCAGCGGTGACAAAGAGCACCGCGTCGTCCGGCACGCCGAGAGCCTCGCGGGTCCATTGCGTTGTGGGCTCCTGGCGGTCGGCATCGTAGTTGAAGGCATGCGCGGCGCCCGGAAGCAGGCCGAGGCGCTCGCTGAAGTGCGCTTGTGCGTCAGCGGATTCCGTCAGCGACCCGGAAACATAGAGGTCGATGTGGGGCAGGCCCGAGGTGATGCAGGAGGAGTTGTTGACGACCTGAAGCGGGGCGCTGCGATAGAGGGCCAGGCGGGCGACCTCGTTGAACACGGCGGTCACGTTGGTGCCGAAGACGATCACATCGAGCCGGGCGTCGCGCAGGCTGGCCAGTTGTTCGGAGAAATCCTCGGGAAGCAGATGAAGCTCCCGGACGTGCTCCCTTGCATGGGCTTCCAGGGGAGATCCGGTCAGCTTGTGCGCAAAAAGGTGAACCTCGAAGCGCTCGGGATCGAGCTGCTCAAACGTCGGAAGCGTGGTGTAGGTTTCGGTCTGCGGCCCGAAGTGGCGGTTGACAAAACCGATCCTGAGCCTGCGCCCAAAGCGCAGTTCGGGGGCGGGATCATGCACGTCGCGATGCGCATTCATGGCCTTCGTCAGAAGCCGGCCGCGCAGTTCGGCGTGCATGCGCAGGCTGCCCTCGGCAAAATAGAGCGGAATGCAGGTGGCGGTGTTCAGGTAGGCGTCCAGCGCCGCCCGCACCGTCCTGGACCCCAGGTTTCGGTCGGTCCACGCAATGAGATCCTCCAGGCGGCGCAGCGTGTGCGCGGCATGTGTTTCAACATGACCGGGTGCGCAGAATCCCTGGACTGGCGCGAACAGCCAGGCGGTGTAGTCGCCCCAGAGCTCGTCCGGCACGCGGCTCAGCGTCGGTGCCTCGGGCCACTGCCATGCGGCGGTCAGAAGCATCGCCGCGAGCAGCCCCGGGCCGCCCGGGAACTCGGATGCGAATTTTCCCGCCAGCTCAAGATCGGGCGCGCTTGTAGGGGAATCCTGGATACCCGAATCCGACACCGCCCTGACCAGCGCGCGGATTTCGTCGGCTACCGGGCTCTTGATCTGCTTTTTTGGAAGATGGGCGATCGCGGTGGCGCAGTCCTGCCGCAACGCATGGAACGTGTCGGCCATCCGGGCGGACTGTGTGCCGGCTCCTGCGAGCAGATCCTTCAATCCGTTTCGAAGCGCTTCGCACAGGGACGACACCGCGGCGTCTGGCAGGGTCTGTTTGGCTGATGCAGGACTCGGAGAGGGGGAAATGTCAGTGGAGCCAGGAAGCATGATCGTCGTAAAGCATGTTGTAGGCCGATGCCAAAACTAGTGGTATAAAATGCGGTGCAACAGTAACTAACAATAACAATAGTTTGAATATAGTCGGAGCGATCAGGGGGTTTTCCTCATTGGGGCGCACAGGCGGCATAATTTGCCTCGAGCTGGTCTTTGGGAATGCGCCTGCTCATGCGGCTGCTTGTGTCATTGATGCGTGGCACTGGCGCAGGGCGTCTCCGAATCGTTTTGACTGCATTGCGTGGTCCATGAGCACGCTCCCGAGCATTTGATTGCGAAGGCGGTCCGCTTGTGCGGCGAGGGCCTGCCTGTCACGGGTGAGTTGCACGGCGAGTCCGGCATATTCGCTGACGGTGCGCGCCGTCCATTCGGAGTGGCCGATGGCGGCGAGCAGGGACGCGCCGACGCGGCTGGCGTGTCGGTTCCCGGCGAGCGTGATGACGGGCCGCCCCATCCACAGCGCTTCACACGTCGTAGTGGTGCCGTTGTAGGGGGCGGTATCGAGGGCGACGTCGATCCTGTTGTACAGCCCAAGATGCGCCTCGAGCCCGGCTGTTCGTCCGGCGAATGAGAGTCTGTCGCCGGAGATTCCGTGTTTCTCCATGAAAGAGTGCAGTCGCTGTTGAAATGCAGGATCGTCGATGCCGTGCCCCTTGAGGAAGATGCGGGACCTTGGAACAGCGGACAGAACCGCGGCCCAGAGCTCGAGCGTGTGCGGCGAGAACTTGGCGGCGTTGTTGAACGAACCGAAGGTGACTTCCGGCGAAGTCACGCACGGCGGAGGGGCCACGTCAGGTGCGGTGGCGGACGGCTGATAGCTCCAGGCGCAAGGTGAAAATCGCACGAGTCGTTCAGTGTGAAAGGCGTCGCTCGAGGGGGAAGGATCGGCGATATCATCCGTAAAACGGAAATCCATTGCCTGCAGGCCGGTCGTGTTGGGGTATCCCAGGTAACTTACCTGGACCGGGGCGAGCCGCTTGGACAGCATCGGCAGGCGGTTGAAGCCGGTGTGCCCGGCCAGGTCGACGAGAATGTCCGGGCCGTCCTTTCGTATTTGTTCCTCGGCCCAGCGATTGGGCTGTGAGGCGAAGTTTCGCCAGAGAGCCGCATGCTGCCGCAGCCGCGAGCTCACTGCATCCGCAACGGCGTGATCGTGGTAGAGAATCACGTCGAACTGCGAGGGATTCAGGTGCCGCAGAAGCGGCTCGATAAAATACGAGACCGAGTGGGCGCGCAGATCGGGTGAGAGAAAGGCGACACGGAGGCGCGCGCGCACGACGGTGGAGGTTTGCGTGTGAAGATGCACGGCGTGTTCCGTCTCCAGCAGTCTGCCGAAAGCCCGATGTTCCTCGAAGAGGCGCGCCGCATCCATGCCGTCGAGGTAGTTGAGGCAGAGCAGGCGTGCGCTGCGGGCTTCGAAATTCCCGGCATCGGCCTCGAGCGCTCGATCATAGGCTGCGATCGCCTCCTCAATGCGGTTGGTTCGTTGAAGGGCGAGCCCCCTGCCAAGCAGGGCCTGGGTGAAGCGTGGATTGATTGAAAGCGCCCTGTCGAGTGAAACCATGCCCGCCCCGGTGTCACCGGTCTGCACCTGGGCAAGTCCGAGATTGCACCAGGCCGGGGCGAAATTCGGATCCAGTTCGACTGCCTTCTGAAAATGGGGAATGGCGTGGGAGAGCCCCTGGGTGTCCGCGATGAGCGCTCCCAGCTGGTCGTGGGCCTCGGCAAGGGCCGGCTGGAGGGAAAGCGCGCGTTTGAATGCCTCGATGGCCTCCGGCGGACGCCCGAGTGCGCGCAGCACGAGCCCGAGTCCGTTCCAGGTTTCCGCAGCGGACGGCTGTCGGGCAAGGGATGCACGCAGGTGTCTCTCCGCCTGCTCCGGCTGCCCGTGGGAAAACAGGGCCATTCCCAGGCGCATGGCGCAGGGCGCGGAGCGCGGATCGAGCGTGAGTGCGCGGGAGAGAAGACTGACCGCATCCGTGTAGTTGCCGCGTTGATACGCGACCGTGCCGGCGAGATGCGCGGCGTCGAAGAGTCCTGGCACGGCCTTGAGCGCCTGGTCGTAGCAGGCGGCGGCCTGCTCCAGGCGACCCGCACGGTGGTGCGCGAGGCCGGTCTGCAGCACGTTCTGGATCTTCGCGGGAGTCATGTGGTGGCGGTCTGCCGCGCATGTTCAGGTGCGGAGGGTTCTGCCGCTCTGTTTTGTTCGTTCCAGCACGCCTGCAGCGCGGCGCCGAATCGAGCGGCCTGTCCGGCATGATCAAAGAGGATGCTCTTGCGAAGGCAGTCCCGCAGCTGCGCACTCGTCGTTTCCAATACAGGGCGGTCAGCCGCAAGCCGCGCGGCGATCTCCACGTACTCGGATTCTGAGCGGGCGATCCAGTCACGACGGTCAATGGCGCTCAGCAATGAGACGCCGACCCGGCTTGCATGGCGGTCACCGGCGAGGGTCACCACGGGCCGCTGCATCCACAGCGCCTCGCACGTCGTCGTGGTGCCATGATAGGGGAAGGTGTCGAGCGCGATGTCCATGCGGGCGTACATCTCGAGATGGTCCCTGATGGAACTGGCGGGGCTGAGCATTTCGATCCGGCTGGCATCGAGTCCGCAGCGGGCGAGTCGCCTCGGGAATGCGGAGTCCGTCGCCGTCGAGCTTTTCAGCACAAGTCGCGAGCCGGGCGCGGCGTCGAGGATCCTTTTCCAGAGTGCCAGGGTGCAGTCGGAGATCTTGGAGAAATTGTTGAAGGAGCCGAATGCGACTCCCCGTCCGTCGGAACAGGGCAGACGTGGCGCTTCAGGTGAATCCGCCGGCGGCTGGAAGGCCCAGGCGCAGGGACTGAATCGCACGAGCCGCTCCGTGTGATAGGCGTCCGATTCCGGACTGGGATCCGCAAGCGTGTCCGTGAACCTGCAGTCGATCGTCGAAAGTCCCGTGGTGTTGGGATAGCCGAGAAAGGTGACCTGCATGGGGGCGAGCCGGCGGGCGAAGAGCGGCAGGCGGTTGAGTCCGGTGTGTCCGGCGAGATCGATCACGATGTCCGGTGAGTCGTCGCGTATGAGACGCTCAACGGCGTCGTCAGGCATGCCGACGATGTGCCGCCAGATCGCGGCGTGCGCGCGCAGGCGATTGCTCATGCCATCCACGACGTAGTGATCGTGATAGAGGGCGGTTTCGAACCGTGTGCGGTCGAGATGCGCGAGCAGCGGCTCGAGGAAGCAGGCGACTGCGTGGGTGCGCAGGTCGGGGGAGACGAAGGCGATTCGCAGTCGGCGTTCGGAGCCAGGCCGGGCGTCATGAGACACTGTGTCGGTCAGGGCTGTGGCGCGCCTGACCGCAGCCTCAATCCGTTCGCCAAATTCGGCGTGTTCGGCGAAAACGGTTTCTCTCGGACGGAGCGGGAGATAATTGAGCGCGAAGAGGCGGGAGCTGCGAGATTCGTGGTGATCCGGATTGAGCAGGAGCTGGCGGTCGTAGGCCGCAATGGCTTCCTCAATGCGGTGAAGCTGCTGGAGGGCCTGGCCGCGTCCGAAGTGAGCGAGGGCATGTCCGGGATCGATGGCGAGCGCGCGATCGTGGCACGCAAGCGCCTCGCTGCTGCGGCCGAGCAGCGAGTGTGTGTGCCCCAGATTGTACCAACCGGACGCATACCGCGGTTGAATTTCAACCGAGTGGTGATGCGCGGCGAAGGCGTCGTTGATCAGACCGGCCGATTTCAAGGCCATGCCAAGGTTGTCCCACGCCTCGAAAAACTGCGGGTGCCTCTCAGTGATCAGGCGAAGTTGTTTCACCGCCTCGCTCGCGTGTCCGGATGCGAGCCAGGCTAGGCCGAGGCGCATGCCGCAGACGGCGGAACGGGGATCGATGTTGAGCGCCTGCTTGAAGAGCGGGATGGATTCGAGCGGATTCCCCAGCTGGAGCGCAGCCGTTCCCCCGAGGTGGCAGGCGTCGAAATGCCTCGGATCGATCCGCCGCAGCCGGGCGTAGAGGTCCGCTGCCTCCCGCAGGCGCCCCGCACGATGGTGTGACAAGGCAGCTTGGAGCTGAACGTGTGTTTTGTTGTGAGCCATGAGGCCGGGCTGTTGACATCCTTCGGCAAGTGCCTGCGGCGCTTGAGTAGTTTCCCCTGTCGCGCGGCAAAAAACCCCTAAACTTCCCGCGTGCGCCGCCGATTCCCTGTGCACGGCATACACCGCCCATTTCCGCCAAGCCCGCGCAACGACGCCAACATGTCCACCACCGTCTCGCAAGGTCCAACCCTGATGTCCACGCAGACCTACAGTGACTCTGAAATCATGAAGCGGGTCGATGCGTGTCCCAAGCTGGCGTCGCTGCAAAGCATCAACCGGGCGCTCGCGGGGCTGGTGAATTCGGAACAGAGTTTCAATTCCCAGATTGCCGAGATCATACGCCGGGATCCGTCGCTGACGGCGCGTCTCCTGAGGATGGTCAACAGCGTCTACTTTGGACTGACGGCGAAGGTGAACAACATAGAGGAGGCGGTGTTCTATCTCGGGCTGCGGCAGATTCGTGAGTTGTCGATGGCCACTCCCGTGATCGAGGAGCTTGAAAAAATCTCGCGCTCCCCGCTTCGGCTGCCCTGGCGCGAACTGTGGAAGCACTCGATTGGAGCGGCGATAATGACGCGCGAGATTCTTGCCACAACCACGCTGCTCATCGACGACGACACCGACTACATCATCGGACTGCTTCACAATGTCGGCAAGGTGGTCCTGGCCACGGCCTTTCCCACCGAGTTCGGACAAATCGTCGAGCAGACCTATGCGTCTCCAGAGGATGTCTGTGCGGCCGAGCGCTCGTTGATCGGATGGGATCATGCGCGCATTGGCGGCTACTATCTCCAGCGTCACCAGCTTTCGGCGGAGATCACGGATGCGGTCCTTTACCACAATGCTCCGGAATCCGCGCCCGATCATGGATTCTACGCGGCCGCCGTGCAGGTGGCCGATCATCTGGTTCGTTATGCGGGCATTCCTGGAGGATTCGAAAAGGTCGCTTCGATTCCCGATGAAGCCTGGCTCAAGCTGTCAGGCTGGACCATCCTCTACGGCGACGGGGAGAAGGAGACCAGAATTGCACGGGCTGCGCTTTCAAACAGCGTGCAGCGCCTGCCGACCGTTCTGAGCGGTCTCGTCTGACCGGCGAGGTCACGGCGCCTCGTCATGATTCCAACCGCGCCAGTCACCCGAACCGACTCGCTGGTCGCCCCGTGGGAGCTCAGCGTTGAGCTGGCCCTGGTGCGAGGACCGGACGGGCGGGTTGTCGCTGTCAACCAGGCTTTCGCCAGGAAATTTGGCGTGCCGGTGCAGAACTGGTGCGGTTCCGATCCAAGCGTGCTGATACACTCTGATGACCTCAAGAGCTGGAAGCACTGCACCCAGCGGCTTGCCCACGCGCCGTTCAGATGTTCCCATGAGGACCGGTGGCTGACCGCCCAGGGCTGGCGCTGGATTGCATGGGAGGAGAATGCCGTTCGCGATGAGGAGGGACTGATTGTCGCCTTCCGCGCCATAGGACGGGACGTCACCAAGCGCAGGCTTTCCGAGGAGCACTTCCACAAGCTGGCCAACGCGGTTGAGCAGTCGCCCCTGGCGGTGGTCATCACGACACCGGAGGGGCTGGTGCAGTACGTGAACCCGCGCTACACGCAGATCACCGGCTACACGCTCGAGGAGATTTTCGAAAAGGACATCCAGGTCCTGCGCACGGGATTCAGCAATGATTCGGACTACGAGCGGTTCTTTGCGACGGTCAGCGCGGGCAGGGAGTGGCGCGGCGAGCTTTGCACCCCGTGCAAGAACGACAGGAAGGTGTGGGAGTTCGTGCAGGTGTCACCCATCCGCAACCACTCTGACGAAATCACCCACCTGCTGTGCCTTCGCGAGGACATCACGGAACGCAAGAAGCTCGAGGACCAGCTTCGCCAGGCCCAGAAGATGGAGAGCCTGGGCACGCTTGCGGGGGGGATCGCGCATGATTTCAACAACATGCTGGCGATCATCAGCGGATTCACGGAGATCGCGATGGCAAGGTCGGCCGGCAACGAGGACCAGCAGCGCTTCCTGAAGGAGATCTACAATGCGTCGCAGCGCGCGGTCGGACTTGTGCGGCAGATTCTCACGTTCAGCCGGAAGGCGGAGGTGAGCTATCGTCCTGTCTCGGTGAACCGTCTGATCCGCGACCTCGGCGGCATGTTTGCCGAAACGTTTCCGCGCACGATTGCGTTCGAACTTCAACTCGCCGACGGGCTGCCTCTGATAGCAGCAGACCAGAACCAACTGCAGCAGGTCGTGATGAACCTGTGCGTCAATGCGCGCGACGCCATGCCCGACGGGGGAAGGATCACGGTTTCCACCTGCAAGGTGTCCGGGCTGTCAATCAGCCGTCTGAACGCCGACGCCCGCCACGAGTATGTTTGCATCAGGGTGACCGACACGGGGTGCGGCATACCGCAGCAGGTGCGGGAGCGGATCTTCGAGCCATTCTTCACAACGAAGCAGGAGGCTGGCGGCACCGGACTCGGGCTGTCGGTGGTTTATGGCGTGATCTCGAATCACAAGGGGTTCATCGACCTTGAAAGCACGCCCGGTCAGGGAAGCACGTTTCTGGTGTACCTGCCGATTGAACTCGCGGACAGCCAGGGGTTGATCGATGAGAACGGCGCCGCGACTGAGATTCCGGTCGGCACCGAGACCGTGCTTGTTGTGGAGGATGAAAGCAGCCTGCGCACATTGCTGCGCGTTGTGCTGGAGATGCGCGGCTACAAGGTGCGCACCGTTTCAGACGGAGGTGAAGCGCTGGAATTTCTGCTTGGAAATCCGGGAACCATAGACGCGGTGCTTCTCGATTTGAATCTTCCGAAGGTTTCGGGCGTCGAGGTCTTCACGACGATCAGGCGGATCCGCCCCAAGGCGAAGGTGATTGTGGTCAGCGGCAACATTGCGCCCGAGGTGAAGGCCGGTCTGGAAAAACAGGGCCAGCGCCTGTTCATCTCAAAACCCTATCGCCTGCATGAACTGGGTCGGCTGCTGCGGGAGTCGCTCGATGAACCGCGTGCCTGAATGCACGCCAAGATGGGTGCTCTCCGCCGGCCGCTGAAACGATGTGTGTCGCTCGAAATGTAGTTGGCCTGCGAAAGGATTTGATCGGAGCAGGCCGTTTGGACAACTGCTTAACTGGGCCCGGAGTGGGTCGATGTAATCCGGGCGATGATCCGTGGAGATTCCATGCCTGTTGTGAAGCGATTGAGCAAACCCGGCGACAAAGGTGAGGGGCGTGGCGATCCTGTCGAATGGGAGGAAAGTTTGTGAAGGCACTCTATCAGCGATTGAGGGATCATCTGCTGTCGGAATCATCAATCCTGCCGGCCGGTGAGATTAGTTCGCCAACGGGGGAGGTTCTTTCGGACGAGCAGATCCTTGCTCCAGTTCATCGTCGTGGTGACAGGTGGGCCGGCCTTCTCCTGATCGTCCATTGCGGGCTTGCGATGCTGCTTGCGCCGGTCAGGGACACGTGGGTGGCGACTCTGGGAATTGCCTCCGTCACTGCGGTATTGTTCCGGGTGATGACGAAAGTGCATCCCGGTGCATTTGTCACGCGCGCATGCGCGGGTGTTCTGCTTCAAGTCCTGCTTGGGTTTCACATCTACCAGGTCGGAGGACTGGCTCCACTTCATTTTCTGTTTTTCACCAGCTCAACAGTGTTGATCGTTTATGCTGACTGGCGCTGCCTCTGGCCCGTTGCACTCTGCGTATTGATCCAGCATGGGGTGTTGTTCATCGATCAGTACAAGGGGCTGGCCCGCTACTTTTTTGAGATTCCGGAGCCGAGTGCCGGCAGGCTGATCACGCATGGGTCGATCATGCTTGTGCATGTGTTGATTGTTGGAATGGGGGCATGGCTGATCCGCCGCCACATCGTGTCGGAGCGCCGAAATCGCCAGCGGCTGGTCGAGCAGCAGGGCGAGCTCACGGAGCAGCTGACGCGGGCGCGTCACTCCGAAACCCTGCTTCAGCAGAGCGGCCAGGTGCTGCTTGAAACCCAGGGAAAGATGGCGCGTGAGATCCGGGAGCGGCGGCGCACGGAGGAGACGCTGCTCCAGGCCAAGGGCGAGCTCGAGGCGACCAATCGCCAGCTTCAGGATTCGATAGCCCGGGCGAATGAGCTCGCGCTGTCCGCGGAGGTGGCGAATCAGGCCAAGAGCGCGTTTCTGGCGGTGATGAGCCATGAAATCCGCACGCCGCTGAACGGAGTCATCGGCATGACCGAACTGATGCTCGACGGCGAGCTCTCGGACCAGCATCGCGACAGTCTGGAGACGATTCGGTCCTCCGGCACGGGGCTTCTCGTCATTCTCAACGACGTGCTCGACTTCTCGAAGATCGAGTCGGGCCGGCTGGACCTTGAAAAGCTTCCGTTCGATCTGCCGCGCGCGATCGACGATGTTGTGACGCTGTTCTCCGGAAAGGCCGCGGCCAAAGGGCTTGATTTGAAGATCAGCATCGACCCGGGCGTTCCCCGCCGCATTCGCGGCGATGTCACCCGCGTGCGGCAGATCATCTCGAATCTTCTCAGCAATGCGGTGAAGTTCACCGAACACGGCGGAGTGGTTGTCGAGGTTTCCCGCCAACCCCCGGGCTTTGCCGGCGATGTCACGCAGGCAAAGCTCCAGTTCTCGGTTCGCGACACCGGACCCGGCCTCACTTCTGAAGCGCAGGCCCTGCTGTTCCAGCCGTTCACACAGGCTGACGCATCGACTTCGCGCAAATTTGGAGGAACCGGTCTTGGACTCGCGATCTGCCGGAGGCTGGCCCAGCTGATGGGAGGTGACGCCTGGGTGACGAGCACGCTTGGGCGCGGGTCAACCTTCTCATTCTGCATTCTGGCGGAGATCGTAGACGCTCCTGTTGCGACGGCGGCCCCTGCTCCCGTTGCGCCGCAGCCGGTGGTCCCGATCGTGCCGATCGGCGGCGATGGGCTGCGCATACTGCTCGTTGAGGACAATCTTGTGAACCAGAAGGTTGCGCTGACCATGCTCAAGCGACTGGGGCACGGGGCCGATGTCGCCAATCACGGTGGCGAGGGACTCTCGGCCGTGCGTGAGCGCGACTATGACATCGTGCTTATGGACTGGCACATGCCTGAGATGAACGGACTGGAGGCGACGCTGGCCATTCGTCGTGAATTGCCGCCTGGGCGCCAGCCATGGATTATCGGTCTGACTGCGAATGCGATGACGGGCGACAGGGAGAAATGCATCCAGGCGGGGATGGACGATTACATCACCAAGCCACTGCGCAAGGAAGAGCTTGGCAATGCGCTGGCACGGGCGGGATCCCACCGCGAATCCACGCCTCCGGCGATTCCGGTGGAGGTGTAGATGCCGGCTGGTGACTCGACCGTTGGGCGAACTCCGGATATGACAAGGCGTGTCATCTCCAGCGAAGTTTCAAAACACCTGGAGGGGCACGCTTTGTCGTGCCCTGGGGGCAGCCACAGGAGCGGGCTGACCTACTTGCGGCCGCTGGACTGGCGCGCCGCCTCTTCGGCGGCCTTTCGCTGGGCCTCCTCGTAGGCCTTTCGCTGTTGGATTCCGATTTCGAGAAGGTCGCTGACCAGCATGCGTGCTTCGCGTTCCGCCTCCTGGGGAGTTGAAGGAGGTGGGAGCGGGACGAGTGGGGCGACGGCGACGGTGGCGACCACGGGGCCCGAGCTGGCGGCAACCGCCGGCTTCTTCAGCAACAAGGTTTTTGTCTGACTGGCGATGCGAACGACGACGCTCTCGATCTTCGCGTCATAACTGAGTGCGTCCAGGCCGTCCGCTGACTGGCCGATGGTGACCCACGTGCTTCGTTTCGCGCCAACGTCCGTGATGTTCACCATGACACTTTTCCCCGCGATGATCACGCCGGTGAACTCGTATGCGGAAGCTTCGGCGGTTGCGGCTGCCGGAGCCGTTGCGGGCGGAAGAAAGGGAGACTGCTTGCGCGGCGGCGCATCACTGCCGGCGCACGAAACCGCAATCAACAGGGCGGTGGCGATCGCGCCGGACACACGCATGATCGGAGAATGCGAGATCATGCGGAGATGTGTCAGTGCGGCACCAGGGGTGGCGGCTTGATCTGCCCCGCCTGGGCCTGCTTGAGCAGGTTCTGCGCGTTGTCCGGCTGCTCAGCGTCGAAGAATCCGGTGAGCTGGCGAAGACGCGTCGGGTGACGCATCTTGCGCAGAGCCTTGGCCTCGATCTGGCGGATGCGTTCGCGGGTGACCTTGAACTGCTTGCCCACCTCCTCAAGGGTGCGGCTGTAGCCGTCGACGAGACCGAAGCGGAGCGATAGCACGCGGCGCTCGCGCTCGGTGAGCGAATCGAGAACATCGATGATCTTTTCGCGGAGAAGCGAAAAGGCTGTCATGTCGTAGGGATTCTCGGCGCTCTTGTCCTCGATGAAGTCACCGAAGCTGGTGTCATCGCCGTCGCCGACGGGCGACTGAAGCGAGATGGGCTGCTGCGCCATCTTCATGATCTGCTGCACGCGCTCCACGGGCAGGTTCATCTCGTCGGCGACCTCTTCGGGGGTGGGCTCGTGGCCGTATTCCTGTAGGAGCTGCTTCTGCACCTGCATCACCTTGTTCAGTGTCTCGATCATGTGGACCGGGATGCGGATGGTGCGCGCCTGGTCGGCGATCGAGCGGGTGATGGCCTGGCGGATCCACCAGGTTGCGTAGGTGGAGAACTTGTAGCCGCGCCGGTACTCGAATTTTTCCACCGCCTTCATGAGCCCCATGTTTCCCTCCTGGATCAGGTCGAGGAAGGACAGGCCGCGGTTGGTGTATTTCTTCGCGATGGAGATGACCAGGCGCAGGTTGGCCTCGACCATTTCCGTCTTGGCCTGGTGCGCCTCGCGGATGTGGACGTTTGTCTTGGCGACGATGTCGAGCATGGCTTGCGGTGCGATGCGGTGCTCATGTTCGAGCGCCTTGAATCGCGCGGCGATGACCTTGGTGTCGATGGCGGCGTCCCTGCGGGTCTTGGGATGCCTGGCACGCTCCAGAAGCGAGTTCAGGTCCTGGATTTCAGTCAGCACCGGCCGGATTTCGGCGAGGTACTCCTCGTACACCTTGAGCTTGAAATAGAATTTCGAAAAGTTTGAACGAAGCGTCGATTCGCGCTTCCTGTGTTTTGAGAGGATCTTCTTTCGTTCCGCCTCGTTGCGGGCCGCCAGATATTCCGCCCACGATTCAGAAACGGATTCCTCGTTCTTCTGCGTGATCTCGACCAGCTTGGGCAGCGCCTTGAAGTACGCGTCGCGACTCTCGATTTTCTTGTCGATGACTATGCGGTCGAAGCGCTCCTCGCGGCTGAGCAGTTTGGAGCCGAGTGCGATGATGTACCGTGCGACGTTTGCGGCATCGAACAGCGCTTCCTGCGCCTTCAGTTCGGCGTTTTCGATTCGTTTGGAAATATCGACCTCCTGCTCGCGGGTCAGCAGCGGGACCTGGCCCATCTGCTTGAGGTACATTCGCACCGGATCGTCCAGAATGTCATTCTGGGAAGTGCGGGTTTCCTCCTCCTCCGCCTCCTCCTGCCGCTGCTTGAAGGACTCCACTTCCTCCGACTCGATGATCTCGATGTCGAGGTTCTGAAGAATGGACAGGACATTGTCGATCTCGTCCTGATTTTCGATGGAGTCGGGAAGCGCCTCGTTTATGTCGTCAAACGTCAGGTATCCCTGCTCCTTCGACTGGCGGATGAGCTGACGTATCTTCTCGTTGATGCTTCCGCCACCGGGCACATCGGGAATGCTGACTCCGTCGGAGGCGGGCGCGTGTGCGCCCTTCTTGTTGAGGACTGACTCGACTGCCTCGGATTGGTCGTCAATGGATGCTGAACTGGCTTTACTGCTGCGCGGCATGGAAAATGGAAAAAGACAAAGTCAGCGACAATCAAAGCGGCACCAGAGTGATGGGCTGGCGCAGCTGTCGCAGAAGTTCGGAACGGAGTTTTAAGAGTGAAATTGCGTCCACGCTACTCTCCGCATGGTGGGTTGCTAAATCAAGGTCGATTTTCCTGAGGCGAGGCTCAAGTGAACGGGCACGCAACCGATGGATGCCCTCCTGCAATGCTTTTACGGGATCGTCCAGCGCTGGTGCATCAAACAACATTGAAGCGATGAGTGCCTTTTCCTCGGGTGTTTCGAGGAGGATGTCGAGGTGTTCGCGTCCTGGCCAGTTGTCGTGTTCGAATTCCGCAAGAAAACGATTCAGCAGCGCTCCGCAGGGGTGGGAGAGGTCGATCCAATCGTGGGGGAAAGCATGAGCGAGGGACTTCCCCATTTGCTCCCAATGAAGGCAAACCAACAGCAAATGCTGTTCTGGAGCAATATCACGATTGCAGGCACTGTCTGGCGAAGACGGTGCCGCACTTGGCGCGGCGGTCGTGTCCTCGCGTCGAAAAGACCGTTGCTGCCTGGCAAGACTGGCTTGGAAGTCTTTTTGCAGGGCGGCGACCGGGAGCTTCAGGCAGGCCGCGGCCTCGGCGAGGAACTGGGACCGGGCAACCTCGGAATCGGCGGCGGCAATGATTGATTGAACCTGGGCTGCCGCCCGGGTCTTTTCTTCGGAGGAGGCGCGATCCGGTTGCGGAAGAATGGAGGCGCAGGCGTAGGCCATTGCCGAGAGCGAGGTTTTCTCCAATTCTGCGTAGGCGGCCAGGCCGCGCTCCAGGAGCAGGATGTCGGGATCGATCTTCGAGGTCGCTTGAGCGCCAAGAAAACGAACCTCCAAACCTGTCTTGAGTGCGAGCGGCAGAAATCGAAGTGATGCCTTTTGCCCGGCATCGTCGGAATCGAAGAAGCACTCGACGCGATGCTGGTAGCGTCGCAGCAGCAGCAGTTGGGACTCCGTGATGGCCGTGCCCTGCGGGGCGACAGCCGTCTTGAGTCCGACGCTCCAGCATCGGAGCGCGTCGAGTTGTCCCTCGACCAGGACAAAGGGGCGGTTTTCCTTGCTCGCGGGATCGCGCGCGCGGTCGAGATTGAAGAGCAGATTTCCCTTGGTGAAAATGGGCGTTTCCGGCGAATTGACGTACTTGGCTTCGAAAGCGGGGTCGTCCTTGGGAGTGAGCTCCGTCTGGCGGCCGGTGAATGCGACGACGCGCCCTTGGTGATCCCGGATGGGAATCATCAGGCGTCCGCGAAAACGGGGGCGCAGGCTGACCATCGTCATCACGGTGGGGCTGCGGACAAAAAACAGGCCGCACTGCCGGATGGCCTCCTCGGAAAACCGACGTTTGAGAACCGCGGAGCCGAGTCCGCCTTCGTCAGTCTCTGAAAGGCCGATTTTGAATTCGTCCGCCAGTTCAGGAAGGAAACGCCGCTTGTCCGTCCAATAGGAGCGGATGAATTCCCCTTCGTGATCCTTCCCTTTGAATTTCTGAAAGTAGTGGTCGGCGGCAAATTCGTGCAGGTCGAACAGCTCCTGTCTAAGCGTGCGTTCCTCCTTCGTCGGCCCCGTGCCTTCCTCGTATTCAATAACGACACCGAAACGTTTGCCGAGCGCCTCAATAGCCTCGGTGAAGGTCAGTTGCTCCGTGTCCCGCACAAACGTGATGACGTCGCCCGCCTTCCCGCAGCCAAAGCATTTGAAGAAGCCCTTGTCTGCATCCACATTGAACGAGGGTGTCTTTTCGGAGTGGAACGGACACAAACCCTTGAATCGAGCGCCAGCCTTTCGCAGAGTGATCACACGGGAAACGACATCGACTATGTTCACCCGCAACTTGATGTCGCGCAGGCAGGTGGGTTTGATGACGGACATGGCGAAAACGCGGATGCGGAGGCGGTTTGACGAAAGAATTCTCTCTGCCGACTTGCTCCGATGCGGAGAGAATGGACTTTCTGCCGGAGGTGGGCTCTGTCAAGTTTGCCCGTTTCACTCTACAAAGATCTCACGAAACTTTGCCGGCCGCCCGGCGACAGATAGACCATGCGATTCCTTTTTCGAAGCATTCTTGTTTCCGCCCTTGGTGCGCTCGCCCTGCCAAACCTGATGGTCGTTGTCGCCAAGGGACAGAATGCCAATGCATTGCCTTCGATGCCACTGCCGCCGCCGGCACCCTTGCTGCCCGTGTGGGAAACTTCGCTCCAGAATTTTGATCAGGCGATCTATGACAGGGAAGTGGAGAGGCTCTTTGTTCAGTTTGAGGCCGCGACCGGCAAGAGGATACAGCCGACTGTCAAGAAGAAGGTCGGACTTAAGATTTATGCCGATTCCGGGCAGGGGCTTTCGACACCCCATGCGCTGGTTCATGCGGTGATCCATGCGCTTGAACGGCGTGGGTTCGAGGATTCGGGCATATTCCTGGTGGGGCTGAACCAACTCCGCCTGCGTCTCACGGGTTTTCTTCCCTCGCTGGTGACCGGCGAGAGTGCGTACAAGGGGCATCCCGTTTATGTGCTCGAATCCGGCCGCTTCTTTGACCCGGTGTGGTTTTACGACAGCCCGCTCCCCAATCGTTTCGACCCGGTGCTTGCGGAGAAGCAGGTGGAGGGGGTCGATGCGAACACGAGCACGGAGCAGGATCGCAAGAGTTTTCTGGCAACCCCGCTTTTTCTCGATGCGGATTTCTGGATCAATCTGCCGGTCTTCACCGATCACCCGATTCTTGGGGTGAATGGAGCACTGGTGAATGCCACGCTGTGGAATGCCTCCAATACGGCGCGTTTCTTCCGCTCGCCGGCGAATGCGCCCGCGGCGGTGGCTGAAATGAGCGCCATTCCGGAACTGCGCGCCACATGGGCCTTCACCATCGCGAGTCTAGAGCGCTATCAGTTCATTGGCGGCCCCTACTTCAACTCCCTGTATACGGTTTCAGAGCCGAAGCTGTGGATGAGCGCCGATCCCGTGGCACTCGATTCACTGGCGCTTGAAAAGATCAACTACTGGAGAAAACGATCGGGATTTCAGCCCATCTCCGAGGAGATTCGCACGCTCGAGTTTGCGGAAATCCTGGGCGTGGGCACTTCGCGATCACTGCCGACGCGCTTGTTCAAGTTGAACGAATAGCGGATCGGTCCGCAGCCATGCCGCAACGCACAGCTGGAGGCTGCCGGAAGCAATTTCGCGAGAATCCGGAGGGAAATCCCTTGCCCATCGAAGACAACAGGCAACAAATTGGAGTCGCATGACATCCGCTGTCGTCGATACGTCCGCAGACTACCTGCCGATTCTTGTGCAGGTGCTGCTTGCTGCCGGCCTGGCCGGCGCCATTGTCGGTATCAGTCAGCTCCTTGGCCAGCGTTCCGCGAAGAATGCGATCAAGGACTCCGCCTACGAATGCGGAGTGAAGCCGGAAGGCATCACGCATGCGCGTTTCGCGGTGAAATTCTATGTGACCGCGATGCTTTTCATCATCTTCGATATTGAGGTGGTTTTCCTGATACCCTGGACGTTCATCTATCGGGAGTTCCTAGCCAGTCATATCTCGATTCTCGGCCCAATCTCCTTCTTCCTGTTCGTTCTAGTCCTGGGACTTTACTACGAGGTGAAGAAAGGGGCATTGGAATGGGAACGGTGAACGAGGCTGGACCGGCGGCGCCCGGGGATGCGTCGCGGATGCTGGAATGGCATCGGGGTCACCAGCCTTTCCAGGGAGTCGATTGATTTCGAATCGCTGACCACAGCCATTTCAACATGCGTCTCGACAAGATCATAGCCAGAAGCCGTCTCGTTGAGCTGAAGAGCTCGGATTTGAAGGGGGCGCTTCAGGAGCTCTTGGATGTCTCGGTGGCGAAATTTCCCGACCTGAAACCCGAGGTCCTGCTTCGCAGCCTCTTGCAGCGGGAGGGCACAATGACGACCTATCTGGGCAATGGCGTCTCCCTGCCGCACGCGCGGGTCAAGATGTCGCGTCCATACGTCCTCGCTGTTGGGCGCAGCAAGGCGGGAATCCGGCATGATGGAGGAGCAAGCGATGAGCGCATACATTTCATCCTGATGTTGATTGCCGGGGAAAGGGCGCGCAGCTACCTGCCGGTCCTGGCGTCGCTCGCCCGCCTTTTCAAGGAGCCCGAGTTCATTGACAGTCTGCTCATCGCACCGGATCTTGACGATCTCTACACAAAGCTGATCGCCGGGCTGGGAGGCATTGCGGGGCGGCCGATTCAGGCGCAGCAAAACCGCGTGAACCGCCTGATGCTTCGGGAGGCGGAGCGTGTGGCCAGGGGCGCCGGCTGCGGGGCGCTGATGGTTTTTGGGGACACCTTTGTGGGTGGAATCGAGGCTGGCATGATACAGCCGAAGCTGAAAACGATCCTTGTCACGCGAAACCCGATTGAGGCTGGGGAGGACCATTCGGCGTTTGCTGACACCATCCAGGTCCGGTCCTTTTCCAAGGCGCGCCTGGCGCAGTTGCGCAGTGCGATGCTTGTCGGGCTGACCCACGGCATCATATCCTTCAACGATCGTGTGTGCTGCATCGCCGGCATCACGGGCAGCAACCAGTTCGACACGCTGGTGGTGGTGGATGTCGAGCGTGAGTTCCAGACGCTGCTGACGGGCCATGCGGAGCTTCTCCCGCCGGATGTCCGACCCGAGGTTCTCGAGAGGGTCATCGCGGTTGCCACGGAGCTTGCGGTTGAGGGAAGGGAGGGGCGGCCGGTGGGATGCCTGTTCGTCGTTGGCGACACCGCGAAGGTCGAGAAGCTGATCAAGCCGCTCGTCTTGAATCCATTTTTCGGATACAAGGAGGAGGACCGGAACATCCTGAATCCGTTCATGGATGAAACGATCAAGGAGTATTCCCTCCTTGATGGCGCCTTCATCATCCGCGGGGATGGCGTCGTGCTTTCCGCGGGCAGTCTGCTTCAGGCAACCGATTCCGATCATGCGCTTCCGAGCGGCCTCGGCAGCCGCCACGCGGCCGCCGCCGCGATCAGCGTGGCTACCGAATGCATCTCAATCGTGGTTTCGTCCAGCACCGGGCAGGTGAACCTTTTCCGGCGCGGCGTCATGCTGCCGCTGACCGAGCGGAAAATGTCCCCGGCGTAGCGGCGGGGCCAACTTTGGAGGTGCGCGCTCCGTCGTGCCCTGGAGACTGGCGAGGCGAAATTTCACCGGATGTTTAAACGCGAAGGCGCGAGGGCGCGAAGGAGAGAGAAGAGGAGAAGAGGGGAGAACGGGAGGGGAGGAATGCGTTGGTGAGCGTATTGACCGGCGTTGTGGGGCAACGCGCGTCGCCAGGGCATGACAAAGCATGCCCCTGCCAACGGAGGGGGATGCAAGCAATGATGGAGGGGTCTTTTCAGTGGCATTTTGGGATTGCGCCCGGCATTGGCGGCGGTTGAGCTAACCCTTCAATCGCCATATAACATGCAAGAAGTTGTCACACTGGAGTGCACTGAAGCCCGCAAGGAGGGAAAGCCCGTTTCCCGTTACCTCACCCGACGCAACAAGAAGACGGTGACCGAGCGCATCGAGAAGAAGAAGTACAACCCCTTCCTCAAGCGCCACACGCTTCACAAGGAAATCAAATAAGCGGCAAACAATTCGCCGCACGGCCGCGCCGGCCAAAATGCAAGAACCGAGCAGTCGCTCGGTTTTTTTACGCCCGCAGCCCGGTGATGCGTCAGCGGGGACTCCGAATGGCGGGAGCGGAGTAGCGGATTGCGAGGCGGCACTCCAGCGGCTGATGGGTCAGGCAGCGGATGATCCAAACTGCGTCAGTGAGTTCCTCCGGATGCGCATGATTGCCTCCCAATCGGACAGCCTGGCATCATTCACGGAGCAAACTGTCAGCGTGTGCCCGCCGAGGCGCTTGACTGCTGCGGGCTCTGGGCTCGGCGGTGCGCGCGCCAGTTTTCGCGATGTTTGCGAATCCAGTCCAAGAGGGCGCGCTCGAAACCGATGTCGTAGCCGAGGCGCTCCGACTCCAGCCATTTGTGCTTCAGTATCTCCTCCCTTTCGGCAAGAAACTCCTGATAGAGCGACGAGTTCTTCACGAAGTCGCGAGATCCGGTGTGTTCTGACGAGTAGGAGGAGGACGTCATGGCTACCACGGCTGGATCAATTTTTCGGTGAAAGACACCAGCGCAATAATCTGGCGGAATTACTCGGCGCAGGGCGTTTGAATGTGTCCCGTCGAGTTGAAACGATCACGAACGTCATAGATCCTTCAGCAACCGTAAAAATAGGGTCACTTTTCCTCCTGTCAACCTTAGTGCATGTTTTTGCGCATATGCCGAAAGGTTTCAATTTGCGATACACCAGCGGTCAGCCCTGCTTCCCGGCCAGTTGATGAAGAAGTGTTTCCGCGATGGAGCGGAAAATGATGCTCGCGGGATGGTCTGGTTCGCTCACAACAAGCGGGCGACCTTCATCGCTGGCGCTGCGGATGTCCGGGTGCAGGGGAACCTGCCCGAGCAGCACGGTTTCCAGGTTCTCCGCGGTGCGTGCGCCGCCGCCCTCTCCAAACAGCATTTGCTTCTTCCCAGCGGAATCGATGAACCAGCTCATGTTTTCCGCCACACCGAGCAGGGGGACATTCACCTTCTTGAACATCAACGCGCCCTTGCGCGCGACATTGGTTGCGGCGGGCTGCGGCGTTGTCACGATCACGGCTCCATCGAGCTGGATTGTTTGCACGAGGGAAAGCTGCGCGTCCCCGGTGCCCGGGGGCAGATCCACAAGCAGGATCTCGAGATCGCCCCATTTCACATTCTGGACGAACTGCTGGATTGTTTTCATGATCATCGGGCCGCGCCAGACGACCGGGGTGTTGTCATCCACGAGGAAGCCCATGCTCATGACCTTCACGCCGTGAGCCTCCAGCGGAATGAGCATTTCCCCCTCAAGCTCAGGCCGGCCGTGTGCGCCGATCATCAGGGGTACGCTTGGGCCATAGATGTCGGAGTCCAGAAGCCCAACCTGTCCAGGCTTTCCCTGGGCGCTGAGGACCTGGGCGAGTGCACAGGCGAGATTGACGGAGAAGGTGCTCTTGCCGACGCCACCCTTGCCGGAGGCAATCGCCACGGAATATCGGCTGGTCTTCCGGGTCGAGGCTCCAACACCCGCGGATGCGCCGCCGGATGGCGGGCGCACGGGTTTCACCGCGACATCGATGATGATGTCCTTTGCACCGGGGATGACACGCAGGCACTTCTCGACTTCACCCTTCAGTTGCAGGGGAATCTTCGGGTCGCTTGTGGTTAGCTCCAGCGCCACCTTGACCGTGCCGTCGATCCAAGCGGCGGATCGGACCAGGCCGAACGAAACGATATCCCGGCTGAAACCAGGATACTTTACTTGCTTCAGGTGTTCTTTGATCGCGTCGGATGTCACAGCAAATGCGAGGTTTTCTGGAACGGAAAGGTTTTGACGTTGTTTTGAGAGCGGAGGCTGTAAATAGAAATGCCGTTCCTGCACTGTTCTTCCTCGTTTTTTCCATCCATGCAAATCTTCCAACGGTTTTTCCTGATCTGTGTCATGCTGTCGCCCGCGTCGGGCGGCGCTCTCGCGCAGGGAGTCACCAAACTCGGCGAAATCGTCATCTCCGCAGACGTGAAAACGATTGCGATTCATGTCACAGGGGCGAACCCGGAGGTCGAACGCCTGGCTCACACCGCGTTCGGCGCCCATGGCCGTTTTCGGCTCGTAGGCAGCGGCGGGATGTTCTCGATCAATTTTTCCCCCGTCGGAGCGAACCAGGTGAAGGTGGACATTGCGCGCGGCACCGCGCCAGTGGCTTCGCAGGTTTTTTCGGGAACGAGTGCGCGCAACGCCTTGTTTCGTGCGGCGGATTTTGCGGTTGAGAAGACCAGTGGCCTCAAGGGATTCTTTGCTAGCCGGCTGGCCTTCATCGTGGAGAGCGGCAAGGCCATGGAAGTGGCGACGGGCGATCTTTTTTTCGGAGAGGTTAGACAAATCACCCGCGACAATTCGCAGGCGATGACGCCGCGTTGGTCGCCGGATGGACGAAAGCTCCTGTACACAAGCTATTTCAGGACGGGATTTCCTGACGTTTTCCTTCTCGATCTCGGTTCGCTGCAGCGATCGACATTTGTGAGCTTCAAGGGCACGAACATGAGCGCGCGGTACAGCCCGAACGGCCAGCAGGTGGCCATGGTGCTGAGTGGCGAGGGCAACCCCGAGGTTTATGTCAGCAATGCGCAGGGCCGTCAGATTTCGCGGCGTACGCGCACGGCCTCGGGCGAGGCGGGTCCGTGCTTCTCCCCGGATGGACTTCAGATCGTCTATGTGTCGGACCAATTGGGTGGTCCTCAATTGTTCGTGATGCCTGCGGCTGGCGGGCCCTCACGCAGGCTGTCGACGAACATCAGCCGCTACTGCGCGGAGCCCGACTGGAGTCGCGGCAATCCCAACATGATCGCCTTCACGATTCGCGAGGGAAACAGCCTGAAGATTGCGGTGCACGATCTCAGCGGACGCACACCGACGCGCGTGGTGTCCAAGGGGCCGGGTGACTGCGTGGAGCCAAGCTGGCTGGCGGATGGCCGCCATCTCGTCTATACGCAGCGGGTTTCAGGCGGTCCGCGTCTTGCGATTTTGGATACGGAGACCGGCAAGTCCACGTTCATCAGTGGCGCCGGGAGCCGCGTGCTGCAGGCCAGTGTCTGGGGACCCTGAGCCGCGCTTCGTCGCAAGCCTGTCTGCGCCTCAATTGTGAACGACGCCGGCCTCCTCATAGAGGCCGAGTGAGCGCAGGCGCATGTAGCGTGCGTCAAGGAGACTGTCGAGCGAGAGCTGACTCAGCTCGTCGAGATGACGCTGAATGGCCTCGCCGAGCCCTCTTGCCGTCTGCTCCAGATTGTTGTGCGCGCCGCCGAAGGGTTCCGGGAGTATTTCGTCGACAACGCCAAACTTCTCAAGATCGGCGGCCGTCAGCTTCATCGCCTTGGCAGCCTTTTCAGCGGACGAGGCGTCCTTCCAGAGGATGGCCGCGCACCCTTCGGGTGAGATGACCGAGTAATAGCTGTTTTCGAAAATGAGCACGCGATCTGTCACGCCGATGCCGAGCGCACCACCGGAGCCGCCTTCACCCACAACGATGGCGATCGTGGGAACCTTGAGGAGGGCCATTTCACGCAGGTTGACTGCAATCGCTTCCGACACGTGCCGCTCTTCTGAACTGAGGCCCGGATAGGCGCCAGGGGTGTCGATGAAAGAGAGAACGGGCAGACCGAATTTCTCCGCCATTTTCATGAGTCGCAGAGCCTTTCGATAGCCCTCGGGCTGGGGCATGCCGAAATTGCGACTGACCTTTTCCTTGGTGTCCCTGCCCTTGTGCTGCGCGATGATCATCACTGCGCTGCCTTTGAAGAAGGCAGTGCCGCCGACGAGGGCGCGATCATCGTTGAACTGCCGGTCGCCGTGGAATTCCTGAAACCCCTCGCTGATGGCGGCGACGTAATCCAGCGCGTAGGGACGTTTGGGATGGCGCGCGATCTGCACGCGCTGCCAGGCCGTGAGGCTCGAATAGATTTCCCGCTGGGTTGCCGCTATCTTGCGTTCAATGGCCGCAATTTCAGAGGCGACATCAAGATTGTTCTCCAATGACTGCTGTCGGAGCTGGTCGAGCTGCGCGCTCAATTCACGCAGAGGCTTTTCAAACTCAAGCGTATAGACGGGCTTCTCCATTGCGTTAGGCTAGCCTTGCGGTGAAATCGCTGTCAACGAGTGGGCGAGCGCGTCATCCGGCCAATGAATGTCATGAGCGACCCGCTTGTTTATTGGTCACTGTGATGCCGGCGGGGCGAGGCGCAGAAATTCGAGATAGAGCGAGGTGGCACGAGCGAGTTCCTGGCGGTCGAGGAACTCGTCCTTGGTGTGAGCCTGCGCGATGTCACCGGGACCCAGGACGACAACCTGGGCACCTGCGGCCGCGTAGTGACTGGCATCGGTGGCCGCGCAGAGGCCGATGGCGGTGGCGTCGATACCCAGTTTTTCCAGCGCAGGAGTAATCCATCCATGCAGCCTGGAGGAGTTCTCGGGCGGGAGCGGTGGTGCCAGAAATTCCTGGTCATTCTCCACCTGCAGCCCCTCGAGGGCGCGATCGCGTTCCGCCAGCACCTGCGCCAAGGTTTCACCGGGAATCAGGCGACGATCACACAGGATCTCGCAATAGTCGGGTATGATGTTCACCGCGCTTCCGCCCCGGATGACATTGATGCTGGCGGCGGCGCGGCCTGTGAGCGGGAACTCGCGGACCGCCAGGGGGATCATTTTGGATTCAAGCGCCGAAACAACGGCCATCATGGCATGAATCGCGGAGCGGCCCTTCGTGGGATCCGACGAGTGGGCGGCGACTCCGCGCGTGATCGTTCTCCAGCGAAGCGCTCCATTGTGCGCAACAACGGGGCGAAATTGCGTGGGCTCCCCAACCACAATTCCAATCAGCGGAAAGAAGGACTGAAGGTCATGTGCCGCGAACGCCTGTGCGCCGGACATGCCAGCCTCCTCGTCAACAACAAAAACGACGCCGGCGTTCAGCCGACGTCCTGGCTGCGCTCCGAAGGTTTTGAGCGCCCAAAGCATGGCTGCTCCGGAGCCCTTGGTATCGCAGGTGCCCCGGCCATGAAGCCGCGAGCCATTGACCGTAATCCGCAGGGGAGGGATGGTCATTCCCTCCAGACTTACGGTGTCCAGGTGGCTTTCAAAAAGCAGCCATGCGGCATCGGGCAGTGGGGGCAGGGTGACGATAAGATTGTATTCACCTTTGGATACCTCCCGCCTTGTGGTGTGCATGCCCCACGCGTGTGCGATCCTCTCGAGATGGGCGGCCAGGCGCGCCTGCCCGTCCGCCGGTCCGCCATGATCGGGATTTACGGTATCGAATGACACCATGTGGGTCAGAAGCGCTTCGCAGGTCTGGGGAATTTCGTGCATGGGTCCGAGATGCGCAGGATAGCAGAGGCGCAGAGGCATTCGAGACCAATCCTTCCACCCGAAAAGCCGTTTCACTGGCGCATGGCAGGTGCGATACGGGGTCTACGGAAATCCGCGTGATTTCCTCAAGTCCCGACAATTGTCCCCAGATAATCGTGGATCGGGAAAAGCGGATCAACCGAGTTTCAGCTCCCGGTGAACCTGCTCGATGCAAGCCGCGATGTAATCGGCATCATCGAGGGTGGTGCGCCAGCCGAGAGGCAGGGCGACAAAACGGGAGGTGAGGTCTTCGGTTCGCGGGAAGTCCTCCACCCGGTAGCCGGGTGCCGGCCAGGGGGTCATTTCCCGGAAGGGGGAAAGGGCCGGGTGTGCCGCGAGACCGGTTTTGACGTAGTCGCGGCGATATTGGGGGTAGGTTCCGGTGCGCTGCTGGCACCAGACGTTGAGTGCGTCCAGCCTTGTGCGGAACGCTGCGCTGAAGTCGGGTGATTTCGTGTAGAAATAGAGTTCGAATCCGAAGTCGCCATCCGGATCAGCCATGGGCCTCTGCTCCAGCCCGGACAGCGCCTGGATCCGTGGCGCGATGCGCGCCTTCAGGGCGCGGCAATGGTCGCGAATCCGATCCAGCTTGCGGAGCTGGGCGAGAGCGACTGCGGCCGTGAGTTCCGACATGCGATACTGGCCGCCGACGAAGGCGGGCTCGCGGGGAGGAAGGATTGTGGCGTGATGATTCCGGTAGAGTCCGAGATCGTGCAAACGCACCGCTCGTTCGTACAAGCGAAGGTCGCGGGTAACCACGAGACCTCCCTCACCGGCGGTCATGGGTTTGTTGTGCTGGAAGCTGAAAATGGCGGCGTCACTCCAGGTTCCGACCCGCCGACCCTTGAAGGTTGCTCCCGGAGCTTCGGCGCAATCTTCGATCACGAACAGCCCGCGGCGATGGGCGGCGTGCTCGATCGCGAGCATGTCGGCCGGCGCTCCCTGAAAATGAACGACGATGACGGCCTTGGTGCGGGGGGAGTGCAGGCGCGCTATTTCCGCGGGATCAATGCAGAGCGACGCATCGATCTCCGCCAGCACGGGACGCGCGCCGCAGCGCACAACGGCGGTGAAACACGAAATCCAGCTCCAGGCCGGCACGATGACCTCGTCCCCGGGGCCGATGCCTGCTGCCCCCAGCACAATCTCCAGCGCCGCGGTTCCACTGCTGACCGCGAGGGCGTGGGAAACGCCGAAGCGGTCGCACACCTCGCGTTCCAGGGTTGCCGCCACAGCGGGTGGGCGCGCGGGATCATTGCCGTAGTAACGGAACAACTCCTGGCGTCGCAGAACCTCAAGGGCAGCGGCTTCCTCCTCCGCTCCGATGGCGGCGGCACCGAGTCCGGGCTGGGGGCGTGGGCGGAGGGTTGTCACGGAGGGAGAAGGATTCCGGAGTGTTGCATGGCGGAGTTAGGGGTCAGCCTAATGTTTGGTGAAACCACAAACATTAGAGGCTGACTCCTCTGGTCGAGGAGCGCTGCAGGGCGGCAACAAGATTGTCGGTGTGAAAGACAAAACCGAACTCGAGGAAACGCGCCAGAGTGCGGCGTTTTCGAGCTCGTCCCTCGCGGTTTCGCGGTTCTCCACCGCGGTGACCGCCTCTTGAACCGTCGAGCAGATGAAGCCATACCTGCGCATGTCGACCATGCCGCCTGGCGACATCAGCAGGCACCAATTGATGGCGAAGCCGATGTAGATGAGATGATTGATGCCTCGTTGGATGCACGCGTCCGCCAACTGGACTCCGTTCTCAGCAATGCATTCGCTCCCGACCGGGTGTGCCTGCGGTGCAAAATCCATCCGGGCGAATCCCGCTTCAACATCCCCCCGGTTGTGATCGCCTGTGAACACATTTTTCGAACGGAACGCCTCCAATTCAATCGAAACCCGATCGGGAACGGCACGGTGCAAGACGTGATCCACAGCGGCAGCGTTGCGGCCCTGGTATCCGGGCAGATGCGAATAGTAGTCTCGGCCGCCCACGACGTGCATCACCGGCATGCCTCCGGCGCGCGCAGCAGCGAGCAGGGGAGGGAAGACATCCTGCAGAATCTGCCTCGCCCGCGGCTGGTATTCGACAGCCCGCTCCCATCCGGGATATTCGCCCGGAAGTCCGCAGTCCCAGGCGTGCATCACGACGAGTGCGGTGTGTTCCCGGGAGACCTCCACGACGCCGCGCCGCCAGCCGCCGTAGCCTTCCGCCGGGACAGGAATGGAAGGATTGGCGTCGAACTGCTGGTAGTAGTCGGTGGAAAGGGAAATCGCGGCCATGTCACGATGGTGTCGCCCGCCCGAGGCGGCCGGGCGGCGCAGCCAACCGTGGCGACGAGGAGCAGTCCCGCAACAAGATTGTGCCGCGCGGGTGCCAGTTCCGAGGAAGGGAGGAAGGTGCACGCGATCAGGACGCCGCCGAGCACGAGGGAGGTGACGCCTATGACGCCATAGACGGAGAGGCTGCCGGACGAATGGTGAGGCACCGGTGGCACGGGAGTTCGCAGGTCGGCGTCGAGTCGCTGCAGCTCGGCGTGGCGGGGATCCTCGGCTCGATACCAGCGCGCCGAGATCCCGAAGACGAGCGAGGTGACCACGGCCTCGCAGAGTATGTTTCTCGCGAGCGGGTTCTCCTTCCAGACGCCGAGGAGCATGAGCGTGATGGCGACGATCAGCGCGGCGCTGCAGGAAGCCATGCCGGACCACCAGGGGGTCTTGCGGAAGATCATGCCGAGGGCGACGGGCATCATGAATGCCGCCGTGAGCGAATAGTACTGCAGTGCGAAATCAAACGCACCGCCGTAGCGGGGAATGTAGAACGCCACGGCGATGCCGAGTATGCCGACGACGGCCATCGTGGCCTGGGCGACACGCAGTTGATTGCGGTCGCCGGGCGTGGTGCCCTTCCAACGCTTGTGGAGCGGGACATAGATGTCGCGCGTGGTTGTCGCGGCGAGCCAGTTGAACGCATCGTTGGCCTGTCCGAGCGTGGCTGAAAGCACAGCGGAAACCACAAAGCCGATCAGCCCGTGGGGAAGCAGCAGCAGGGCGAGGGAAACGTAGGAGGCCTCCGAGGGATCGCTGAGCGTTGGCCACAGCTTGCCGATGTCGGGAAAGATGACGCGTGCTGCGAGGACCGGGAGGATCCAGAGAAGCGGGCCGAGCAGGGAAAGCACGGCGCAGAGCAGCGCCATCTTTCGCGCACCCTGTTCATCCGGCACGCTGTAGTAGCGCTGCCCGAGATGCCAGGCGACATTGTAGCCGAGCATGCAGTTGATGAAGAAGCCGAGAAGGAACCAGGGGTCGGCAGCGTTCCCTTGCAGGGTGAAGAAGCCCTCAGGCACCTCGGCAATCAGACGCTCGAATCCCTTCAGGATGCCACCGCCATGTCCGGAGCCGAGGTAGCTGTAGGAAACGGGAAAGATGATGACCGTCATGACGAGGATGATGATGGATTGCACGGCATCCGAGAGAACAGCCGCCCAAAGCCCGCCGACCACCGTGTAGACCACCATGATCACGCCGGTGCAGAGAATGGAGAGTTGAAGTCCGCTGAGCTCGAATCCGAGCACATTGAATTCGCGTCCGCCGAAACCGAGCGCGGTCGAAATGAAGATGCACAGGATGTAGAGTCCCTGTCCGATGCCGACGACCTGGGGAACGATTGCCGTGACCGAGTAGAAGTAGGTCGTCGACGGGGAGTAACGGCGCGTCAGAAACTGCAGCGGTGAATCGAGCCTTGCGCGGCGCCAGATCCGCGCGAAGTAGAAGTAGCCGACGATGTAGGCCCACGTTGCCATCGTGAAGACGAGGGCCGCGCCTATGCCGGTCTTGTAGGTGAAGCCCGCGGCTGCGACGAACATGAATGCCGAGAAGCCGGAGACCCAGTTGGAAAGGCCGGCGAGCACCCACGGGATCTGCCCACCCGCCTTGAAGTAGTCGTCGGTGCCGCGGTTTTTTCGAGCGGCATAGAAACCCACGAAAATCACGATCGCGAAGTAGAGGCCGATCAATGCGTAGTCGTAGGCATTGACCGTATTGAAGGTCGGCATGGGGATGGCGGGGTGTGGCGGAGCGAGGGATGATGAAAGGGGGACGTCAGAGCAGGATGCTGTTGGGTGCCGGTTCAGGGATTGTGATCGATGGGATCACCGGGTTCCTGGAAGTGCGTCTTGTAGGTCTTGTCGCTCGCGGCGAGCTTGAGGAACGTGTCGAGCGGCACCACTTCCGGTTTTTCCGACAGACGCCCGAAGATGTCGGCGACCTTTTCGACCGTGTTGGTTTCCCGCACATGCATGAGCAGGAAGTAGGGCCGCTTCGGATTCATGCGGATCAGCTCCTCAAGATCCGCCGCGGCCTCCTCCAGCGGACGGGAGACGTCGAGGTAGTAGTCGTAGCTCAGAAACGGTTTTCCATTCCTCAGATCGAAGGTGTGGGCGGATCCGTAGCCGTTGATGAAGCCGAACACATCGGGGAACTGCTGGTAGTAGCGGTCGACGAGTTCCTTCGGCAGGTCGGTGTTGCCGACATGACGATTGCCCTCGGAGTAGTCCATGATCTCCATGACGTGCAGGTCGAGCTGCGACATCAGATTCCGCGCCTTGGCCATGAGTGCGGGAAACTTGTCGACCGGAATGGCCTGGGGATACATGTAGCCGGGACCGGAGAGTCCGCCGATGAAGTAGTCGTTCGGAG
Organism: Opitutaceae bacterium; assembly: GCA_015075305.1. Taxonomy (NCBI): domain Bacteria; kingdom Pseudomonadati; phylum Verrucomicrobiota; class Opitutia; order Opitutales; family Opitutaceae; species Opitutaceae bacterium. The sequence goes on along the minus strand of JABTUS010000001.1, from coordinate 749,635 downwards.
TCTTGCTCTCGTAGAAGTACTGGAGCGCCGGGGGATTGATCCAGATCCAGTTCATCAACACCTGCCAGTTGTAGGGAATTTTTCCACGGCCGGGCTTGGTCCATGCGCCTATGCCCATGGAGTCCGTGGAGACGGCGCAGATATAGACTTTCTTGTCTGCCTTCAGAACCGTGTCGGCCTTGACATGATTGTTGTTCGCGAAATGGAAGTCCGGCGTGAGGGGAATCTGCGACGTGAACGAGACATTCGGCAGGTTGTGGAGTCCCTCCATGATCAGGCCGAAATTGCTCGTCAGGGTCGTGTGCTGGCCTTCGGTGTCCTTGGCGTAGGAGTGCCATCCCAGCACGACGCTGGCCGGGTTCTGGGCGCCGAGAAACTTTTTCAGCAAAGCCAGCTCATCGGGGTGTTTTGGATTTGCCGAGAGGTCGGCGAAGAATGCGCGCTGTTGGATGCCGAAATCGGCGATGCCTGGCTGCATCTCCATGCCGGAATGTCCGCCCATCACGACGTAGTAGTCGCGCGAGCAGCGCGCACCGTACTCGTCATACACGCTGGCGTAGATGACATGATCGGGCTGGCCGGTGAAGCGGCCGCGCAGATCGACGACGGGCTTCAGGCCGTGTTTCGCCGCGAGCGGCAGCAGATCCTCGTTCACGACGAGCAGATCCTCGACGCCGGCAATCGTGAAGGCGACAATCAGGGATGTGCGCACATTCCTGTCCCAGACGACGCAGCCCTTTGCATGGCGGGCGAACTTTGAAAGCGCGGCGTCAGCGTCATCGAGTCCAAGCCGGTCGAACTTCATGCCGTGACGGCGTTCGAGGAATCCTTCCAGCGGCCTGACGATCTCCCACTGCCAGTCGGCGGGATATTCGAGATAGAGGCGGGGCGATTCTCGGTTGGCGAGTCCCTGCAGCGAAATCAGCAGCGTGTGCACCGGGAGGTCGCCGTCGAGACGCCAGTTCCCGGAGAGCGGCACGATGGTCGCCGACGCGGGGGCGCGATCGACGCGGTGCGGGGCGTGCTGGCCGAAGCAGGACCAGGTGGCTGCGAAAAGCGCGGTTGTGAGACAGAGGCGAAGGAAGGTCGGTCGATTCATGGCGCGGACTGGTTGGTTTGTGAGGAGGCGACGCGCTTGAAGACGTAGACGATCGGCCGGTCCCGGGTGCTTCGGAGTTCGGTGAGCGTGAGTTCCTCGCCGTTGATCGAGACCTTGTAGTCGCTGAGCACGTTGAGCGCACGATCACCCTGCTGCGTGCTGAGGACGAAGTCCGAGGTCACCCGCAGGATTCGCCCGTCGTCGACCCAGTGCGCCGACACGCGCTTCTTCTTTCCGCCGCTGACGGCGGCTCCCAGGTGTCGGTTGTCCGGCCAGTAGTTGAAGGGCAGGGTGACTAGCTTTCCGGTGGTCGGAAAGGCGGCCTTGTCCTCGAACACGCGACGGCCGTTGGCGAACCGGCGCTCAACAGTCGCCGATTTCCCGGCGATCAGAATCGTCAGGTCGTACTCCTTCCATGGGCTGAGATCGGTGCTCTGCGTTGGATCGATGCGCCACGAACCGGAAAGCGGCGACGCAACTGCCGCCTGCAGGCAAGGGGCCAGGGAGGCGAACAGGAGAAGCTGGAGGCTTCGGTACAAGTTGAGGAAATGCATGTGAGTGGGCCGGGAAGGCGCGGTGACGGCGCCGGGTGGCGCGCGGTCGCAGCGGTGTTGTCAGTTTCCGAGGAGAACGGCTCCGGAGTGGGCGTCGAAGATTGTGGTGCTGCGCGGAGGCAGGGTGATTGGAAGGATCTTGCCGTTGGGAAGTCGCAGCGTGCGTGCGCCGCCGTCCGCCGTGTGCACCATGAGCAGCCCATCGCCGTGAATTGTAGCGTCGTCGTGATCGTTCATCACATGGCAGCCGGCGCGGCGTCCCAGTGCACGCAGGACACCCGGCGAATTGGGGCAGATGCCGAACGACCACCAGGTGACCCCGGCTTCCTCGCGCCAGGCCGCGCTTGCGCTTCCGTCGGACCAGCGGCCCGCAACGTGGCTTTCGGGAACGTCGTAGGCGGGCACGAACTTGGGCGGTTCGAGCGTCTGGTCCTCGGCCGCGCCGTCGAGTGAGAGACGCGAGGTTGGCTCGGCGAGTTCGCGGCCGGAGGTGAGAATGCCGCTGACGGCTGTGGCCAGATGTGCGCCGATTTCGTTCCCGTTGCTCCATCCGACATAGCCGGTCAGGACAACATGGCGGCCGCTTCCAGCCACGCGGGCAAGGATGAGTTTGCGCTGCTCGTCGTCGAGCACGACGGTCGAACCGAAAATCACGAGCCTGTAGGCGGAGAGATCGATCGTGGCCAGCTCGCCTATCAGCGCCTCGTCAAACATGAGGCCCGAGCGATAGAGTCCCTCAAGCAGGCCGTCCATGCCGCGCCCGGTGAAGGGATTTGGTCCAACGGGAGGCTGGTCGCCGAACTTGAAGCCCTCGAGCGACCAGCGTCTGGCCACGGTATGGCAGAACGACCAGGGATCATGGATCACCAGGACATCGGTCGGACGATGGAAGGGCTGCCCGTGGCGCGCCTGCGCTATCTGGCGGATGAGCTTGATTTCCGCCGCGAAACGGGGGTGGTCCCACCAGCCGACATTGCCGTAGCCGACGAAATCGGGCGTGCCTCCAATGATCCCGAAATCGAACCACCACTGGCCGCCACCGCGCAGCACCGGCATGATGGAGTTGCGGCGGAGGAAGGCGATGTCGTCCTCGATGGTGGAGCGCAGGCTGCGGTCCCAGGGACAGCCGACAGGCGAGGTGCCGTGGTCGTTCTCGTCGAGCCAGAGTTTTCCCGCGCGACGCACCGCGCCCGTGATCCCGCGGCCGTGACCGGAACCGCCCATGGCGCGCACGGAGGTGGTGTAGGATGCGGGCGAGCAGAGACAGTCCAGGTGCGGCGAGGCGAGGACCTTGTCGTGGGCGAGGTGGCTGCCGGCGGCGTTGCGGGCAAACTGGCCGTAGAAGTAGCCCTGAAACGCTGCCGTGACAATCGGACGCGGCCACGAGCGTTTCACCGTGGTGGCGAGATCGAGAAGCGCGTCCGCCATTGTGGAATGCAGCCAGGTAAAGTAGTCGATCAAGTCGCGGCGCGTGCGTGGATCGCGCAGCGGACCCAGGTCGGCCTGCTCGCGGGACGGCGAGTCCGGCGGAACGACGGCATCGATCCGCTGGCCGGGGCGATTCCATGCGAGCGCAAGTTTTTCATCCGACTGGTAGCGATTGCGCAGCCAGGCGCGGAAGGACTGCGTGGCGGCGACGCCGGTGTCGGGGTCGTGATGCAGGAAGCCGAACTGGTGCCATTCGCCATAGAGACCGTAGGCGAGGTGGATGCCGAAAACGGCTCCTCCCTCGGGCGTCGCGCCAAACTGACGGCAGAAGTCCGCGAGGTGTCCGTTCGCCCAGTCGAGCCACTTGCGCGAGGCAAAACTCGCGCGCGCCGGCCTGCCGCCGTCCGTGGCGATGGGGCGTTGCAGTCCCCAGGGCGCGGGCTCCTCAACCGGTCCGTCAGCGTAGCCCACGCACTCGTCGGGGTTCTGCTCGATCCACCAGCGCGGGGCGTTGGGGTGAAGCCGGAACATGACGGCTGCCTTGGGATTCCGCTCGAGAGCGCCAGCCACTTGTTTCCGTGCGATCGTGAAGTCGAGCGCCGCCCCGGGACCGGCGAGCATGTCGTCGATCCACAGGTCAAGCTCCACGAGGTCGACGCCCTGCTGTCCGAAGAGCTCAATATTGCGACCGGGGACCTCCTCCCACGAGCGGCGGCCGCCGGGGCAGTCGGTCAGCGCGTAGATCAGCGGGGCGTGCGCGACGCCGTTGATCAGCAGCGTCGGACGGCCGGCGAGCATTTTGACGGAGGACGAGAGGGGGGGACGGGACATGATGGTCGTTGATTTCCTGTACGAATGTTTTGGATTGTAGTGCCTTGGCGGATACGGTCCGCCTGGATCAGGCGATGGTTATGACCGGGAGCGTGGTTGCAGGGTCGATGGTCACGTCGATCCTGCGACCGCGATGGGATCCCGTCACCCGCCAGATCCCGCGTTCCTCGACGGCACGAAGCTTTTCGGACGGGTGCTTGTCGCCGGTTGGCTGCGCGGCGGCGACGGTGAGGAGGACGTGCGAGGTTGCGGGTGCCGAGACCGCCTCGACGAAGGGAAACACGCCCTCGGACTCCGGCAGGTCGAGCCTGAGAGAAGAGCAGGCGATCGACCCGCGGGAGTGAACACTGGCGTCAAGGCTGGCGAACGGGCGTGTTATGCGGAAGGAGCTGCCGCTGGCGGTGGCGGAGCCATTGCCCTCGTCGTTGTAAACCTGATAACGGAGCTGCACAGGCTCGGCCTTGGAAAGCGTGACGCGATCCAGCATGAGCAGCACGTCCGGCTTGAGGTAGACGAGGGTGCGATCGATGCGCTGCACCTCGGGCAGGACGAGGGAATAGGCCTCCGTGGCGTCGCTCGTGACCGTCATCCAGTCGGGTCCGGTCATGAAGGACTGGACATGCGCCCAGGCCCAGGACGCGTTGGTGCCCTCGTGGCCGTCGTGGTACTGGTGTCCCTGGCCGTTGAGCAGGACGGCGGTGTGGGCAGCCGTGAGGCGCAGCTTCCAGCGCGGGATGGTGTAGGAGTAGCCGGCGCGGAAGGGATCGTGAAAGAGACGTTCGCCGTACGCCATGAAGATGACGCTGTTGCGGTCTGCGTGCTCGTGGTTTCCCGGGCCGCCGCTGCGCAGCGCGACGACGCAGTCGCTGGCGGTCCAGCCGGTTCGCGAGATCACAATGTCGTTGGAAAGCCGGATGTTCAGCAGCGCTGGCTCGGGCGGACGGGAGGGGGCCTTGGCGTCGAACCAGATGAAGCCGAAGTGCGAGGTCATCGCCCCGATGTTCAGCGCGCAGTATTGGGCGAGGGGATCGTGGTGGGTGCGGCTGACCCAGGAGGCGATTGCAAAGTCGCTGGTGGTGAGTGCATCGCTGAAATTGACGATATCCTTAGCGGGATCGACCTTCAGCGTTGGGGTGACGATGTTGTTTGGAGAGCGTGCGGGGTTGAACCCTCCACCCTTGGTCGGCATGGAGAAGGCGAGCGCGTAGCGGATGGTGCCGGGGTAGTTGATGAGATTGCGGTCGTCGATGCCGAGCCGCCGCCAGAGTGTCTCGGCGAAGAGCGCCAGGTGCATCGTGGTGTATCCCCAGTAGCTGGCGCCCTCATCGTACGCGCCGTCGGAGCCGTACATTGTGGAGAACGCCTTGGCGCTCGAGCGGGCCATGTCGAGCCATTGTGTCGCCTGCGGGTGGCGGCCGTGCAGCAGGGTCGCGGCGATGCCGAGGGCTGCGACGGGGATGATCTTCAGGTTGGTGGCGTTCAGGATGAGCGGCCAGCGTGCGAGGCTGACGCGAAAGGCCTGAGGATAGTCATCCTCCGGATCGAAGCCCCAGCCCTTGACGCGGTCGGGGAACTTCATGCCGTAGAGCGTGGTGAAGCAGGCCGGCGCGCCCTTTGTCGCGATGGCATGCTCGATGTCGGCGATCTCCTTTTCGGTGAGCGCGCCGCGGAGGAAATCCAGGGCGTAGGCGAGGCAAATGGTCGCTTCAGGAGCGCGCTGCAGACCCATGACGGTTTTTCCGCCCTCCAGGAAGTAGTCCCATTTTGGATACTCTATGATCTTGCCGATCGCGAGCTTTGCCACGGCAAGGTGCGCTGGATCCTGGTTGACGGCATACACGAAGGAGGACCGCTCGGCAATCAGCCGGCAGCGCATCATGTCGGCGACGTGGTTGTTGAAGCGCACCTGATTCTTTAGAAATTCGGTGTCCGCCGCGAGGTCCGCACCCGTCAATTCAGCCCAGAGGCTGGTGAAGCGCGGGTGGCGGGTGTTGGCGCGGATGCGCGGCAGGTCCGACTCGTCGAACAGCAGTCCCCGGGTGGATGACGGAGCGGTCGATTCGGATTCAGCGGCGGGCAGATTGAGGCGGGCGAGGGGGAGCGAAGCGGTGATGACCGCGGAGTTTCTGAGGAACGTGCGACGGGAGGAGCTCATGTTGTTCGGGGGGAAACAGGATTACTTGCGATAGCCTTCAAAATGCTTCGGATCCTCGGGGTCCTGGTAGCGGGTGGTGTAGGTCTTGCTGCTCGCGGCGAGCTTGAGAAAGACATCCAGTGGAACGATCTCGACGGGACCGTCGAGCTGCTTCACGACCTCGACGAGGCTGTTGACGTCGTTGGATTCGCGGACGTGAACGAGAAGGAAGTAGGGGCGCTTCGCGTTGAGGGCGATGAGCTCGTTGAGATCGGCCGCAACCTCGGACCTGGGGCGGCGCGGGTCGATGTAGTACTCGTACGAGATCATCGGCCGCGTGTCGCGCAGGTCGCGCGTGCGCGCCGGACCGTAGCCGTTGATGAAGCCGATGACATCGGGAAATGCGGCGTAGTAGCGGTCGACGGTTTCCCTGGTAAGATCGGCGTTGCCGACATTTCCATCGGCGGCGGAATTGTCCATGATCTCCAGCGCCTGCTCGTCGAGCTCGGCCATGAGCCTGCGCGCCTCACGCATGAGACCGGGAAACTTGTCCGCGGGAATGTGGTTGGGATACATGTAGCCGGGTCCGCTGAGTCCGCCGATGAAGTAGTCATTCGGCGTGGCGCTCTCATGAAAGTATTCGAGCGCGGCGGGTGAGAACTTCGTCCAGTTCATGGTGACCTGCCAGGCGAAGGGGAGTTTCCCCCGGCCCGGCTTGGTCCACACGCCGATGCCGATGCTGTCGGACTGGACGAACGAGAGGTAGACCTTTTGTTCAGCCACGAGCCGGGCGTTCCTTGCGACGTTGTGGTTGTTGGTGAACTTGAAGCCGGGCGTGAAGGTGAACTGGCAGTTGAAGGAGAGGTTGGGCAGATTGTGGAGTCCCTCCATCTTCAGGCCGTAGCTGGACAGCAGCGTGGTCCATTGCTCCTCGGTGTCCTTTCCGTACGAGTGCCAGCCGAAGACGGTCGCGCCGTCGTTGAGCTGGGTGAGGAGCTTTTGCGCCAGGGCGAGTTCCTCCGCGTGTTTGGGATTGGCGGAGAGATCGCTGAAGAACATGCGCTGCCGCACGCCCCAGTCCGCCATGCCGGGCATGCGCACGGCGCCGGCGTGGCCGCCCATGAGCATGAAGGCGTCGTGATTGCAGCGCGCCCAGTAGCGGCGCGCAGCGTCGCCGTAGATCTCGGCGTCGCTCTGGCCGTCATACCGACCGCGCAGGTCGTCGATCTTCTGAAGGCCGTGGCTCTCGGCGGCCGTGATCAATGCCGGAGTGACAACGAGTGCGTCGTCGAGCCCGGCGATTGTGAAGGCAACGTTCATTGTCGCCGGGACCGCGGGATCCCAGACGACGTAGCCGCGTGCGGCGCTGGCGAACCGGGTGAGTGCGTCGGCCGCGGTCTTGAGCTCGGTGAACTTCACGCCGTGCTTGCGCTCGTAGAAGGAGAAAAGCGGCGCGGTGATCTCCCATTGGTATTCGGGAGGATGGACGACGTAGAGCTGGGGTGACTGCCGGTTGGCGAGCCCCTGCAGGCTGAGCAGCATGACTTTCTCCGGGAGCCCGCCGGCGACTTTCCAGTCGAGGTCCCAGTGCATGACGTACGCGGGGCGCTCGGCCTGTGCGGCGGGAAGGCTGGTGCAGATTGAGAGAAGGGCGATGACAAGCAGACGGCGCATGGCTTATTTCTCCGGGTTGACCTTGGTGAAGCGGTACACGAGCGGCTGGGGGCGCGAGCTGTGAAGCTCGATGAGGACGAGCGACTGGCCGCCTTCAAGCAGCCGGTATTCGCTGTAGATGCGCATCATGGCCTCGCCCTGGGAGATTTCGACCGGCGTATCGGCTTCGAGGCGAAGCGTGCGGCCGCTGTCGATCCATGCGGCGCGCACCGTGGTTTTGCCTCCCTTCGCGGGATAGAGCGCCATGTGGCGCTGTTCTACCCGAAAGAATCCGGCGATGTTTTCGTCTTTCGTGGTGTCGATTGTATTGGTGGCGGAGTACCGCGTGGTCCGCCATTGCATGTCATGCCGCAGGTTCACGCGCGGATCCTCGCTTGTGATGACGAGATCCCACTGGCTCCAGCCGTCGAGCGCGGAGCTGCGCGCGGTGTCTAGCCGCCAGCGGCCGTCGAGCGGCGAGGCGGCGAAGGAGGCGATAGGCAGGAGGAAACCGAGCAATAGGAGGAGACGTGATCGAGGCATTGTGAAAATCGGTGTCATGGCGCGTCGCGGAATCGTAGCTTTTCGGCGTCCCGATCGAGGTAGGGAATGCCCCTGGTCATCCATTCCGGTGCGGGTGCGCCCTTGAGAAAGTGATCGAAGAACTGCCGCAGCCGTTTTCCGTAGTCCACCTGATCGGCGCGGCGGCGCAGGCCGTGGAGGGCATTGTTGTAGTTGAAAAGGTAGGCCTCCTTGCCGAGGCGGCGCAGGGCGAGGAAGAACTCGATGCCCTGCTGCCAGGGAACGGCGTCGTCGTGGTCGTTGTGCAGCAGGAGCAGCGGCGTGGTTATGCGGTCGGCGCCGAAAAGCGGGGAATTTTCGAGATAAAGCTGGGGAGCCTCGTTCAAAGGCCGGCCTATCCGGCTCTGGGTTTTCTCATACTGAAACTGGCGGGCGCGGCCCGAGGCCCAGCGAATGCCGGAGTACGCGCTTGTCATGTTGGAGACGACCGCGCCTGCGGCAGCGGCGCGGAAGAGCCCCGTCTGCGTCACCAGGTAGGCGATCTGGTAGCCGCCCCAGGAGTGGCCCTGGATGCCGATGGCATGTTCGTCGAGGAAGCCCCGCGCGAGGGTGGCTTCGACAGCGGGAAGCACGCATTTTACGGCGCTCGATCCGGGTTGACCGACGGAGTAGGCGATGTCCGGCATGAGCACGAGGTAGCCGTTGCTGGTGTAGATCGTGGGATTGACGAGCTGACTGGGCGCGGGGGGTGTGAAGACATGCACGATCTGCGACAGGCGCTCATAGATGTAGACGATGAGCGGGTACTTTTTCGAAGGATCGAAGTCGGCGGGTTTGTAGAGCGCGGCTGAGAGTTCGATGCCATCAGCGTTGCGGTAGGTCATCAGCTCCGCGCTGCCCCAGGCAAAGGTTTCCAGTTGTGCGCCGCCGTTGGACACCTTCGCGGGCGAGGCAAAGTCAGAGGTTGTGGTCAACAGGTCGGGAAATTCGTCGAAGCGCGAGGCGGTCAGCAGGAGGGTGTCGGTGTCCGCGGCGCGGCCGACGTAGCTGAGGTTCTTGTCCTCCCACAGGAGCCGTTCAGGCGCGGAGGTGGCGGTGAAGGTTGTGCGAAGGAATCCGGTTGCTCGGGTGACTTCGCTTTCTCCGCGCAGGATGATGGGTTTGGCGGGATCGACGCCGTGTTCATCGTCATCGGGGTCGACAGGCTCGATGTTTTGCAGGCGCAATTGAATCCTCTGGGCGCGGCCGTAGCCGGCTGTGATGTTTCTCGCCGGACGGCCGTCGGGGAACACCTGCCAGAGATCGAAACGATCGTAGAGGAGCACGGAGCCGCCGTCCTTCGTCCATCCGCCAAAACCGTAGGACGGCGGCTCACCTGGCATGTCGGCGAGTTCGTCGTGGAAGGCGACGGGAAGATTTGCGGTGAGCGGTGCAACGTTTGCCTTGGAAGTGTCGAAGGCGAACCACTGGCGGTTGGCGAACCAAACGATCCAGCGGCCGGAGGGAGACCAGTAGAGCGTGGATCGTTCTCCGAGTTCCCGTGCGATGAGCCTGCGCCGGCCGGTTGATGTGTCCACCAGCCAGGCATCCTGGCAGGTGCCGTCGTAGTCGTAGCGACGGCGGTAGGCGCGGTCGTCGTGACCGAATGCGCGGGAACCGTCGTCGCAAAGGGTGACGGTTGCGAGGGTTTCGTCGGCGAGTTGGGTGAAGCGACTTTCGGCAAGGTCCCAGGCGCCGACGTAGGCCCGCTTGCGTTCGCGCGCGGCGCGGGCCTTTTGCAGCGGCTGAATATAGTCGTCGTTCCAACGCCAGAGATCGGCCGTGACTTTTTCCTCGTCGAGCAATTCAGAGAGGCGTTTGTCGGGCTCCGGAAGAGCCGGCACCGTGGAGATCAGAAGTTTGGAGCCGTTGAATGCGAAGGAAGGGCTGGCGTTCTCGCTGACTATCCAGCCTGCGGGCAGACCGGGAGTTGATGGGCCCGCCACTGCTGCAGCGGCATTCGCTCCGCGCTGCCAGAGCCATGCGGTGAAGCGCGGGTGCTCCTTGTCGGCTTCCGCGCGGTTGGTGAGAAAAGCAAGGCGGGTCTGTTTGCGATCCCAGGTGAGTTTTTCGTAGCGGCTTGGTCCGCGTGCCAGCGCGATGGGCTCGGTGGCGTCGCCTGGGGTCACACAATAGACGCCGTTTTCTCCAGGTGTCTTTGAAGCGACGGCATAGATCAATGTGTGGCCGTCGCGTGCGAGGGAGTATTCGAGCACGTGAGGGAAAGTGCGTTCGGTGCCGGCGACGAGGTCGTGCAAAACGAGGTCAGTGCCCGTCTTCTTTGCGCCGTCCTTCTTGGTTTCGGAAGTGTCGTCTGAATCCCCGTCCTTGGTGCGGGTGGAATCGGGTGGAGCGTTCTTCAGGTAGGCGAGCCATGAGCCGCCCTTTGCCGGAACCTGGAAACTCTTCACGTCGTCGATGCGCGTCGCTTCAGCCGTTTCGAGATTGATTATGACGATTCCCTCGCGGGGGAGTTCGTCGGGCTTCTTTTTGGCGCGTTTTGCGGCGAGCGTGGCGGACAGGTCGGGAAACCGCGTTGCCACGGCGAAACGGCCGTCGCTCGTGAAGGTGATCGTCGCCTCGCGACGCGGGGCAGGGCGTTCGGGATTTTCCTCATTTGGAGTCGTGGGAGCTGGAGGAAGCGCACCGATGGGCACGCGCTGTTCGTGTCCGTCGGCCAGCCGGCGCAGCACGATTTCGCCGTCGCCGACCTGGGGCATGTAGGAGTAGGCCAGCCATGCTCCGTCACGTGTGAGGGTGGTGGATGCCAGTGAACGCCATGAATCGTCATCTGCGGGCGAAAGGGGTCTCCTTGCGATGGAATCCGCGAGTGGCAGCAGAAGGAGCAGCGAAAGAGACAAGCTATGCAGCCGAAGCATGGAGGGGGGTGGCGGTTGGTAGGTGATTGGACCGCGAGAAGTCGGGATTATTCGGGATTTCTTTCGGGAATGCCCGGGGTCAAAGCTGCGTTTAAGACATGCCAAGACTGCAACCCGGTAGATGCACCCGCTACATGCTGCGGATTGATGTCATGACCTCCATCTGACGCATTCAAGACGGTTGCCAAAGGGTCCCGGCGAGACTGAATGTACGCTGAGCTCGAATGCGAGAGGACGGAGCCGGATTGAAAAAAGGGCGGAGGCCATGCCTCCGCCCTTGCGTCTAAAGAGTCATGTAGGACAGTTTAGAAGGTGACAGTCGTCCGGATCAGCCAGGTGCGGGGATCCGAGGGGACGTAGGTGCCTTCGTAGTAGGTCTTGTCGAGCAGGTTATTGATACCCAACGAGGTGCTTAGCTTGTAGCCGAACAGTTCCCACGGGTAGCTGATATTCGCGTCGAACACCACGTAGTTGCCAGCTTGGAAGCCGCCCTTGAGGGGATTCCAGTCAACCGACTGGGAGACGACCTCCTTGGAGGCGTATCGTGCACCGAGTGCAGTGCTCAGGCCGCGGACGGCACCATCGTCGAACGTGTATTTGCCCCAGAGGTTGAGGCGGTACTCAGGCACATTGACGAGGCGACTGTTATAGATGATGTCCGAGTTAGCCTTGTTCAAGACCGAGTAGGCGTTGTAGGCGGTGGAGCCGGGTTTTGCATACGATGGGCTGGACACGGTGTGTGCATCCCAGAGCCATGCGCCATTGGCGATGAGCTGGAAGTTACGGATCGGAGTCCAAGTGATGTCAAACTCGGCACCTTCGACTTCGTTCTTCAAGCCCACGGTGCGCCAGCGGAACACACGGGCACCGGCACCGTTGGGGTTGAACACTGAGCCAAGGGCGAATGGCGAGGGCGAGTAGTTCAGGGGCTCCTGGGTATTGGCCTGAGCAATACCATCGTCGATCTTCTGGTTCTTGCGCTCACCCTTGAATAGGGAGAAGGTGCCGACGAGCCTGTTGTCATCGGTTGAGATCTTGACACCAACCTCGTAGTTCTTGCCGCTTTCATTTGGAATATTGTCCAACACACCTTCGGCGTTGAATGCATCCAAGCCGGTTTGCAGCGAGGTGATCCTATGGCCTTTCCAAGTGTATCCACCTGGATTGTTCGCGAGCAGGGCGTTGATGATTTCATCGGGCGTGCTGGCAATGGCGCTGAAGTCACCCTTGCGGCCTGTATTGATACGGAACGTTGAGGAGACCGTGCCATACACGGAGATCTGCTTTGTGATGGCGTATGTCGCGCCTACCATGTAGGCATCCCCGGAGGTCGTCTGGAAGTTGCTTGCGGAATAGGCCGGGCTGTAATTCCAGACTGACGGTGGATAAGCGCTTTGATTGAATGGAGCACTTGGCGGTGGGATGAACCACGGATCATTGGCCACGAGCCACTGACCGCGGTACTTGGCGGTTTCCTTGCGGTAGCCGAGGATGCCGGTCAGCTTGTCGTCGAGGGCCGTGATCTGCCAGTTTGCATACCAAGCATTGCGCCGATCGTTGTAACCATCGAGCAGGTTGCGCGTGATATTGTAGATCTTGCTGACCGGGGGATTGACCAGGATGCCCGGATCCCATTGCGAATAGACCTGCTGGGCGGTGAGGATCTGCCCGTTGCGGTTGGTCAGGTATTGAGCGTTGGGAACCATGATTCCCGGATTGGGAAGGTTGTTCGGGTTGTTGGTCGGATAGTTGTAACCGGGAACAGCATAGTAGACCGCACCGGCGGTCGCCATGTATTGCTGGAACGGGCTGTAAAGCACTCCGCCAAGGATGAGCTTGTTTTTCGTCCCGAAGAAATCGCCCTTCAGGACGGCGTCGAGCTGGTGGTTGTTGGCACGCAGGTAGTAGCCGGCACCGTTGCCACCGGATGCGGCGTTCCATGTCACGCCGTCAGCGTTCGCGGCATTACCACCTTCGATGCTGTCGTAACGATCGTTGTCACGCGTAAAAACGTAGCGGATATCGAGCCAGTCCACAGGGGCGAAGTCGACCGTGGCTTGGAAGGTTTCCACTTCATTGTGGGTGTATGCACCGGAATTGGAGAAGTTGAACCGCTTGTCCACCACCCTGTTGCCAGCCTTGTTCGTGATGGTGGCATAGGGTTGGATGACGCTGGATGTGTAGAGCGGGATGGTCGGATCTCCGATTGAATTGCGGTAGTCGGCCATGTATTGGCCGAGGTTGGCAAAGATACGGGTCCGATAAGCGTCGGCCGTGATGTTGCCTGCCGCAGTCAGGAGCGCCGTGGATGGATTCTTGTAGGCATCGAACCATCCCTGTGGATAGATCCAGCCGCCGTCATTGTAGTTGAAGCGCTCATTGAGATACTCCATCTCCAAGTTGATTTTCAACTTGCCGCTCTTGAACGGGTTGAGCGTCAGGCTCGGCGTGAAATTGAAGTTGTCATCGAATTCTCCCCTGCGGTCGCCACCAAGGGCCTGCCAGGCACCCACAACGCGGAATGCGGCCTTTTCGCCGAGATTCACGTTGGTATCCACCGTGACCTTTTCGCCCCAGTTGTTGTCGACTTGGTAGCTGATGTTGGTCGGGATGTGGTTGAACGAAGGCTTTTTGGTGACGTAGTTAATGACGCCGCCGGGATAGCCTTGGCCGAAGAAGACGGCCGCGGGACCCTTGACGATTTCAACGCGATCAACGTTGTCGAGGTTCCACGAGGTGTAACGAAACACGCCGTTGCGCAGAAGGGTGTTGACCGTGAACCCACGCATGGTGAACGAGCCCTGCGGGGTGGCGCTATTCGCCGGGCGGCGCATTGCGAAACGGCCGTCAGGAGCACCGGACGCCGTGTAGCGGAAGATGTCCATCACCTTCAGAAGACCGGCGTCCTTGATGAAATCCTCGCTCATCACATTGATGTTCATCGGGACGTCCTGAATCCTCATGCCGATACGGGTTGCCGTGGCGGCATTGGTTTTCAGGTATCCGAAGTCACGCTCGCTCGAGACCTCGAAGGGCGAGAGAACGATGGTGTCCAAGGGAGCCGATTCCGTGCTGCGGGCAGGACGGACACCGGAACCCGCCTGTTGGACCGCGGGCTGGGTTTCGGCTTCGGCGAGACGCTTGCGCAGGGCGGCGTTCTCCTCCTGGAGCCGACGAACGGCGTCCGGACTTGGTGTCTGTCCAGACGCGGTGGTGGCGACAAGCAATGCCGTCAGACCGGTCGCCAGAAGCGTTCTGGCGCGGTCAAGTCGGGTATGCGGGTATTGATTCATGATTTTGGTTATGTTGGAGTTTCCTGTCTTTGGGCGCGTGTGACGCTCCCAAGCGGAAAGTTTTGCGTCGTTTCTCTGTGCGTCGATGTTTATTGTTGTTTGGATGAAGCGGCGGACGAGTCCCCGCGGGAAATCAGCTTTGGCGAGATGGTCAGGCCGATGCGGCCGCCGACATCCCGGTTCTCGATTCTCCAGAGGAGGTGATCGATGACTTTTCTCACAAGAAGCGGAAGGTTGATGTCGATCGCCGCCGGGTGGTGGTCGAGATTGTGATAGATCATCGGGTTGTAGTTGCCGAGGATCGTGTCGAAATCGCGTTCGGGATTCTTTCCCGCTTCGCGCAGTGCGCGGAAAAACGCGCCGCAGAAATGATCGACCGGCAGGTAGAGGCCGGTGGCCTTGGGCGTGCAGGCCAGAAGCCGGCGAACGAGCTCGGCGCTTTCCGTGTGGAGCGGGGTGAATTCGAGGTAGCTCACTCCGGGATTTGGCGCGCCCAGGATGGTGTGGAGCGTCATGCCCAGCTCCTTTGCCCGGGCGGAGAAAGCATTCGCACGGCGGGCGATGGCGCTGTATTCAGGGTCGGTTGAAATGACCGCGACCGTCTTGTGTCCGCGCTGCCGGAGGTAGTCCGCCGCCATGCGGCCGTTTTCCTCGTTGTTGGGCTCGACGTAGTCCCCCATGAACGACGTCGAGCGCCGGGTCATGAACCATACATGGGGAAGGGTGGCCATCTGTGCCATGCACTCCGGGGATGGCTCCATTCCCTGAATAATCACGCCGTCGAGTCGCTCACCGACGAGAACCCTGGGAAGTTCGGACGGGCTGTTTGAAAAAAGCACCCGAAGGTCCACACGATACCGGGGATCGGTGGACTGAACCTGCAGCAACTGGTCCTGGAACCAGTTCAGGCTGGGATTGTTGGCCTTGGCACCGACAAACCAGACGCCGATGCGACGCTGCTCGGGCAGGCGAGCCTTGGGTCCCCGGCGGCGGTTGAGCGGTGCCGGCACGTAATTGTGCTGCTGCATGACCGCGCGAATCCGCGCGAGGCTCTCGGCGGCGACGAGCTCGGGCTGGTTGATGGCACGGGACACCGTGGCGGGTGAAACCTGTGCTTTATGGGCTATCTCTGTGATCAGCATCGATGGGGTGTTGCCACTACTGAGAATTTCAGTAAGCCTAATGAAACGGAATGCGTGGAGGTCAAGTGATTTTCAGCAAAATTCAGGAAGATTGCTTTTTTCCGGACACGCGCTTACGGGCGCGCTGCCACGCGAGGAGGATTTCTTTTCTGGAGCGCACGGCGTCCGGCCAGACGGGTGGATTTGTGCTGACATTGTAGCCGACGGTGGTTCCCAGTTCCGGGCAGATCCATAGGGTGTTTCCCGGTCGGGGACCTTGGAGCCAGAGTGCGAAGAGGTCCTCTACGAACGCGATATAGTCCACAAATTCCGGGGTCAGGCGACCCATGCCGTTGGTGACGGGCACCTGGCAATGCTGGCTGTTGAATGGTCGCAGGTGGAACATCTGGGAATGCTGGATGGACTTGGGCCAGAGGAGCAGGCGGGCGGAGTAATCCCGCGGCAAAATGTGCTTCGAAACGGCGAAATGGGAGTGGTCCCAGGTTACCGGCATGATTTCGCCGGTTTCCCTTGTATACAGGTCGTTGATTTCCGAGAATTTTTCGGGTGTTTCCGTCGCGGTGTCGCGGTGGACCTCGATATGCACGGACAGGCCCATGCGTTTGGAGAGTGCGATCAGCCGGACTGCCATCGCGGCGGCTTTGGCGGGAGGGGTGTCATGATCCAGCAACTGGATGTTGATGAAACGAATTCCGAGTGCCCGCTGGGATTCGAGTTTGGTCCGGGCAACCGCGAGATCACCACAGTCGAAGCCGCTCATCATGAGCAGGCCGAGCCGGTTTGCCTCGGCGGCCATTTCCGGGGAAACGAAAGCGCAGACGCCGTCGAATCCCTCCCTCTTCATTTCGAGCAACTGCCGGGGCATTTTCCATTCCCGACGCGGTGAAGGCTGTCCCACCATGGACCAGGGTGTGGCACAGACGATCAAACGGGGTGGTTCTGAAACAATTTTCATGGAGTGACTGAAAATATCTGAAAACAGATGTTGAAAAATCACAGATGGCCAGCCCATTTTCATCGGACCATTGCCGAACCGGTTGTCATTGGCTGCCGGTTTCAACGCATCCCCTGCCATGTCTCCCCTTCCGTTCATTCAACGTTCATCCTGGATCTGGTCCGCCGAGGGTACGCACGCTGTGCCGCCGGTGGGGGCGTCCTCGCCATCGCACTATCAAGTGCGCCTTTTCCGGCGTTCTTTTCAGGCCCGGACGGGGGACAAGCTGACGGTGCATGTGTCCGCGGACAGCCGGTTGATTCTGTATTGCAACGGGGAGCGTGTGGCGCGCGGTCCTGCCCGGGGTGACATTCACCACCATTTCTATGAAAGCGTGGATTTGAGCGGGTGTCTGCGCGACGGGGACAATGTCATCGCGGCGATCGTGTTTGACATGTCGCGCGTCGCGCATCGTCCAACCGCGCTTGGCGCGCCTTGCGCGATCATGACCTATGCGGGCGGATTTCTGCTGGAGGGTGATCGAGTGAGTGCGGATGGCGTGGTGGAGCGGATCGACACCGGACTTGCCGGCTGGCGGGTCAAGGTGGACACGGCGTACCGCTTTCAGAACGACAACACTCGGTTTGAGGGATACCACGGGTACTTTGAGCGATTGGTTTCGCGGGAGCTCCCGGTTGGGTGGAACGACCGCGGTTTCGACGCAACGGGCTGGCCTGAAGCGACGACGCTCTTTCTGGCGGAACGCATCGAGAATCGCCGCGATCCGACCAGTCCCTACGGACTCATGCCGCGCATGATTGCGCCCCTGGAGGAGCATGAGCCCAAGGCCTTCGTGGATGCTTTCCTTCCGGGAGGCGGCAATCCGCCGGGGGAGTGGGGCATGCTGGGGCGGGGGAGCGGCGGGGTCACGATTCAACCGCGACAGACCGTCGAGGTCATTCTCGATGCCGGCGAACTGACAACGGCATATCCGCAGCTCGTGGCCAGTGGCGGTGCGGGCGCGGTGGTTCGGCTGACGTATGCCGAGGCGCTGAGGCTTCCGTGGGGAACGCCGGGTGCCACGCTGCTGGGTCGCCCCCAATCGCTGGCCAATCTCGCCTCCCACTTCGCCGACGAATCCACGGGCTGGACTTTCGACCGTCGCGGTCGGATCAGCGGCTGGTCGGATGTGTGGGAACCTCGTGGAGGTGCAGCGGAGGAAGCCTACGAACCCTGGCACTGGCGGGCGTTTCGCTACATGAGCGTTGCAGTGACCACGGGCGATGAGCCGCTGCACATTCGCGGGGTGAACCATCGCTTCACGGCGTTTCCCTACAGGATCCGGGCGAGCTTCACCTGTTCGGATCCTCGGCTCGACAAGATCTGGAAGGCCTCGCTTGCGACCATGCGCCTGTGTTCGCACGAGACCTTTGAGGACTGCCCGCATTATGAGCAGATGCAGTACGCGGGTGACACGATGATCACCTCGAAGGTCGGGCTGCTGGCTTCGGGAGATGGCTCGCTCACGCGGCAGTCCCTTTACCATTTCGACTGGTCGCGGCTGCCCGAAGGGCTGACCCACAGCCGCTATCCATCCCGACTGCTGCAGGTGATACCGTCGTGGTCGCTCCATTGGATAACGACCTTTCGGGACTACGTGTACCTGACGGGCGATCTCGAGACCTTGCGCGAGCTGCTGCCCGGGGTGCGTGCGGTGCTCGCGTGGTTTGAGAGGCATGGTGACGCCGATGGGCTGCCGTCGAAACTGCCGTTCTGGAACATCACGGACTGGTGTCCCTGGTGGCCGCGCGGAGTAGTGCCGGGTGCGGACACCGGCGCCACGTGCATCATCTCCGCGCAGTACATTGTGGCGCTCGATGAGACCGCGGATCTGCTGCGGCTCGTGGGTCGGGAGGGAGAGGCCAATGGGTGTGCGACCGAGGCGGCGGCGCTGCGCAGTGTCGTGCACGAACGATTCTGGTCGGAAGAAGAGGGACTCTATTTTGACAGGCCCGGTGGACCGGAGGTGAGCCAGTATGGCAATGCATGGGCTGTTGTCTGTGGCGCCGCTGGACCGAAGCAGAGGGAGCGCCTGCTGAAGCGGTTTCCGACGGATCCGAAGCTGGCGCCCGGTTCATTCTTCTGCTGGCACGCGGTGTTTCGGGCATTCGCCATCAGCGGCGTGTATGATCGCATGCCGGAGTTTCTCGGGCCGTGGCATGAGATGATCGACTACGGGCTCGATACGTTTGTGGAGGAAAACAGCTACTGGCGGTCGCTTTGCCATGCGTGGAGCGCCCATCCGGCGATTGAATTCGCGACCCGGATTCTGGGTGTGACGCCGGCCAAGCCGGGCTTTGCGGTCATTGAGGTGACTCCGCACCTCTGTGGGCTGAAGCATGCCTCGGGTTCCGTCTGCACGCCGAAGGGCATGGTCGAGGTTTCCTGGAGGATGGAAGGCGGAAACTTTGCGCTGGAGATTCGGTCACCCGAAGGGATTCCAGTGAATCTGCGACTTCCAGGTGGCGCACGTTTTGAGTCCGACGGCGGCCGACGAAAGTTCGAGGTGAGCCTGACATGAGCCATGCCTTCGAGCTGATTGTTCCGCCGGATGGGAAATCGGTGGAGCTTCACCAGCGGGGGGGCGGTTTGCTGCTTCGATATGTCGTCGTGCCCGAGACGCCGCCCACGGAGGCGCCGCGGCCGTTTGCGCATCCGGTTCGGACACTGCGCGGCGAATGCCTCACGGTGTTTCGTCCGAACGATCATCCCTGGCATCACGCTCTGAGCTTCACGCTGACCTCCGTATCGGGTCACAATTTCTGGGGAGGCCCGAGTTATCGCAAGGCGGACGGCTATGTGCATCGCGGCGATCAGGGCAGCCAGGTGCATGAGGCCTGGGTGGAGCGGAGCCCGGAGCGGATCGCGCATGCGCTTCTTTGGAGGGCCGGGCACGACGGCGAGGTGCTTTTGCGGGAGGAGCGGTCCCTGCGGTTCAGTCGCGTGAATGACACGGCCTGGTCATTGCGTTGGCAGGCGGCGCTGACAAATGTCTCAGGCCGCGAGCTGGCGCTGGGACATTATCGCGCGCCCGAAGGATTGACCGGGTCGCACTACAGCGGCCTGCAGTTTCGTGGGGCGAGGGAACTGCTCGACGACCATGGCGATGCCTCCATCGGCATTTTCGCGGAGGGCGGGCGCGAAGGCGAGGCCGCTGTTCACGGGATGCCGCTGCGCTGGATGGAGTGGCGCGGACAGCGGGACGAGACGCTCAACCGGGTTTCCGTCCGATTTGAGAATGGCAATGGGCCCTTGCATCTTTTTGTAAGGCGGAGTTATCCCTTGGCCGCACTGCCGCTCCATTTTGATGAGGTTCTCCCTCTTCCTTCCGGAGGGCTTCTGAACGTGGATCACACGCTGACGTTTTCCGATTTATGAGACTCGGTAGAAAAGAATTCCTGAAAGGACTCGGGGCTGCGGCACTGGGCGTGTCCACGACATCCGTGGTCAAAGCGGCGCGGTCCGCTCCGTCGACGAAGAACCTGAAGCTGGCGCCGTTCGATTCCGGGAAACCGGATGCGTATTGGGAACGAGTGCGAGCCTTGTATGGGCGCCACGGTGATTTTGCCTATCTGAACTGCGGCGGACTCGGCCCGGCATCGCTTCCCATTCATGAGAAATACAGGCAGGTGACCGCGGACCTGGAGTTGAAGGTGGAGACGGGACACACCCTGCACGAGCCGGCGCGCAAGGTGGCGGCGGCTTTTCTGGGTGTCACTGGAGACGAAGTCTGCTTTGTGCGCAACACGACGGAGGGAAACTCAATCGTGGCGTGCGGGCTGGAACTGAAGGCCGGAGACGAGGTGATCTTTGAATCCCATGCGCATCCGGGAGGATCGATTCCCTGGCTCAACCGCGCGCGCCAGCAGGGAATTGTCGTGCGCACGTTCGAACCGGACGCCTTGTCTGCGGAGGGAAATCTGGAAAGGATTTCCGCGCTGATCGGTCCGCGTACGCGGGTCATTCAGATCAGTCATGTGACGGCCCCCACGGGGATTGTCATGCCGGTTAAGGGGATTGCCAAACTGGCCCGCGAGAAGGGGTGCTGGTTCCATGTCGACGGCGCGCAGTCGGCCGGAATGCTGAACTTTTCGCTGCGGGAAATCGGCTGTGACTCCTATGCTACGAGCGGGCACAAGTGGATTGGTGCGCCGCGTGAGACGGGGCTGCTGTTCATACGGCGCGATCGCATCGAGGAGGTGGCTCCCACCTTTGTCGGAGCCTATACGAGCGATGATTTCAGTTTCTCGGGGAAACTCGTCTATGTCGAAGGTGTGAGGCGGCACGAGTACGGCACTCGAAACTCGGCGTCGATCGTGGCCCTCGCCGAGGCGATGCGTTTCCAGGATGAAATCGGACGCCAGCGCATCCTGGACTACGGAACCGCGCTGGCCCGACGGGTTCACCACGGCCTGGAGGGGATTCAGCGGGTGAAGGTGCTCACTCCGGCGATGCCGGAGCTGCGGGCGTCCATCACCACGTTTGCCGTGGAGGGAACGACGGCTGCCGCGGTATTTTCATACCTGCTCAACCACCATCAGCTCCGCTGCCGGCCGGTGACCGAGGACGGCCTTCAGGCGGTGCGGGTATCGACCCACGTCTTCAACAATGCGAATGAGTGCGACCGCGTGGTCGAGGGAGTGCGGGCGTTTGTGCGAACGCTGTGAGATTCACCATGCAATCGAAGCCTCTCCCCCATGTCTGCGGCTCCGGCCGCGCGGCTGGCGTTGAAGGGGTGTCAGTTCGAGACTTCGGCGATCATCTCAACTTCAACGACCGCGCCGAGTGGAAGCGAGTTGGAGCCAATGGAGACCCTTGCGTGCCGTCCGGCATCGCCGAAGACGGCGACGAGCAGGTCGGAGCATCCGTTGATCACGCCCGACTGGCGGGTGAAGTCATCGGCGCAGTTCACGAATCCGCCGACCCTGACGATGCGCTTCACCCGCCTGAGGTCGCCGAGCTCGGCTTTCAGCGTGGAGATCAAAGCAAGCGCGGCTCCGCGGGCGGCCTCGACGGCGGTGGCTTCGTCGACGCTTGCGCCCACCTTGCCGACGACGACCTTGCCCGCGGCGTCGCGTCCGAGCTGACCTGCGAGGAAAAGCAGATTGCCCGTGCGCACGGCCGGCACGTAGTTCGCAATCGAGCGATTCGGCGCCGGCAGCGTGAGATTCATTCCGGCCAGCTTTTCCTCCGGTGTCTGAGCGGAGGCGCTGAGCGCCAGCGCCGCGAGAACCGCCGTCAAACCCGCAATCCTGAACGTCTTTATGATCATGTGTTCACCACTACCTCGCGTGCTGCGAGCGGCAATCCGTAAACTTCACCCGAATGAGAAAGGCCGGTTTCCGTCGATTCGGCGGTCCGGCTGCGCGGCGGTGCTCGCCGCCCTGTGCCTGGCGGGCCTGGAGACTCCGTTGTCGGCGGCCCCGGGCGGGCACGACATGTATCTCTGCGCGTCGGTCAACCGCGACTACATTGTCGGTGCGAAACTGGTCACCTTCAGCGGACTCTATCGAAGGACCGATGCGGGAACCTATGAGCACTTCGGGGTGAACTACCCGCAGATCTTCTCGATTTCGTTCGATCCGCGGGATCGCAGGGTGTTCTACACCGCCACGATCAACGGCTGCGTGCAGACGACCGACGGGGGGGACTCCTGGCGCATCAGCACGAGCTGGGACATGACGGAGCCGAAGGATGTCTGCGTGGATGTGAATTCCCCCGACGACGTCTATCTCGCGCTGCCGGATGGTATCGCGGTTTCGAATGACAGAGGCGCCACCTGGGTGCGTCGCGAGAAGGGTTTGCCTGCGCGCGGGAAATACACGCAGACGATCAAGGTGGATCGCACGAAGGCGGGACGTGTGCTCGCGGGCTGCGAATCGGGTATCTATCTGACGGATAATGGCGCCGGCAAGTGGCGCAGGGTGCATGTCACGGAAACAACAGTCACCGAGATCCAGCAGTCGCCCCATGATCCGAAGCTCTGGCTGGCGGCCACGCAGGTCGATGGCGTGCTCATTTCCAGGGACGGCGGGCGAAGCTGGAGTCGAATCAACGGCCTCTCGAACGAGAATGCCTGGTACAGCGTGGCCTTCGATCCGACGAATGCCGCGCGCTGGGCGGTGTGCGGATGGAAGTATGGCATCCTCACAACCGAGGATGCGGGAAAATCCTGGACGGTGCGCAACCAGGGTCTGGATTCTGTGGACGGTGCGTTCCGTGTCAGTGTCGATCCGGACAACGGCAGGCTGTACTTCAACATCTGGCGGCGCGGACTCTATGCGTCGGATGATTTTGGCCGGACCTGGAGGTTCGACGGCATCGATGGCGGCACCGTTTACAACTTTGAGTATGTCGCGAAGGGAGCAAAAAAATGAAGACTTCTGTTTCACCGAAAGTGATGTCCGTGCGTGCCTCCATTCTCAGTTCATGCGCGGGATCGGCCGTGCTTGCCGCGCTCGCGGCATTTTCTTCCTCGAACGCGCTCGCGCAGCCTTCCTACGCCGGCCCCGTGCCGTCGAGGGCGGTTGTTGCGCGCGAGGACTACCGCCGGGAGGCCTACGTAAAACGCGTCGATGAAGTCCTGAACTGGCGCGCGGGCCTGGTGGATCGCAAGAACCCCGCCACCATGGACATGGCGGCCATTTGCGTGAAACTCGTGAGGAACGAGGATCTCGATCTCTGCTCGGCGCGTGTCATTGAGCTGATGAAGGACCCCGGGACCGGTCCGTTCTGGATGTTTCCCGCCGTGGCCGTGGCCTGCCTTGGGAATGACAAGCTTTCGACAGAAGCCCGGGCGTCGATTCGCACGGCCTGGAGCAGGCAGCTTCAGATGCGGGGCGACACCGAGAATCACTGGGCGATGTACTACACTTCGCTGTACCTGATGTCGGAGCTCTATCCCAACGAAGCAGGATCGACCTGGTATTCGGGCAAGTCATCGGAGGAAAATTTCGCTGAGTCGAAGGCCTACCTGATTCACTGGATGAATCTCGCGACGACGCTGGGTCAGGGTGAGTTCAATCCGACGCACTACATCGGGGAGTACATGATTCCGATGCTCTTTCTCACCGCGTGGGCGAAGGATCCTGAAATGAGGATCCGCGGTCACATGATGATCGACTGGATCATGGCCGACCATGCGGCCAGCACGCTCAATGGCGTGCTGCGGGGGGCCAATGCGCGCACGGATGATGTCTCTGTGACGGAGCGCTGGAACGCGCTGGCATCGTTTTTCAGCTGGCTGATGTTCGGCAACACGCCGCCTCCCGCAAACTATGGAGGCTGGGGAGTCTATTTTGCGGCGGTGGCGAAGAGCTACACCCTGCCAGAGGTGATCTATCGCATTGCCGTGGATCGCGATCGCGACTACATTCAGCGCGACCTGAAGCGCAGCCGCCGCCGCTGGCGCTTCAGCGATGTCGACTATGCCCCCGTGTACAAGACGAACTACATGCGCCGGGACTATGCCGTGGGTTCGTATCAGGGTGGCATCACCGATCCGATTCAGGCGCATGTGTGGGATGTCACCTGGGCGGTGCCGGATCCGCGCGGGGTGAACAACACGATGTTCTCCATGCATCCCATTTCATCCTCGCAGGACATGCAGATGTACTTTGCGGAGATGCCGGACTGGATGACGCGTGGCGTGACGCGGGAGAACAAGCCTTCGTACGATTCGCCGGACAAGCTCCTGGGCAGCTCCCGTTTTGAGCGGGTGTTCCAGGATCTGGACACGGTGATTGCGCTCTATGACATTCCGCCGGGCACGCGTTTCGGGCACATCAACGGGTTCTTCTCCAAGGATCTGAAGAACGTGACGGAGGACTCCTCGGGATGGATCTTTGCCCAGGGAGGCAACACTTACCTCGCCTACCGCCCGCTGGCACCCTATGAGTGGGGAACCACCTGGTCCTGGGCGAAGGACAAGGACAAGGGGGACCGCCGCCTGGTCAGTTCGCATTTGAAGAACGGCACGATTGTGCAGGCCGCGAGTGCGGATGAGTTCAAGAGCTTCGCCGATTTTGAGGCGGCGATCCGCGCGCTTCCGCTGTCGTTCAAACTCGAGCCCACGCCGAGCGTGACATTCAAGTCGCTTCGCGGCCATGTGCTCCGCTTCACGTACGGGCAGGATCCCTCGGTGGACGGGAGGCGCGTTGATTACTCCAAGTGGAAGCTGTTCGAGGGCCCTTATCTCAATGCGGAAAAGGGATCGCGACGGCTGGCCATCACGCACGGAGAACTCGAACGCATCCTTGATTTCAACACGCTGTCGATCGTTGACAGGGTGATTCCCGGCAGGTCCGACGCATCCAGCCACTAGCGCATGTCAAGACGAACACTGCTTCAATTCACACTGCTGCTGACGGCGCTGTCTCTTCACGGAGGTTCCGCGCCGGCCGGCGAGTCGCGATGGGATGCATCCGCGCGTGCGGGCCTTGCGATGCTCGTGAAATTGTGCGATGACTACGGAGGACGCCTGGTTGGCTCCCGCCAGAACATGCGGGCATTGGAGCGTCTTGCGGAGGAGTTGGCGGCGCTTGGGCTCAAACCTGAGTACCAGTGGTTTTCAATGCCGGGCTGGGAGCGCCGCAGTGATTCTGTGACGCTGCTCAATCCCTTCAAACGATCGCTCCGGGTGGCGGCGCTCTCCTACACAAATCCGACTTCACCGTTTGACGCGGATGTTGTCGATATTGGCAATGGTGCCGCGTACGAATATCCAGCCGGGTCATCGGGCAAGGTGGGACTGCTGTCAGCAGGAACGCCGCTCCAGGCGCGGGAGATTGTTTCAATCGCCAGCCAGCGCGGGCTTCGTGCGATACTGTTCATCAACCGAGAAAATGGCGGGCAGCTGCTGACGCGCACCGGCTCCGCGGTGGGAGAGGCTCTGCCGCTTCCCGTGTTTACCATCACGCAGGAGGAGGGGCTCTGGATCGGACGCCTGCTCGCGCGCAAACAGCCGGTCAGGGTCAGGGTGGAAGCGACATCCCGGTGCGTGAATGTGAAGACCGCCAATCTCGTGGTGAGACTGGAAGGCAGAACCGCGGACAAGGTCATTGTCGGCGCCCATTTCGACAGCTGGGACCTCGGACAAGGGGCGATCGACAATGGATTGGGAATCGCGCAGGTGTATGCGCTTGCCCATGCCCTGAAGGGTCTGCCGCTGGCGCGCACCGTGGAGCTCGTGTGGTTCAATGGCGAGGAGATGGCACTCTGGGGATCGCGTCACGCGGCGAAACAGCTCGGTGACGATCCGGTCATTGCGATGGTGAATCTCGACATGGTGGGTGTTCCGATCGGGATCAACGCACTGGGCGACGACAGTCTGGTGCCGGCGCTCGAACGCTTTCAGAACAACCGTGCAAGGAAGCTTCCAAAAGGCGTGGAAAATGTGAACTGGCTCGGGAGCGACCATACGCCATACCAACTGGCGGGTGTGAGGGCGGTGACGTTCAACGCTCCAATCGACCGGGAATCTGTCCGTTACTATCATGATTTTGCCGACACGATCGACAAGCTGCCGGAGAAAGTCGTTGTGGAGTCGACCGAGATCATAACCGACGCTGTTCTTGCGCTCGTGAATGACACCGAGCTCAAGCCCTTTCGCCGCGCGTCAGAGGACACCGAGGCCCTGTTCACCCGGTTTGGTCTCGAGCGGCGCATGAAAGGCAGCGGCACCTGGAATTTTCCGTAATCGGCGTTCCGCTGCCATAGATATTTCGTTTCAACCCCCAAAATCACTCCCTCCATGACAGTCCTCGGTCTCCACCTTTTCGACGCGCTGGTCATCGTCGCCTACATCATCGCCGTGCTCCTGATCGGAAAGCTTTTTGCCCACGGGGTGAAGGGCGAGAGCGATTTCTTCCTGGGCGGACGCTCGCTGGGCAAGTGGTTTCAATTCTTCCTGAGCTTCGGAAACATGACCGATCCCGGGCAGGCCACGACGACGGCGAGTTCGGTCTATCGGCAGGGAGTGGGCGGCGCCTGGCTGACGCTCATCACGCTCTTCCTCACGCCGTACTACTGGTTCACGAACGTGTGGTTTCGGCGGGTGCGGCTCACCACGACGGCGGAGTTGTTCGACGATCGGTTCGGGTGCCGCTTCCTGGCCACGCTCTATGCCGTCACCACCATCATGATGGCGATCGTCAGCATTGCCGGCGGAAACGTTGTCGCCCTGAAGACGCTTCAGCCGCTGATGGTGAAGGATCCCGCGATCTATTCCGTGGTCGAGAGCCAGCGGGTCAGCGACTTTCATGAGTTCAGCGAATTGCGCAAGCTGCGCCAGGCATCTGTGCTGCCGGAGGAAAAGAGCGCACGCTATGAGGTGCTCAAGGGCTACTATGACCGTGGTGAACTCCAGCCCTACGTGACGTATCTGCACCCGGTGACGTTTTATCTGATATCGACCGTGCTGGTGGCGACATTTGTGATGCTGGGGGGGCTCAAGGCGTCGGCGGTTGTCGATGCGATGCAGGCGGTGCTGGTCATCCTCATATCCATAATTCTGATACCCTTTGGTCTCTTCAAGCTGGGGGGGGCGGATGCGCTGCATGAAAAGGTGCCGGCGGTCATGCTCAATCTCTTCGGCGGGGGAGGCCGGAGCGAATACACCTGGTATTCGATCGCCGCGCTCCTGTTTGTCCAGTTCGTCGGCATCGTCGGGTCACAGGCCAACATGACCATCGCGGGCTCGGCGAAGAACGAACTGGCCGCACGGCTCGGCGCGGTGACAGGCGGCTTCAGCAAGCGCTTTGTGACGATCGCGTGGTGCTACTGCGGACTGATCGCCCTCGCCTTGTTCGGCCCCGGCCTCTCGGATCCGGATCAGGCTTGGGGACTTCTGACCAGCGCGCTGCTTCCGGTCGGGTTGATCGGCGTGATGATCATCGGAATTCTGGGCGGCAAACTCGCGCTGCTTGGCGCCTTGTCGGTCGTTCTGTCCGGACTGGTCGTGAAAAATCTGTATGAGCCGATGTTTCCGGGAAAATCCACCAGGCATTACATGGTCGTTGCGCGATTGACGGTCCCTGTAGTGCTGGGCGCGGGGGTTGCGGTGGGGCTGTATTTGAACAGCGTGATCGCACTTTTAAAATTTGCCATCGTGCTTCTGGTGATCTGGGGCGTGCCGATCACGCTGATGTTCATCTGGCGGCGCCTGACGGAGACCGCGGTTCGCATCCAGGTGGTTTCGACGATCGTGCTGGTTGCGGTCATTCCGTGGGTTGTGCCAAGCATTCCGGCGCTCGCCCGCTCGGAGTCCCTGACCGCGATGACGCGGGAGCGAGTGGTGACGGTCCAGGTGCATGCGTCGGCTGAGGACGTCGCCGCGGGTCGGGCGGCCCGCGAGGGCGAAACGGTGACGCGCCAGCAGCGCATGGATCCGGTTTCCATCTATTTTGAAGAGGGCGTCGTGCACCTCGATCCGAAGGACCTCAGTTCACCGCGAACGGGACGCGGGCTGTTTTTTGTCGAGGTCTATCTGGTGAGACTACTCGGATTCGACGTCGCCGGATTCTCGCCGGCGCAACTGCTCACGACCCGCTATCTGGTGGACGCACTGTTCCCCATTTTCACGCTGCTGGTGATCAGTCTGCTGACGCGGCCCACGGAGAAGTCCCGGCTCGACCGGTTTTATGTGCGTCTAAAGACTCCGGTGGGTGCGACACTGGAGGAGGATGCCGCAGCGGTGGAGGCGTCGTATGCGAACCCGACGCGCTTCGATCATCAGAAGCTTTTTCCCCGGACCAACTGGGAGTTTACGAAATGGAACCGGCAGGACTTTCTTGGATTTCTCGGGTGCTGCGCGCTGGTCGGCGGCATCCTGCTCTTCTTCAAGGGAGTGCTGCTGATTGGAAGCTGAAGGAGCGGAGGAATTCTCATGAAACAGAAGATTTGTCCCGCCGGATTCGCATTCCTGATGCTGGCGGCAGCGGTCATCGCCGCGCCTCGCGCCACGTTTTTCACGAGCGAACGGGCGTCGGTCCTGGTCTGCGGCGGAAGCATGATGAACGGGAATCACTTTGGAGACCCGTCGCTTGCCATCATGCGGGAGCATTATGCCGGCTGCCGGAAGATAGCGCTGGTCCTGCATGCCTCGCTTCCAAAGGACCGCGATCGCATGGAGGCCCGGTTGAAGGAGGCGTTTGCCCACCTCGGCCCGTTTGAGGCGGAGTCCCTGCACCGCCATGACGCGAAGGGCCAGATAGCGCTTTTGAAATCCGCTGACGGAATTTTTGTCGGGGGAGGGGAGACTTTTGTCCTGCTCGCCGAACTCTATCGAACCGGTCAGCTGCAGGTCCTGCGGGAACGAACGCTCGCCGGGATTCCGTACTGCGGGACGAGTGCGGGCGCGAATGTGGCGGGCCTGCTGATCGGCACGACGAATGACTTTCCCGTGGCGGATGTTCCCACGCGCAATGCGCTGGGGATATTTCCAGCGGTCATCAATCCGCATCATCCTGCCCCGGCGGAGAAGGCGGAGTTCTCTGGACGTTCCGCCAAGATCAGGGGCTATCTGGCGTTCAATCCAGGAGAGTCGGTGCTGGCTCTTGGCAATGCGTCATTCGCACGGCTGCATCGCGGCAAGGTGACGTTTTCCGTCGGTCTTGGCTGGCTCTATCGCGAGGGATCTGTGCGCGCGCTGGCGCCGGGCGACTCGATCGACGAGCTCCTCGTCGCGCCGGCGCGCTCAGGCGTGAGGTAGTTCGCACTTCGCGCCCTGCCTCCTCAGGGCGCGGCCCGCTTCTCCATTCCCATTCGGTAGGATATCGACCAGGACTGCGTTTCGCCGTGCGCAAGGCGAATGCTCCTGTAGGGCTCGATGGAGAATGTGGCGTCGTTTCCCCAGATGACCGTTTCACTCGGGGGGAAATCTGTCGACACTTGAACGAATTCGAGCCGCGGATGACTGAGTGTGGCGTCGAGGTGCGCACCCGCCGGGAGGTGAAGCAAGTCCATGTGTCCGTCTCGTTCGTGCTCGAAGCGGCGCTTCAGTCGGAGCTCCCGTCCGGCGAGGGAAAAGCCGGGGTTCTCGGCTAGTCTGGTCTGCTCCGGGAGCCGCACCTCGATCAGGCGGTCGGACAGCGCGAAGAACGGGTGTGCAAACCATTCCAGTTCGAGCGGCGTTTCCGAGAGATTGGTGAGCTGGGATGTCGAGGTGAGCGACCGACCGGACAACTGCACGGTGCGCACCAAGTCGTAGTGAAAGCCTGCGGCGGCGTGTTCGGTGTGAAAGTCGACTCGCGAGGCGTCACGGTTGTTTGACCAGACACAGGGGGAGACGAGTTCAATTTCACCGGCTGAGCTTCGGGCGAGTTCTCCAATTCCCAGAGCGATGCCCCTGTCGCCGTTCCAGGTCAGCGACCGCCCGTTGCGGCTGTGGTGCCGGAACGATTCGGGCAGACCCTGGCCATTGAAGGTCGTGGGAGTCGGGGATGGCCATTGAGGACCCGTGAACAACGGCCCGGAGATCCGGCTGCGGACCTGCCAGACATAGCCACCCGCGCAATAACGCGTTCCAAGCCTGTCGCGATTGGTCGATGGATCCAGGATTTCCGCGATCAGTTGATCGCTTTCGATCGAAAGCATGCGATTTTCAGTGAATCCGGCGAACACGGAGCGTTGTGTTGATTCCATCGACGATCAGGGCGAAATTGCCTGCAGGGCGGGCTTGAATTTCGATGCTCCTTCCGACCAGCTCGTAGGTGATCGGCTCCTGTCCCTCCCAAACTTGATTGTTATCGAGGCGGAAGCGGTTGGCTCCCTCCATGGAGACCACTTTGGCTTTCAGGGCGGGCTGCGACCTCCAGTCCGCGCCGCTGAAGGGCAGGCCCATGCGCTCAGCCCAGCCCTGCGCCTTGCCCGGCATGGGCGCGATGACCACCGTTTCCTCCTCCGCCTTCTTTCGGGCCTCGGTGATGGCGGGCAGGAGATTGGAGGTCGTCAGGCGCTGGTGGCGAATGATCGCGGCGTCGATCACCCCGATTTCGTCGGGAGTCAGGCGATCGAGCCCGGCTCGCTTCCATTCCGACTCGGTCATCACCTCCTTCAGGCCGGGAAACGGGGCCTGTGCAAGTGCGAGCGTGGCGAACAGGGGAAAGAGGATGAGGGTGATCAGAGCCTTCATGATTGGAGTGATTAGTGGATTGAGGGCGGCTGGTTCTTGCTCCGCGCGGGGGCGCGGTTTCCGTGCAGCGCGGTGTAGAATGAATCGCCCGGGCGGATCGATCCGCGGGCAACGATTTCACCGGTGAATGCGGACTTGTAGATGGCTGTCAGCAGTTCGAGGGTCTTGCGGGCTTCCTCCCCGGACGTCAGTGGCTGACGGCCGGCGTCGCGGCTGGCAACGAAGGCGTTGAGCTGAGCGCCGTGGGTGGAACCCACGTCCGGCGGAAAACTCTGCCAGGCCTGCATGAGACCGTCGTCCTGGGTGGCGGGCACGGGAGTCATCTTCCAGTTGTCGCGCGTGTAGCCGTAAAGGTGGGTGAGCTCCAGCGTTGCACGCTGGTAGTCGAGTCGCAGATACGTCTCCTGCCTGGGGCTGAGAGCGCTGTTCACTATGGAGGCGACGGCACCGTTTGCGAATGTGACGAGGGCCATGGAGACATCCTCAACCTCGATTGCGCGGTCGAGTGTCGCGGCGATTGCGCGCAGTTCCTTCCAGTCTCCGAAGAGGTGCAGCAGGTGGTCCATGGCGTGGATGCCGAGCCCCATGGTGGGACCGCCGAGCTCGGTTTCCCAGCGTCCGCGCCACGGGACGGCGTAGTACGCGGGGTCGCGATACCAGAGCGTGTTGCAGACACCGACCAGCGGACGCCCGAGCTGGCCTAGGTCGGCGAGGCGGCGGACATGAGCGGTCGAGGAGGCAAACCGCATCTGGAAAATGCACGCGGTGTAACAACCGGTCTTTTTCTCGGCAGCCTGGATGGCATCCAGTTCCGCCAGCGAACCGCACAGGGGTTTTTCACAGAAAACCCAGGCTCCTGCTTCCATGGCGGCTATGCTCATGGGCATGTGCTGCGACGGGGGCGTCGCGATCATGACAATATCCGGCTTCAACTCGCGCAGCATCACCTGGTAGTCGGTGTAGGTGTGCGGGATCTTGTGACGTTTCCCGAAATCGCCCACGCGGACGGGGTCGATGTCGACCGCGGCCTCGAGAACAACCCGTCCGTGTGTGGACTCAACCGCCCGGACATGGGCGTCTCCAATGGAACCAGTGCCAACAAGAGCGGCGCGGTAGGTCTTGGTCATAGGTCAAAAATCCATCCTATGGGTTCCGCTGCAAGAATCATTCTGAAAATTAATGAAAATTGCAGGCCAACGACTGGCGGGAAATGGCGGCCGCGGCTGAATGTGGGCGCGGGCCCCCGGAGGAGTCTGCGCTGCTCCCGCGGCAGTGACGTCCGTGGATTCGACCAAAGGAGGGCGACCTTGAACGCGGACTCTGAAAGTCGGAGCGAAGCGGCCTGGGTCGATACCGGAAGGCTGGGACCTCCGCCCCACACGAGTGGAGCAAGGGAATGGTAGAGCCCGCCTCGACCGCTGGACTCGTACTCGGCGCGGAGGTCCGCCACCACGTGCTCGATCATTTCCAGGGCCCATTGACGGTCGTATGATTGCTCGGGTGTCAGGCTTGCATCGACGACTTCCCGGGAGAATCGACTGTCGCCGCCGCAGGACGGGATTGGCACCTGCCGCGTTCCGCCGCCGCGGCGGATGGCGTTGGCCCGATGCCACTCGGTGGTGAGGAAGTTTCGCAAGGCCGTGAGCAGAAAGGTGCGGAAACGCCCGCGCGTGGGACAGGCCCGCGCCAGAGCGGCGGTGGCGATCAGGTGCGTGAAGAAAGCTTGGACCAGATCCTCGGCTTCATGATGAGTCCGCCCCGTTCGCCGGACATAACTGTAGAGGGGAAATCAATACAGTCGACAGAGCGAATCCAAGGCGGAGTCGGCTTCGTCCGTATCGTCAAGTCCCGCCTGCAGCACGACCGACCAATGCGTGCTCGGAAACTGCGACGAGCGCGGCGCCTGGCTGTCAGCGGGGGGATCCGGCGCGGACATGGCGCAAGGCTTAGTCGCGACAGGTTTGCCGTTCAATGATTTTCGAAACCGGGAGTTTCGTCTGAAAATCATTGGTTCGCGGATGGCTCCGGCATGGTGCGTACGTTCAGTTGAGTTTCGGACTTCGTTCAGGGAATCTCGAAAACTTCAACAAGACCCACCCCGGTTCCATCTCCGACCCCGTTCAACAGCACGGTGTAGGCTCCGGGAGGAAGGGTGATCGCCAAGGCTGCATTCTTTTCGCCGACCGCAGCCAGTGACCCCACGGACGGCAAGAGTTGTCCGAGTATGGCACGGTCCGATTCGGTCGACCAGTTGTCGCTCTCGGCCAATACCTGATAGCCGCCCTTGAAAATCACGATGTGCGGGTCTGTTAACGGGTTCGCGATTCCATACTGCGCAAGTGGACTCCCGATCCCCGTGACCAGGATGTTTTTTGAGAGCGTGCCAGCGATGACGAATCCGACGATGATCTGATTTTCACCGCGTCCAGCGAGTCCGCGGGCGGAGAGATTGATCATGCGCGGGAGCTGGCTTTGCGGCTGGCCCGATGAGTTTGCCAAGTAGACTTCTCCCAACCCAATTCCGCCTGCCGAGCCGCGGTTTCTGATCACAACCGAGTACGTTCCAACTCCGCCATAGTCCCCGAATACAAGCGCATCCTTGGATCCAGGCAGGAGATCGAATGCGCCCAGCGCTCTCCAGAAATTGGGAGGACCGGCGTCGCTCTTCCAGTCATCGTTGCCGGCCAGGAGTTTTCCCGCGGAGATCAATTCCACTGCAGGATCACCCGCTACCTGCGTCAGACCGAACTGGCTGAGTGAGGGGCCCACGGCCCGCACAAGCAGTTGTTTGCCTCCGGCACCGGTTGAATCTCCTGCCAGAGCCAGCCCGAGGTTGAGGGTCTCCGAATCACTGCCCAAACGACCACGGACTGAAAAGTTTGTCAGGCGGCTGGGAGGTTCAGGTTCCGTCAATCGAACCACTGCCTCATGGCTCGTGATTGCATCCTTGCCGCTGCCCACCACGCAGCGGAAGATGCCTTCGTCGTCGGAAGATTCCATCGAAACGGAAAGTGAGGCTGAGTTTGCTCCAGAGATCGGTAGTCCGTTTTTCATCCACTGGTAGCTTTGAGCTGAGGCACCCGGCCCGACCGTCAGTTTGACCCGGGAGTGCGCGGGAACGATTTGAGAAAGCGGATCCGCGCTGAATCCGGCGTGAAGCGGGAAGGGGGCGTTGGATGGGTCGGCTGTGACAATGACAATGGTGTCGTCGCTGTTATCGATCAGATGCGCATCCGCGATGCGTGTTTTCATGGGATCAATCACCTGCTTGTCCACCTGCCCCCACACGACGGCGGTCTCATCCTCCAGCAACGCGACTCCACTCCACAGCCCTGCCTTTATGGCTATCGCTTTTTCCTCGGGTTTCAAAGGATGCCGTTCTGCATGGGAGTAACCGCGTCCCCAGCCGACAACCTGACCATTGTCGAGCAGGCCCAGACAGAAGTCCTCACCACCGCCGATCGAAATCAATTGCCTGCCTTCGGGGATCGATCGCATGGCGTCGGAAATCTGGGCAAACACGTTGTCTCCCCACCCGTAGACCTTTCCGGCCTCGGTCCATGTGAAGGAGGTGTTGTAACTTGCTCCGACGCCGATGACCTTGCCCATGTCTTTGGGGATTTCAGTTTGTCCCACTCCATTCCAGCCCCAGGCGAGCACGCGATTCTCCGAAGTGAGAAGCAGAAGATGCGCCTGACCGGCGGAGAGTTGCACCACGTTCGACGAATTCGTTGGAATGGGCAATCTGTCCCAGCCGACAGTCCAGCCCACGACGGTTCCGTCCGACCGCAGGGCAAAGGATGTCTGGTTGCACGCGGCCACCGCCACGACGTTGTCCAACCCTGCAGGAACATTCAGTTGTCCTATGTCGTTCATGCCCCAAGCCCGCACGATGCCATCCGGCAGAAGAGCCAGGGCATGTTTTTCACCCACGGCAATCGCGGTGACTGCGGCTAGATCGGGCGGGAGGCGAAGTTTGATGGGCGAATTTTCCGGCAGAATCGTGAATTGCGGGTGGGTGACCGTCACATTGACAAAAGCGACCTTGCTCAACACCGAGCCGTAGGGGTTGGAGACGGTTGCCCGGTACCAGCCGGTATCGATCTCCGCCTTCGCAGCCGCGATTGTCAGTGTGGGCAGGGTGGCGCCGGGTATTTTCCTGCCATTGTGTTCCCATTGATAGTGCAGGGGTCCTTGTCCTTCGGCCAGGACGTTGAGTGACATCTCGCCACCGGTCAGGACAACGTTGCGACTTTGGGAGAACGCCTTGATTTTCGGAAGACCCTGAGCCAGGGCGGAACGGGCGACCCCCGCTGTCGCAAGGAGCAATACGATGATCAAACGGATTGGTTTCATGGGAAGAGTGAGCGGGAAAGGGCGGGAGGAGGGACGGGTCGTTGCCAAGCGAGGGGTGAGACGAAAGCGTGGATTCCAGTCACCGCGTTCTACGGGAATTCCCGACAAGAGTTACAGGCGTGCTTTGCCAATTGTTTGGAGTCGCCGAGATGTCCGTTGGTCGAATGAGGGGAGAGTTGAGGTTTGCGATGCGGTCGGGCCTTGGGGCGCCCTTTCAGGACTCCGGATCCTGGCTGCATGTTTGACCCATGGCGTTGCCATGGCCTGGGGTTGTTTCTCCCCTTTGGGGCTGAGGCATTTTCGTACAACTTGAAAATCAAATTGTGCGTTGCCGAGGGGGCGTTGAACTGGCGGTGTTTTGCGACATACGTCCCCTGGGCACGACGATGCGCGCCCCTCCAACGGAGGGTGGGTGCGTGGATTGCGCGATTCGTGGTGCAGCACGTTTTGAACAGGCTCTTTTTGAAGCTTTCCAAAACTCGAACCAGCCCTCTAGTCTGGGAGGTTTCCATGAAACCTTTCCTGATTGAACACTGTCGCAGCGTATTCCGCGCCCTTGGTGTTGCACTCGTCATGCTGATGGGTGCCACCGCGTGCAGCAAAGAGACTGAGGCTGCCGGAAGCTCCATGCCACAGCCGAAAGAGGTCTCCCGTGCCGTGGCGGCCGAAGCCCAGGGCCTGGTGGAGGACGCGGCGTTTGCCCTGCAGATGAAGGACTATCCCCGGGCTGTCGAGTCGCTGACCAAGGCGACCAAGCTGCGCAGTGACATTCCGGAGTGGTGGGTTGATCTTGGGGCGACCCAGAAACGGCTGAACAATTCGAGCGATGCCAAGGCGAGCTACAGGAAGGCGCTGGCGATACATGAGGATCGCTACGACAAGTCGAAAAACATCGTGAACCTCATTCCCCAATTCCACATCCTTCTTCTGCTTGATCGCGAGAAGGATGCGCGCGCTCTCCTGGAGAACGCCAAGAAGCGCCATGGAGACGATCCCGTGCTCAAGGAGTTCATCGCTGCCCGGGGCATCGACGCCCTGCTCGAGGATCCCTACATCAAGGACAACCGGATCTGAGCGCGGTCGGGGCTTCTCTCAGGGAGCCCAGTTTCTCGGCGGCGCCGCCAGCGAGAAGTCGGTGAGCTCCAGCGTCAGGTTGGGATTGTAGGCCGGATCGTGCTCGATCTGCGCCTTCCACCGCTGGAGCATGGTTTCCACTTCGCGACGGAAACGCTCGTGCTTTTCAGGCGTGTCCTCGGCGCCGCGGCTTGCGCTCTCATGGTGGTAGAGTTCGGCGAATGGCGTCCAAAGGTTGCGGTAACCCGCCGCCTGCACATTCAGGCAGAAGTCGATGTCGTTGAACGCAACGGCCAGGCCTTCGTCCAGACCTCCGACCTGTTCGAAGACGGACCGGCGCACGAGCAGGCACGCGGCGGTGACTGAACTGTAATTCTGCACCAGGCGTGCACGATTGAAACGACCTTCAGTGCCGCGCGGATAATCGCGGAAACCGTGGCCGGCCACGCCACCGAGTCCCACAATCACCCCGGCGTGCTGGATTGTCTCGTTGGGGTAGTAGAGCATGGCGCCGACACATCCGATCGCGGGGCGAACGACCTGGCTGACCATCTCCCGCAGCCAGTCGCCGTGGATGACCTCAAGATCGTTGTTGAGCAGGCCGATGATTTCACCGCGCGCGTGCTTCACTCCATGGTTGTTGATCGCGGAGTAGTTGAAGGGTGTGTCGTAGCGGAGCACCGACACGTTTTCGCGGGCGATTTTTCGGAGATAGGCCAGGGTATCGGAATCGTCAGATCCGTTGTCGACGATCAGGATTTCGAAGTTCGGATAATCGGTTTTGGCGAGGATCGTGTCGACGCAGCGCGACAGGAGCTTGAGGCTGTTGCGCGACGGGATGATGAGCGAGACGAGCGGAGCGGGGTCTGGAATTGTCCGCTTCGCGCGCCAGTGGTCGCCGGGAACGGGACTCAGCTCGACTGATTCACCGATGCGGGAGAAATGGTCGGCCAGGGCACGGCGCGCGGCCTCAATCGGGTAATTCTTCTCGCTCAGCAGCATGGCGGTTGAACCCGGAATGGCGCGCCAGTGGTAGAGCACCTTGGGAATATGCCGGATGCGGCCCGGGGAGCTGCGTTCGGTGACGCGAAGGGCGAGGTCCCAGTCCTGGCTTCCCTCGTAGCCGGCTCGGAATCCGCCGACTGCCCGCACGATGTCCGTCCGGTACACGGAGAGGTGTGAAAGGTAGTTCTGACCGACGAAGAGATCGGGGAGGAAGTCGGGCTTGAAATACGGTTCATGCCGGCGGCCTTCCTCATCGATCTTGTCTTCATCACTGTAAACCAGATCGGTGTCGGGTCGCGCCGACAGCAGGGCGGCCACTTCATAGAGTGCATGCGGCGCAAGCTCGTCGTCGTGATCAAGCAGCGCGACAAATTCCCCGGTGGCGATCTCCAGGGCGGAGTTTGAGGCCGCTGAAATGTGGCCATTTTGCGAGCGAAAAACCGTTCTGATCCTGGGATCGTTTCTCGAAAACGCTTCGAGCAGCGGCTTAACGTGTGCAGCCGGCGAGGCATCGTCCGCGATGCAGAGTTCCCAGTGTGGATACGCCTGGTTGATCACGCTCCCGATTGCCTGGCGGAGCCACTTTTCGTCCTCGGGCTTCTGGTGGTAGACCGGCATGACGATCGAAATGAGCGGCCGGGCGGCGAGGGAATCGACATGCCTGCGCAATCCCTCCAGCGATTCGCGCGTGTGCGTGTCGTAGGTCGCGGCCCACCGCTCGTAACTCGTCAACTCCGGCTGGCCATGCTGGGGGCCAACCTTCAGCTCCGTTGAAAAGAAGCGGTGCCAGGCGCCATGCTCGTCGGCCACTTCGAGCACGATTTCCTGGTCGGCTTCCTCCAGTGCCACATCGATCTTGAATCCGCAGTATTCCGCCTGGGGGAGATCGCGCATCGCCGCGAGGACATCCATGCGCTTGAGTCCATAGACGCCCTCATGCACACGGCTGCCGATCCTTGCGCGCACCTTCTTGAGCGGAACTGGCTGGCGGGTGAGGCACCATCCGCGCACGACGATCCTGCTGATCGAGAAACTCCAGGCCTGGGGATAATCGACGCTGAAATGAAACGATGTGATGGGCTCGGTGAAGTCACCCGGGTTGAAGGCGAGCGTGCTGTCGGGGATGGCGGCAGCCGCAGCGGCGGGGTGCTTCGGTTTCCGTTTCCGGAGGGGATCGACGACCAGTCGCCGCAGCGCGCGCAATGGCGCGGTGGCACGCCAGGAGAAAGACGACTGCATGGCGCGGATCTTCGCCTCGCGCTGCGCAACCAGGTCCGCGCCGCGCTGGATGGACTCCCTGAGCTGGGCGATCTCGCTTCGAGAGCGCTCCCCCAGCGCGAGCGCCCGAGCGCGCGTCTGCGTCAGCTCGTAGCTGGTCCTGGCCAGCGATCCGTCGAGTGCGACGATCCTGCCGTGCGCGGATGTGAGTTCCGCTTCGATCCGCTGCCTCCACTGGTCATTCTGGGCCAGATGCTCGCGGGTCAGGGCGAGGGCGTTCTCGAGGTTCCTGGCGTGATTCTCCGTGGCTTCCACGCGCTCTTTCAGCTGCGTCAGCTCGACTGCACTCTCGCTGAGACGCTTTTCAGAATTGACCAGCGCGGCTTCAAATGCCCGCGCCTGGGCGCGCGCGGAACGCAGCAGGGTTTCGGTTTGTTCGCGATGCGCATTCCCGCGATTGTGGTCGTGCTTCAGCGCAGCGTGGGTCTTCTCGAGATTCTCGACGTGCGTCTGTGTCGCGTGAAGCGTCGCCTCGACATTTTTGGCATGCTGGTCCGTCAGCATCCAGCCGCGCTTCCATTCGTCGCGGTCGCGCTCCAACTGATCGCAGGCTGCGCGCAGGGTCTGCTCGGATTGTTCAACCGACACCTCGAGCTGGCGCGAGAGCCGGGTGAAATCCGCGGTCAGAGCGATGATGTCGCTCCAGAGCGGAGTGGCTGGTGCCGCCAGCGAAGCGAGCTGATCCTGAAGATTCCGGGCCAGGAGCGTGACATCGCCGCCGTCGGTGACCGCCGTCCACGCAGGCTTTATCGGCCGCGCCGCGAGTTCGGCATAGAACTGCTCGAGGCGCCGGGAGTTTTTCGTGAGATCGAATCGCTCCCTTGCGAAGGTGACGCCGCCGGCGCCGATTGTCGCCGCGGACCGCGGATCCTCGAAGACGCGTCTGCAGGCATCGGCGATGGACTGCGGAGTGGCATCCGAGAGAAGGATGGAGTTTTTTCCGTCCTGAAGCTCGAGTCCGATATTGGATGCGATCGTGATGACCGGCCGACCGCTAGCCAGGTATTCGGGAAGTTTTGACGGGAGGCGGAAATCGTTGAAACGCCCGGGATGCCCCGGTTGCACCAGGACATCACTCAATGCGAGCAATCCGGGCAGGCGTGCCTTTTCGATGAAACCCAGATCAATGGTCCAGTCCTGCCAGCCAGCGGGGAGCGCTTCAATGAATTGCGGGCTGTTGAACCCGGTGCGAATGAGCCGCGTGGCGGTGCCCTGTTCGTTGAGCAGTTTGACCGCGAGGTAGAGGTCGAGGATTTCGCTCTCGTTGGCGAAGGTGTTGCTGCCCGTGAAGACGATGATCTTTTCTTCGGTGCCAAGGCCAAGCTCCGTTTTGAGCGCCGCGCTCGGGGGGGTGGGACGATGGAAAGCGAAGTCGACGCCGGGAGGCAGCGTCAGGACAGGCGTGCCCACGGGAACAAACTGGCGCAGCGTATCCACAATGACAGAAACGCCGTCGGCGAGGCGCAGCAGCGTGCGGTAGCGCAGCGGATGCGGCAGTCCCGAGACGAGTGGTTTGGTGTACTCCGACTCCAGCGATTCACGCAGTTCCCCGATGGGAGTCTGCATGTACGATTCAACCAGGTATTCCTCGTTGTCCTCGAGGTGCACAACGAGCCGGGAGGGGACGCGCCTCTTGTAGGCAATGACAAAACGGCGAACGACTTCGCGCGGCGTCCAGGCGTGCACGATGTCAGCGGCGCGGCCGTCGGGAAACCGGGCCGGATTCTCGAGCAGTTCGTCGAATGTCGCAGCGCCGAACTCCGGCTCGCGAACGACTGAAAGCGTTTCCTTTCCCGCAGGCACGGCGACGATGCAAGCGTGCCCCGCCTCGGTCAGCTTTCGTGCGAAAGCTGAGATGTGGTTGACGCTGTTGGTGGTGAAGTCGCCGTAGTTGACGAACAGGATGTTCACGTCGGTGAATCGAAAGCTTTGATTGATGATGCCGGCACAGGGGCTGCGCTATGATTGGCGCGACAGCACCGATGCAGGCGCGGCAATGGGCAACAAGTTCAGAGGCGTGGCGGCAGGGCGGCTGGGGATCATCTTTGAAGCTTGTGGTTGCAGTTGCGTTGCGGAGCAGGGGGACGGGTCTGCAGGCGACACAGCTTCATCGGTGTAGGCATGCCAGCCTTCAGGCAATCCGTAACTCCGCGGATTTCCAGGGTTGGGCGGTCTCGCCCGCGAAAACCGGGTCGGGGCGGGCAGCAGGGCCAGCTCAGATCAGGCCGAGCTTCATCTTGCCCTCTTCGCTGATCATGGACTGGTTCCAGGGTGGCTCCCAGGTGATGTTGACCACGGCATCGGCGACGCCGGGGACGAGCAGCACCTTGGTCTTTGCATCCTCAGCGATTGCCGGGCCCATGCCGCAGCCGGGTGCGGTCAGGGTCATGGCAACGCTCACTCGATAACCGCCCTGGCCTTCCTCGATCTTCTCGATGTCCATCGAATAGATGAGGCCAAGATCGACGATGTTCACCGGTATTTCCGGGTCATAGACATTCTTCAATTGATCCCAGACGGCGGCGGGATCCGGGGCGCCGTCGGTCAATGGAGTTGCGGCAACCGCGCCGGCGGCAACCGCCTCGCCAATGGAGTCGCCATCCCTGCCATCGATGCGAAAGAGCCCGAAGTCGGTTTGCACAGTGTAGCTTCCACCGAGCGTCTGGTGGATGAACAGGCGCGTGCCTGCGGGCAGGATCTGCTTGTCGCCGCTGGGGATCTGGGTGGCGATGACTTCTCGGGACAGTGTGCGTTCCTTGCTGGCCTTGGACATGGTCTGGCTGTTGCTAATGCTTGGGCTGGTTGAAGGCGCTGCGAAAATGCAGCTCGATCAGCTTGATCAGGACGGCGTGAAGCTTCTCGTTCTCGAGGCGGTTCAGGACCTCCTCGAAGAAACCGAAGACGAGCAGCTCCCTCGCAACCACCGGGGTGATGCCGCGGGATTCGAGATAGAAAAGCTGCGCCGGATCGACCTGGCTGGTTGTTGCGCCATGCGTGCACCTCACGTCGTTGGCCTGGATTTCGAGACCGGGAAGGCTGTTGGCGTCCGCGCTGTCGGAGAGCATGAGATTGCGGTTGCTCTGATAGGCGTCGGTCTTCTGGGCAT
The DNA here is from genome assembly GCA_015075305.1 of Opitutaceae bacterium. NCBI lineage: Bacteria > Pseudomonadati > Verrucomicrobiota > Opitutia > Opitutales > Opitutaceae > Opitutaceae bacterium. The sequence goes on along the minus strand of JABTUS010000001.1, from coordinate 708,117 downwards.
CCGGATCCACCACTATCAGCCCGGAGAAGATCGTCTTCGCTGTATCCAGAAGGGCGTTCTTGTAGAGGAGGTCACTCTTGGTGTTTGGCGCCTGATGAATCTGAAGCGTGCGCTGATCGAACTCCTGGTCGCCCGAGGCCACCGTGATCGCGAGCATCTCGGAAAGCGCACCGGGTGCCTGAAGCTGGGAGAGCGATTCGTGGCGCGCCTGTTTTCCGCCGAGGTGGAGGTTGAGCGACTGCACGCGCGCGTCGCGGCGAACGAGGGTGGAGTTGAGCTGGAAGGAGAGCGTGTTGTACGACCAAAGCTGTGCGGCGACGTAGGTGAGGGTGGCACCGTGTCCGGCGTAGAGGTCGTTCGCCCCGCAGGCAAAGGCATCGAATGAGACGGCGGGGTTGGCGGGCTTGGGAGAGGAGTCGCCGTCTGCCGTCACGAACACGTCGACAACCGTCACCTTGGAGTTTTCCTCCGCGATCACGAGTGTGTGCGGAAAAACGGCGGATCCGGCTCCGGTGGACGCGTGGGTCACCACAATGGGCGACTTCAACTCGACGCCACGTGGGACGTAGATGAAGGCGCCGTCGGGAATGAATGCGGTGTGCAGCGCGGCGAACTTTTCAGAGCCGAGCTTCTGCGGCTGCGCCATGAAGTGCTTGCGCAGCAGCTCCGAATGGGTCGTCAGACCCTCGAGGATCGTTGCAACGATGATGCCCGAGGAGGCAGGGCCCGCCGCGAGCGGAGTGCGTCCGGTGAGTCTTCCATCGGTGAAGGTCAACTGGGCCGCCGTATCCTCTATTTGGATACTGGATGCCTTGGTCGAGCCGCCGGAGACCGCCGAGCTGGAGGAGAAGCCGGACAGCGTCAGGTGCTCGCGGCTGCTGAAGCGCCAGGACTCGTCCGTCCGCGGGGGCATCGGCAGGGAGGCAAAGACCGAGTAGGCGCTGCGCTTGCGGTCTATCCACCAGGCGGGAACCGAGGAGGGAAGGCTTGCGAGATGAGCGTTGAATCGCTCGCTCGTGAAGTCGCCGACAAGGTTGGGAGTGGGAGAGGGAGAAAGGGATGTGTTCATGGGTGTGCGTCAGCCGACGGAGCCCTCCATTTCGAGGTCGATGAGACGCTTGAGCTCGACGCTGTACTCCATCGGGAACTGACGCACCAGGTCGTTGACAAATCCGTTGACCGCGAGGCTCATGGCCTGCGCCTCGGTCAGGCCGCGCTGCTGCATGTAGAAGATCTGCTCCTCATTGACCTTGGAGACGCTTGCCTCGTGCTGCACGGCGTGGGAGTCGCCCCTGACGGTGATGGCCGGGTAGGTGTCCGTGCGGCTGTTGGTGTTGATCAGCAGCGCGTCGCACTCGGTGTTGTTCTTGCAGTTCTTGAGATGCTTGCCGATGTGGACCTGGCCGCGGTAGGTGGAGCGACCCTGGCCCACGGAGATCGACTTGGAGATGATGGTCGACGTCGTCTCGTCGGCGGCGTGGATCATCTTGGCGCCGGTGTCCTGGTGCTGGCCGTCGTTGGCGAGCGCGATGGAGATGACCTCGCCGCGGGCCCTGCGTCCCTTGAGGACCACGCCGGGATACTTCATCGTGAGGCGGCTGCCGATGTTGCAGTCGATCCACTTGATTTCGGCGTTCTCGTGGGCGACGCCGCGCTTGGTCACCAGGTTGAAAACGTTGGGGGCCCAGTTTTGGACGGTGATGTACTGGATCTTCGCGCCCTTCAGAGCGACGAGCTCGACGACGGCGCTGTGAAGAGTGGAGGTGGAGAACTTCGGCGCGGTGCATCCCTCCATGTAGGTCACCTCGCTGCCCTCGTCGGCGATGATGAGCGTGCGTTCGAACTGGCCGAAGTTCTCCGCATTGATGCGAAAATAGGCCTGGAGGGGCTGGGCGACTTTCACGCCCTTGGGCACGTAGATGAACGATCCGCCCGAGAACACGGCGCTGTTGAGCGCGGAGAATTTGTTGTCGCCTGTCGGGATGACCTTGCCGAAAAATTTTCGGAACAACTCCGGGTGCTCGCGCAGGGCGGCTGTTGAGTTGAGGAAGATGACTCCCTGCTTGGCGACGATGTCCTTGATGTTGGAGTACGCGGCTTCGCTATCGAACTGGGCCTCGACACCGGCGAGGAACTTGCGCTCCTGTTCGGGGACGCCGAGGCGCTCGAAGGTCCGCTTGATGTCATCGGGGACCTCGTCCCAGGTGCGCTTGGGCTTCTGCCCTTGGGAAAGATAGTAACGGATTCTGTCGAATTCGACGTTGAGAAGGTCGCTGGTGGCCCAGTGCGTGGGCATGGGCTTGGCGAGGAAGGTCTTCAGAGCGGCCAGCCGGAAGTCGAGAATCCAGGGAGCCTCCTTCTTGATGGCGCTGATGTAGCGCACGGTGTTTTCGCTCAGACCGACACCGGCGTCGTATTTGTAGTAAATGTCGTACTTGAAGTCACCTACGGCCTGATCAATGCCGACGGTCGGGTTTTCGATGACCGTTTCGGCGGGTTCGGTTTCCAGGTCGGTGGGAGTTTTCATGGCAGCCTAGAGTAAGTGTGGAATTCAGGAGATGGAACGGACTGGCGGGTGGCGGCGCCTGATTGTCAGGCGATGGCCAGCTCCTGCTTGACCCAGTCGTAGCCGCGCGATTCGAGCTCGAGAGCGAGCGACTTGTCGCCGCTTTTCACGATGCGCCCGTCGTACATCACATGGACGAAATCGGGCACGATGTGGTTGAGGAGGCGCTGGTAGTGGGTGATGAGGAGGACTCCCAGACCGGGGCCGCGGAGCGTATTGACGCCATCGGCGACGATGCGCAGGGCGTCGATGTCGAGGCCGGAGTCGGTTTCATCCATCAGGGCAAACTTGGGCTCGAGCATGGCCATCTGGAGGATTTCGCAGCGCTTCTTCTCACCGCCGGAGAAACCCTCGTTGACCGAGCGTGAGGTGAACTTCCGGTCGATCTTGAGGAGGTCCATCTTCTGGTAGAGGCGCTTGTAGTAGGCGGTGGCGTCGAGCTCCTCGTCCTCGCCCATGCGAGCTTGAACGGCGGCGCGAAGGAAATTGGCGATGGATACGCCCGGAATTTCAGAAGGATACTGGAACGCGAGAAAGATTCCCGCGCGTGCGCGTTCATCGGGCTCCTGTTCGAGGATGGATTTGCCGTCGAGCAGGACATCGCCCTGCGTGATGGCGTAGTCCGGATGACCGGCGATTGCCTTGGCGAGTGTGGACTTGCCGGTTCCGTTCGGACCCATGATGGCATGGACCTCGCCCCGGTTGATGGTCAGGGACAGGCCTTTGACTATCGACTTTTCGCCGATGGCTACGTGGAGGTCGCGAATTTCTAGTGAGGACATGAAGTAATGAGTGTGGAAATGGGTGCCGGATCAGTTGGAAGGAGTGTCGGTAGGAGCGAGATGCTGGGCGTGAGTCTTGCCTCGAAACATGATCTCGACGTCCGACACGGCATAGCTATGCGGCAGAAGTGCCTTGAGCTGTTCAACGATACCCGGGGGAAGATCGACATCGTAGGTCGATCCCGAGGCTTCATCGTGAAAGTGGGCGTGCGGGTGAAGATTCGGGCAATAGCGCGTGGGTCCGCGCTCAAAATTGACCTGTCGAATCAGACTGCATTGGACCAAGGCCTCGAGACAGTTGTAAACGGTTGCCAATGAGATCGTGGGCATTTCGGCCTTAACCCGGGCAAAAACCTCATCGGCAGTGGGGTGATCCCGGCGTTTGATCAGAATATCATAGACCATTTCCCGTTGGGGCGTGTTTCGAAGACCGCTGCCAGCCAATCGTTGTGACAGGGAATCTGGAGTGATCTGGGCCGAAGGAATCATAGATTGACTCCAGCAATGGATGAGACTGGGTCTAAGTTGCAAGCAATAATTAGAATAATTCTAATTATTGGTCGGTTGCTCGAGCAAACGAGCTCCCAATAGGGACAGGCTATTGCAACCGACCGGGTTGATTGAAATCGAGGTGCCGAATCTCGATTCCGGTGAGTCGGCCGGGCCTCAGCGCTCAGGCACCGTGTTCGGCGAGCCAGCGTTCGGCCTCGATGGCGGCCTGGCATCCCATGCCTGCGGCGGTGATCGCCTGTCGATAGACATGGTCGGAGCAGTCGCCAGCCACATACACCCCCGGTACCCGGGTTCGCACCTGGGATCCGGGCTGTGGCTTGAAATAACCGTTCTCGTCCACCTCCAGGGCCGGGGTGAACACCTTGCTGTTGGGGATGTGGCCGATGGCAACAAAGATGCCCTTGACCGGAAGTACGCGCTCCGCACCGGTCTCAACATGCCGAACCTTCAACCCGCTGACCGCACCCTCCGCCACACCCAAGGCCTCAAGAGGCACAGAATTCCAGACCATCTCGATTTTCTCGTGCGTCGTGGCGCGTTCAGCCATGATCTTTGATGCGCGCAATTCGCCCCGGCGGTGAACCAGATAAACCCTGCTGGCGAAGCGGGTCAGAAAGAGCGCCTCTTCGGCCGCGCTGTCACCACCGCCGATCACGGCAACCTCCATGTTGCGGTAGAACGCTCCGTCGCAGGTCGCACAGGTTGTCACACCCTTGCCCCCAAAAAGTTCCTTCTCGCCGGGAATGCCGGTCATGCGGGGCGATGCCCCGGTCGCAATGATGACGGTCTTCGCGAGCAGCGTGCGGTCGCCCAGAACGAGGCGTCGGGGCTGGGCGGAGAAATCAACGCTGGTCACAAGCGCCTGTTCATAACGGGCACCGAAGCGGGCGGCCTGCTCCCGCATGTTTTGGGTGAGCTCGAATCCATCCACGCCATTGGGGAAACCGGGATAGTTTTCGACCTCGCTTGTCGTGGTAAGCTGGCCGCCGGGCTGAGGTCCTTCGAGGACGAGCGGGTTGAGGCTGGCTCGTGCCGCGTAGATGGCGGCGGTGAGACCGGCGCAGCCGGTACCTATGATGACGACGTTCTCGATGGTTTGGCTGGACATGGATGATGCTTCTGCGGAGGCGATGTGTGGCGTTTCAAACTGAATTAGGTATGTGCGATTGAAGCGCAAACCGAATGAACGCATTCCCTCCGGGGATTTGTTTCGTTTGCCAACCGGTCGCGGCTTCGCCAGTCAGGAGTGCCCCCTTTTCCATAAACAGCCCCTGCATCGCCAGGCCCTCACCCGCTCATTGTCCAATGAAAGGATGCACGCTCGCTCTGTTGGTTTGTCACGTAATCCTCTGTCTCGCTGCTGCGTCGTCCGAGCCACAATTGCTCCGCCCCAGATACCACAGTGCGGCCTTGAACGCCGAGCGAGGATACCTGCTCTACCTGCCGCCTAGGCATGAAGAACGTGCTCATTGGCCGGTCATCCTTTTTCTGCACGGGAATGGGGAACGTGGCGATGGAGATGGTGACCTCGACTACCTCCTCATGCATGGGCCGCTCTTTGAAGCCTGGTGTCAGCGTCGTGATCTCCCGTTCATCATCATTTCGCCGCAGATGCCCATGCAGGACCAGGGCGAGGTCAGCTACATCAAGAATCGAAAACCGGCCGACATTCCACGGCAACTGGCCTCCGGGCGTCATCCCTATCCACCGCACTACAGAGGCAGTGATATCATGCAGGGGCGGCCTGCGGAGGAAATTCCGGAGGGGAAGCCGGACGGGATTCCAGCTGGGTTGGGTGATCCGTTGACCTCCGGCAAGGGATGGAGCCTTCTTGCAGACGACGTCATGGACATCCTCGACGACGTCCTTGTCCGATACAAGGGCGATCGAAACCGCGTCTATCTCACCGGCATAAGCCTTGGAGGCTTTGGCACCTGGAGGCTGGCATCGCTCCACCCGGATCGATTCGCGGCCATTGCGCCCGTGGCGGGATTTGGCACGAGGGCGGTTGCGCCGTCACTGGTGAAGACGCCCCTGTGGGTCTTTGCGGGCGGGCGGGACACGACGGTGAAGCTGGTCTATTTTTATGCGGCGCTGAATGAACTCGAGAAGCTCGGTCACAACGACGTGCGATTCACCATCGAGGCCGACATGGGCCATGATGTCTGGAGGCGGGTCTATGCCGGCCAGGATCTCTATGACTGGATGCTTTTGCATTCCAGGTGAAGGATCGAGACGCGCTGCGTGAAGTCATTGAAACCAGTGCCTTTTCTTCATTCATCATGTCAATCTTCACTCGTTTTCTCATCGTCTCCTGCGCCATGCTCCCGGTCTCGGGGGCATCCGCAGGGACTTCTTCGATCACCATGAATTCGTTTGGCAAACTGGGCGACGGTCGCGAGGCCGCCTTGTACACCTTGGTCAACGCGAACGGCGTTCGCGCGGACATCAGCAACTACGGAGGCATCCTTGTTCGTCTGCTGGTGCCGGATCGCAACGGTCATCTCGACGATGTTGTGCTGGGACTGAACTCCGTGGAGGAATACGTTCGGGGTTCCCCGTTTTTCGGTGCTATCGTCGGCCGATATGGCAATCGCATCGCCCACGGCAGGTTCACGCTTGATGGCCGCACCTATGAGTTGGTGACCAACAATGAGCCCGGCGGAATCCCGTGTCACCTCCACGGAGGGAAAACCGGATTCGACAAGGTGCTGTGGCGGGCGGAGCCGCTGCTCCGGGACAATGTCCCGGGTCTTCGGCTGCACTATCTCAGTCGCGACGGGGAGGAAAGTTATCCAGGCAATCTCGATGTCACTATCCACTACTGGCTCGGCAACGACAATGCGCTGAAGATCGAGTACGCGGCGACAACCGACAAGGCCACGCCGGTCAATCTGACGCAGCACTCGTACTTCAATTTGAAGGGAGAGGGGCGCGGGGACATTCTGGATCATGTGCTCACGCTCCACGCAAAGCGTTACACGCCGGTGAATGCGGGTTTGATCCCGACGGGAGAACTGGCTCCGGTGGCCGGCACGCCGATGGACTTCACGACCCCGCACGCCATCGGCGAGCGAATCAATGAAGCGCATCCACAGCTTGGGTTCGGCGGCGGTTACGATCACAACTGGGTGATCGATGGAAAGCCCGGTGACCTGAGGCTTGCGGCCCGCGTGCACGAGCCGAAGTCGGGCCGCCTCATGGAAGTGTGGACGGAGGAGCCGGGAGTCCAGTTCTACAGTGGCAATCATCTGACTCCGAAAAAGGTCGGAAAATCCGGGAAGCCCTATCAACCGCGCGGCGGACTGTGTCTGGAAACGCAGCACTACCCCGACTCGCCCAATCACCCCGATTTTCCCTCTACGATCCTGCGTCCGGGCGAACGCTACCAGACGACCACGATCTACAAGTTTCTCGTGGAGTAGGGTGTCCGGGAAGCCGCACATGGCTTGACTTGCTTTCTCTTCTGGACAACTTCCTGTCCATATGAGGCCGATCACCTATACAATGGCGCGGGAAAATCTGGCGGCTACGATGGACAGGGTCTGCGAGAGCTGCGAGCCTGTTGTCATCACTCGCAATCGCGATCAGGCGGTGGTCATGTTGTCGCTCGATGAATACAGGGCTCTGGAAGAAACCGCCTACCTGATGCGCAGCCCGGCCAATGCACGCAGAATCCTGAGCGCCATCCAGCAGCTTGAAGCTGGCAAGGGCAGGACACGCAGGTTGATGGAGGCTTGACGCCTGCCGGGCCGACTTCATGGAGCTGGTGTTTTCCGAGCAGGCTTGGGAGGACTACCTGCATTGGCAGCAGACAAATCCGAAGCAACTTCGGCGGGTCAATCAGCTCGTGAAAGAAATCTGCCGCTCGCCTTTTGATGGCATCGGCAAGCCGGAGCCGTTGAAACATGCCCTCCGTGGCTGGTGGTCCCGGCGGATCGATGGAGAGCATCGCATCGTTTACAAGATGGCGGGGCGCCAGCTGTTCATCGCGCAGATTCGGCTTCATTACTGAAGTGGCTGGTCAGTTCGGGACGGAAGCTGGCGGTTGCCATCCAGGAAGGCTGAACAGAGCCCGGTGCCAACCACGTCCTGAAGCATGGGATTCAAACGATCCCCGAGGCACTTGTCCTGGAAGGCTTCGGGCATTTGGAGTTCATGCGACGTTTAATTTAGTGATTGCTTAATTAAGTAATGTTTGAATTATATCGGCATGCTCAGTCTTGAAGCCCTGGCCGATCCCACGCGACGCCGCATTGTCGAACTCCTTGCCCGGAGCGACCGCACTGCGGGCGAACTGGTGAAGGAGTTCGACGTCAGCGCGCCCGCGATTTCGCAGCATCTCAAGGTGCTCCGGGAGGCGGGGCTGGTGACGACCCGGGACGAGGGGCAGCTGCGCATCCAGTCGCTCAATCCCGAGGGCCTGGACAAGGTGGACGCCTGGATTGAGAAGACGCGCTCCTTCTGGAGCCGGCGGCTCGATGCCCTCGAGCGCGAACTGAGGGCCGAGGACGAGCGTCAGAAAAGGAAGACCAAATCATGAAATCGAAATCCAACAGCGAGAGTGACCCCAACAACGACGCTCACGGCGAATTCATCGACCGGGGCGAGGTTCGTCTGACACGTCTGCTACCCGGTCCGATCGAACGCGTCTGGCAGTACCTGACCGATCCTGAGAAGCGGGCCCGCTGGATAGCCGGGGGAATCACCGAGCTTCGCGCAGGTGGAAGGATCGTGTTTGCCATGCGCCACGCGAACCTGTCGCCGGGCGAGACTCCGCCGGAGCGGTACAGGCAGGTTCAGGACCCCGGGGTGACCTTCGAGGGCCGCGTTCTGCGCTGCGAGCCGCCGCGGCTGCTGGTCTTCACGTTCGGCGGAGATGATTCGGAGGTGACCTTTGAGCTCACGCCGCAGGGCGGAAGCGTCCTGCTCGTCCTGACGCATCGTGCGAAAGGGGAGGATCTGCCCGATCTGAGCAACTACGCGTCCGGCTGGCATACGCACGTTGCGCTGCTCACCGCGCTGCTTGAAGGAAATCTGCCCCCGCCCTTTTGGGCGACACACGCGCGGTTGCAGCCCGAGTACGAGCGGCGCCTCGCGAATCAGTTCAGGTGAGTGCTCAACCCTTAGACATCATGTCCTCTCAGAAGTCCCTTAATTCAAGAACAGCCACCCCGGTGCAGTGGCTTGCCGCCCGTCGCGCGCTTTTACGCGAAGAGAAAAAGCTCACCCGCCTGCAGGACAGGATCGCCGAGCGCCGCCGCAAGCTTCCGTGGGTGAGAGTCGACAAGGAATACACATTCGCATCCTCCAGAAGGCGCGTCACTCTCTCGGACTTGTTCACGAACCGAAGCCAGTTGATCGTCCAGCATTTCATGTTTGGGCCTGGCTGGAAGGAAGGGTGTCCGAGTTGCTCGTTCATGATGGATCATTTCGTTTCCACGACTACGCATCTGGCCGCCCGGGATGTGTCGTTTGCGGCCATTTCCCATGCGCCGATTTCTGAAATCCTGCCGTTCAAGAAACGCATGGGGTGGAATGTAAACTGGGTCTCATCGCATGGCACTGATTTCAATTTTGACTATCATGTGTCGTTTGATCCGAAGCTGGCCGCCTCTGGTAGGGTGTACTACAACTTCGCGCAGCAGGAGGTGCGCGACGCCGAGGAAATGCCCGGGATTAGTGTCTTTGCACGAGGTGACGACGGCGCGATCTATCACACCTACTCCACCTATTTCCGCGGCGTGGAGGTCATATTCGCCACCTACCACCTGCTTGATCTTGTTCCGAAAGGACGCGACGAGGAGGGCATGAACGGCATGGAATGGCTGCGCCACCATGACAGGTACAAGCATGAGTTGGCCAAGGTGTGAGTCATTGATTCGGCATTGATGTCGCGACCTCCAGCACCTTGCCGGCCTACGACGCGTCATCGATATCGATGATTCGAATCTCACGCTCACCGTGGTCCAACCAGTAGGCAAAAACGTAGTTGTCGATCATCAAGTTTTCAATCGGTCGACCGGATTCATCGGGCGTCGAGTAGTCGCTGCGAACGTGCGGGTGATCCGCCAGCTGACAAACCAGATCCATGACCTGGCGCTGACGGCGCTTGGGAAGGTGGAGCAAGTAGTCCGCGGCTCCCTCGGAAAACACAGGCTTGTAACCCGTATTACCCACGGGTTGCCACCCGGCGTTCCAACTCGGCAATGGAGACCTTCTTTCCGGCGTCCATGTCGCGCATCCGACGGGTAGCCATCTTCTTCCATTCTGGCCGTTCGTGCCGCAAGCGAATCATGTAAGCGTTCAACTCGCGCCGTTCACGCAGCGAAAGGCGCGAGATCTCCTGCTTCAACTGGAGCAACGTCATGTCGGTAAAGATTGCCGAAGAATGTACGCCGTCAAGACGGGCTTCTTTGGCTAACTCGCGGACGACGTGGCGTCGTCGACGGATCGTTCGAGCATGCGTGTAAGGTAGGTTTGTTCAGGTCCCACATGGGCGAGGGCGAGGGCGCGGCGAAAACAGGCGGCCGCGGCGGACTCGTCTTTGAGGCGCCAATGGAGTTCGCCCCGGACGGCGTGGTACAGGTAGTGCGACTCGATTTTCTCGCGGCCGGGAATACCTTCAATGGCGTCGAGCCCCGCCTGCGGGCCATGCAGGTGGGCGACAGCGACGGCGCGATTCAGCGCGACGATGGGTGAAGGCTTGATGCGCTGGAGTTCGTCGTAATGGCGCAGGATGCGGGCCCAGTCGGTCGAGGCGTAATCAGGTGCAAGGCAGTGAATGGCGGCGATGCCGGCCTGAAGGTGGTATTCGCTCAGGTCGGTGCCATCGGCTGCCGCGGCAAGGTGCAGCAGGCCTTGCTCGATCATGCGGTGGTCCCATTTCGAACGGTCCTGGTCATGCAGCCGCAGCAGCGCGCCGTGTTCGTCGAGGCGGGAGGGGAAACGGGCCGCCGTCAGCAGCATCAGGGCCATCAATGCGTGTGCGCGAGGCACCTTGCCCGCGGGGTGAGCGAGGAGCAGGGACAGCAGGCGCATGGCCTCGTGACAGAGCTCCTCACGCAGAAGGTTGTCGCCGGCGGTGGCCTTGTGACCTTCGTTGAAAAGCAGATAAATGGACGCCAGCACGCCGTTCAGTCGCGGCGTGAGGTCCTCGCCTTCCGGTACGTCGAAGCCGATGCCTGCATCATGGATGCGTTGTTTTGTGCGGGTGATCTGCTTTTCGATCGCGGCCTCGCTGCTGAGAAAGGCGCGGGCGATTTCGGAGGTGCCGAAACCGCAGAGCACCTTCAGGGCGAGAATGACCTGTGCGTCGGGAGCGATGGATGGATGACAGCAAACGAACATGAGCCTCAGGGTGTCGTCGCTGATTGCGTGCGCGGAATCCCCCGCGACCGCCGGGCGTGGGATTGTCTGCTCGTGGTGGGTGATGATGGCCTGTTCCTTTCCGAACGCCATGCGGTGGTGGCGCAGGTGGTCTCTCGCCAGATTCATTGCCACCTGAGTGATCCAGGCGGAAGGATTGGGCGGAATGCCGCCCATTGACCAAGTCCGCAATGCACGCAGCATTGCCTCCTGGGTGATGTCCTCGGCTAGGGACAGGTTGTGCACGCCCAGCAGGCGTACCAACGCCCCGTGAAGACGCCCGGTTTCGTGCCGGAAGAAATGCTCGACGAGTTGCGCCGGTTGGGCGCCCGCCGGCGGCGGGCGCGGCAGATCCGTCGCGGAAATCACTGGGTCTGGCATGCGCCGGAAGTGTGGAGTGGAAGGACTTCGAATCCGGCAACTCAACTGTGCACGAGCACTTTCTCGGAGTCGCTGGGCTTGGTATTCACTCCGAGATGGCAGGTGGGCGTCAGCTGGCGCACCTCAATGATCAGCCCGTAGGCGAGCCCGGGGTGGCGCCGGGCTATTTCGGTGGCCTCGTCAAGGCTGGTGACCAAGAGTTTCACATAACCGCCGATGGCTTCCTTGGCCTCGGGAAACGGACCGTCCACCACACGCGTTCCGCCGTTCCCGGAGACAATGCGTGTATCCAGTTCCAGCGGCTGGCCTTCGGTCGCCTTGCCTTCGGCGACGAGCCCCTCGAACCAGGCGTTCCATCGCGTGATCAGTTGCTGGCGTTGTTCCGCCGAAAGGTGGGCGTGCGTTTCCGGACCGGAGTTCCGGAAGAAGAGCATGTAGGGCAGGGGAGTTGCTTTTGAGGACATGGGTCAATGATGGTTTGGAGAGTTGCTTCAAATCCTCCAACGAACATTGGCAGGCAAATTGGACACCGGCGTGAAAAGTGGCTGATTTGCGGACCGAGGGGTCGAATGGTGGGATGTGTTTCTGGGTCGAACCATCGCGGCTTGGCTGGTCATGAGCCAAGCTCAAGACTGGACAATCTTCAATCCCCGTGTCCGGAAGGAGCAGTGTGCTTCGTTGAACTCATTGACCGCACAACCCATGGCCCATTCTGGCACTTGCCGGTGCTGCTTGATCTGTCGGGGGTGTCGGTCTAGATCCACTCAAGCTCCCCCCACGTCCCCCAATGCTTAAAGTCATCCTGCTCGCCCTCGCGGCGATTGTTGTGATCATTCTGGCGCTCGCCGCCTTTCAGCCCGCGGAATTCCGCGTTTCACGCAGCGCGACAATTGCCGCGCCGGCCTCCGCCATATTTGCCGAGATAAACGACTTTCACCACTGGCAGGCCTGGTCGCCATGGGAAAAGCTGGACCCAGCCATGAAGCGCACATTCGAGGGACCGGCGTCCGGCATTGGCGCGCATCTATGGATGGAGGGCAACAAGAGGTCGGATCCGGCGGATGACGATCGCGGCGAGTCGTCCGTCGGATCTCATTCGAATCCGGCTGGAATTCCTCAAGCCATGGGAGTCCCAATGCGTGACAGAATTCACCCTCGTGCCACAAGGTAGCGCAACAGTCCTGACCTGGAGCATGTCCGGTCCCAATAAATTTATAGGCAAGCTCATGTGTGTCTTCATGAGCATGGACAAGATGATCGGCGGCGACTATGAGGAGGGACTCGCCAGTCTCAAGTCGCTCGTCGAGGCGAAGTAGACGCTTCTCCCAACATCAATCCTCTCTCTTCAATCCTCAATCTCTTGATCCCATGCCAAAGTATGTCGATGGATTTGTCATCCCTGTCAGGAAGCAAAAACTGAAGGAGTATTTCGCCCTGGCCAGGAAGGCGTCCAAGGTGTTCCGCGAACTTGGCGCGCTCGAATACAAGGAGTGTGTTGGCGACGATCTTGCCATCAGTTTCGCCCTGGCGTTTCCAAAGGGCATCCGCGCAAAGCCCGGCGAGACCGTTGTCTTTTCCTACATCGTGTACAAGTCGCGCGCCCATCGCGACAAGGTGAACGCGGCCTTCATGAAGGATCCGCGCGTGGCCGCGATGTGCGATCCGAAGAAGGCGCCGTTTGACTGCAAACGCATGCTCTACGGCGGCTTCAAGGCCGTCGTCGACGCCTGATCCGGGCCGCCTGTTTGCCAGGGCTGTATGTGATGGTTCCCGATTGAACGCTGCCATTGGCGCGACGCGTGTCTGATTCCGAGAGCACCGTTCGTTGAGACAGTGAACGATTCAAATCAACCCTTCGAACAACCAACCCGATGTCCGCAAAAACTCACACCATCCGCCTGCACCGCGTCATGCGCTCGAGTCCCGAGAAGATCTACAAGGCCTTCCTCGATGCCGATGCACTCGCCAAATGGCTTCCTCCCTTTGGCTTCACCTGCAAGGTTCATTCGATCGATCCCAAGGTCGGCGGCAGCTTCCGGATGTCATTCACCAACTTTGGCACCGGCCATGGCCACTCATTCGGCGGACGGTACCTGGAACTCGTCCCGGGTGAGAAACTCCGCTACACCGACACCTTCGACGACCCGAATCTTCCCGGTGAAATAGTTGTCACAGTGGCGCTCAAGAAGGTGTTGTGCGGCACTGACGTGAGCATCGAACAGGCGGGAGTGCCCGCGGTGATACCGGCGGAAATGTGTTATCTTGGCTGGCAGGAATCACTCGTGCAGCTCGCCAATCTCACGGAGCCCGACATTCCGAACGGCTGATGTGAGGAAAGTTCTGCAGTGCGACGGAACATCCAACTCACACTGCACGCATGCTCCGTCAAGGCGTACACCAGGTCGAGTCGGGAATGGTCTGCGAGGAAAAGCCTGGGCCGCTCCACTTCAGCCGAAACCGCGAGAGGCCAAGGGCGCTGCGCAGGCAGGAAAGGCGGATGGGGTGGAGGCCGGCCGCAAGACGAACCGTCGCGCTCTTTTCCGCACCTGATTCATAGCCGTAGTCGGCGTCGATGACGGTCGCGTCGTGCAGACGCAGCAGCGCCTTGCTGTTTGATGCGAGGTGAAAGGTGTACTCGCCGTCTTCCGGAACCTTTAGAAATCCCGTGAACAGCACGCCGTCCCCATCGGTGATTTCTCCAGCATCAGGATCGGCGCGGGACGCGCGTCCGGATGCCACGGGCTTCAATGCATTGAAATCGGGCAGCCAGGGAAAGTCGCCTTTGTACGCATTCCATTCCAGTCCCTGACGCGGCGCTGAAGCGTCGACTGCAGGAATGAGTGCGGAATCGTAGGGCCGAGGTGCAGCGGGGTCGGGACGTCGCGAACCCAGCGCAATCGCATGCAGGCGCGCCTGCATGGCCGCGTTTTCGGGATTGTTGGCGAGATTCCTGGTTTCCCTGGGATCCGAGGTGAGGTCGTATATCTCGAACGGATCGGCCGGGGTCTTCACGTCGTAGCGGACTCCGATCAGATCGCCCAGCCGGACAGCCTGCATTTGATTGCGGTGGCGGTTGCGGTGCGAAGGATCAAAGTCCGCGTAGCCGGGCGTGGTGCCGGTGACGAAGTACTCGAAATAGAGCGCGCGGGTTGAACTTGGGTGTTTGATACCCGCGAGCGCGGGCAGGAGCGAAATGCCATCGGCTCGCGCAGGCGGAGGCATCCCCGCTGCCACGGCAAAGGTGGGCAGCCAGTCCCATTGCGCGCTCGGTTCCGCAACGACCCGCCCCGCTGGAATGTGGGCTGGCCAGCGCGCGATCGTGGGCACGCGCGAACCGCCTTCCCAGAGGTCGCGCTTGATGCCGTCGAAGGGAGCGTAGCTGCGGAAAAACTCCGGCGTGAAGGGCTGCCCGGGCAGCATGGATTCCGTCTCGGGACCGTTGTCGGACGAGAACACCACCAGCGTTTGAGAGTCGATGTGGAGGTCAGCGAGAAGCTGCAGAATATCCCCGACACAGTCATCGATCCTGCGCACGCTTGTGGCCTGGCGCTGATAAACCTCAGGCCACGGTTGCCCTGTGCGGGCAGGGAGAAATTCAGGATTGGTCCACGAGTCCACTGTGCCGGTGGCCGTGTTGATCATGTGGCCGGGCTTGCCCAGCCATTGAAGCCCTCCCTTCTGTCCGCCGCCCGCGGGGTAGGCCTGAGTCGGCAGTTCGAGCACCGCATGTGGCGTGTCGTACGCGAGGTAGAGAAAGAACGGTTTCTCGCGTGACGCGGCCGCGTGCTCGCTGATGTATTTTTTCGCCCGGGCCGTGAAGAGATCGGTTGTGTAACAACGGTCGAGGTCGGACCTGACGTCGGTTCGGTCGTCCCAGACGAAAACCGGACCACGGACTTTCGCCTTGGCTGCAAAGTAGGGAGCTTCCTTCGGGTAGTGTTCGTGTCCGTCGATGTGGCGAAGCACACCATAGAAGTGATCGAAGCCCCGGTTGAGCGGATGGGCGGGCGCGTGGGGATCGGCGCCGGTCGGGCCGCCACCGACGGGCTGGCCGTGGAGCCCCCACTTGCCGATCGCCATCGTTGCGTAGCCCGCCTGACGGAGAACGGTGGCGAGTGTGTGGTTGTTCTCCAGGGCCTTGTCGAACTGGTTGTCGCGAACATTGGCATGGCCCTGATGGACGCCGAGGAGCAGGGAGGCGCGGGAGGGTGCGCAGACGGGGGCGCCGGCGTAGTGGTTTGTCAACCGGGTGCCTTCGGCCGCCATGCGATCGAGGGCTGAGGTCTTGAATCGTGTTTGTCCGAAACAGCTGAGGTCCCCGTAGCCGAGATCGTCAGTCAGGATGAAGATGATGTTCGGGCGATCCGCGGCATGAGCGCCGAGGAAAAGCAGAATGCCAAGGAGGACCCCGGCGCTGCGGAGCAATCTCATTGCAGGGCGCGTTCGCGTTCGGCGACCAGCTTTGCGGTCAGCGACTTGACGCGCTCCGGTTCCGCGGCGGCGAGATTGTGCGTTTCCTCGAGATCGTTTGCGAGGTCGTAGAGTTCAGGTCCCTTTGCGGTTTGAACCAGCTTCCAGTTGCCGTCGCGGAGCGCAAAGTACACCGTGCGATTGCCCTGGAGAACAAGCGGCGGCCTGGGCGTGGCTCCTGCTTCCAGCAGGAGAGTGGATTTGAGATTGATTCCATCAGGCGCAGCGCCGGTTGAGAGCCTGCCGCCCACCAGATCTACAAACGTGGGGAACAAGTCGACCAGGGCGAGGAGCGCGGAGGATTCGCGTCCGGCGCGAATGTGGCCGGGCCAGCGCGCGAGGAAGGGCACGCGATGGCCTCCCTCGTAGAGCTGACCCTTTTGTCCGCGCAGGATGCCATTGGGCTTCTGTCTGTCGTGCAGTGCATTTGTCCCGTCGTCATAGGTGTTTTTGACGGCACCGCCGTTGTCCGAGGAGAAAATCACGAGCGTGTTCTTCGCCAGTCCGAGGCGGTCGAGAGTTCCAAGCACCTCTCCGACGGTCCAGTCGAGCTGATGGATGACATCGCCCCGCCAGCCGCAGTCGCTTGTGCCTCGAAAGCGAGGGTTTGGCACCATGGGTTCATGGATGTCATGTGGCGTGAGCAGAAGAAAGAAGGGCTTGTCCGCTTTTTGGCGTTCGAGGAAGGTGACAGCCTGTCGGGCGAGGGTGTCGGCGATCGTTTCATCGACCCATTGGGCGCGGTGGCCGCCCGTCATGAATCCGATGCGGCTGATGCCGTTGACAATGGCGTCGGAATGCGAGGCGTCGCCCTTGATCTTGAGCCAGTCCTGATGCTCGCTGCCGATGGGCTCGTTGCCGATGCGGCCCTTGTAGCTGACGGTGATGGGGTCGGTGGGCTCGAGGTCGATGACGCGATGATTCTGCACGAAAACGCAGGGCACGCGGTCACCGGTGGCGGGAATGAAGAACGCGTAGTCGAACCCGAGCTCGACCGGGCCCGGCTTCAGATCGGTGTTGAAGTCCGGGGTGGTGGCGCCGAGCCCCAGATGCCATTTTCCGATGATGCCGGTTGAGTATCCTGCGGACTTCAGTGCGGAGGCGATCGTTGGAGTCTCCGGAGAAATGAGCAGCGGAGAGTCGCCGGGAGCGATGCCCGTGCCGGGCACGCGCCAGGCATATTTCCCTGTGAGCAGCGCGAAGCGTGTTGGTGTGCAGACGGAGGCCGTCGCATGCGCGTCGGTGAATCGTGCGCCATCGCGGGCGAGCCGGTCGAGGTTGGGCGTGCGAACGTGGGTGGCGCCGTAGCAGCCGAGGTCGCCGTAGCCGACGTCATCGGAGAGGATCAGGACGATATTGGGACGGTCCGCGGCGATGGCTGCGCTTGCGAGTAGAAGTGTGAGGGTTGAAGTCAGATGTCGCAGGCGCATGGCATGTGGGATTGCGTTGAGTGGTGCTGATGGGTGGGTGGACTTGTGCTTCGGGTGTTCAATGGGCGCGGGCCTATCTGGAGCTCGTTGCGGCAATGGCTTCCCCGACGCTCTTCACACCGATCGATGGATGGTCCTTGGGATTCGGCGGGCCGTCGACGCCGCCCTTGGGCCAGTCGGCGCTGTCGGCGTACTGGCCGTCGTCCTTGAATTCCTTTTGAAGGCGCGCGATCTCTCCCTTGAGTTCCGCAAACTTGGCGGCGATCGCCGGCTGCCTGGCCTCTTCAGGATTGAACAGCAGATTGTGCTGCTCGTTCGGATCCCTTGTGAGGTCAAACATTTCGTAGGCGTTCTGTTTCCAGTAATAGACCAGCTTGTGCGTGGCCGTGCGCACGCCGAGGTGGGCGCGTGTGTTGTGGTGGCCGGGATCGTGATAGTAGCGGTAGTAGACGGAGGTGCGCCAGGCAGCGGGCTTTTCTCCGTGCAGCAGCGGCACAAGGGAATGCCCCTGCATCGATGCGGGAATCGGAAGACCGGCGAGTTCCATGAACGTTGGCGCAAGATCTATGTTGGCGACAAATTGCGAGGGCAGGCTTCCAGCCTTGATGCCGGGTCCGCGCACCAGGAGGGGAACACGAAGACCTGGCTCGTACATGAAGCGCTTGTCGTAGAGACCAAGATCGCCGAGGTACCAGCCATTGTCGGCGGAATAGATGACAATGGTGTTTTTTGAGAGCCCGGTCTTGTCCAGGTAGTCGAGCACGCGGCCGACCCCGTCGTCCACGCCCTGCACGCAGGCGAGGTAGTCCTGCATGTAACGCTGGTATTTCCAGCGCACCAGCTCGCGGCCCGTGAGTACTTTTCCGTTCACGGTGACCTCAATCGGTTTGGTGTGCAGCCAGGCGTTGCGTTCCGCGCCCTTGAGGTCGGCGGGTGGCTCCATTTTCAGGTCGAGGCGGGTCAGATCGCGGGCAACCGTCTGCTCGTTCTCGGGAAGCGCGGTGGGCCGCGTGGCGTAGTCGTCCCACAATGTCTCCGGCTCGGGAATGACGCGGTTCTTGAAGAGCGCCTTGTTGCGCTCGTCAGGTTCCCACGGGCGGTGGGGTGCCTTCTGGTGCAACATGAGGAGGAAGGGCTTGTCCTTTGGACGCGTGCGAAGCCATTCAAGCCCGAGGTCGGTGGTGACATCCGTGCAGTGGCCCTTGATGGTGACCTCCCCCCCGGGAATCACGAATGTGGGATCGTGATATTTGCCCTGACCGACGAGCACGATCCAGCGGTCGAAGCCCGTGGGATCGGAGCCGAGATGCCATTTGCCGATAATTCCCGTGTGATAACCGGCGGCCTGGAGATGCTTGGCGAATGTGTCGCGCGAGCCGTCGAAGCGATTGAAAACAGGCACACCGTTGAGATGGGAGTACTGGCCCGTCAGCAGCGTGGCCCGGCTGGGTGTGCAGATCGAATTGGTGACAAACGAGTTTGTGAAGCGCGCCCCCTCCTTCGCGAGCCGGTCGATGTTCGGCGTCTGGTTCACCTTCGATCCATACGCGGAAATCGCGTGGTGGGCGTGGTCGTCGGAGAAAATGAACAGGATGTTGGGACGTTCGGCGGCGAAGGCCGTCGCGCCAAGGAGGCAGGCGAGCAGGGACAGTCGGTATTTCATGGGCGGGAAATCAGGGCGATCGGATGCGATCAGGAAGCGTGATCGAGAACGTGAGGACGTGCAGTCTTCCCCACGATTCCGACATCTGCAAGCGCGACGCTCTGGGAAATTGTCGGACTACCTGTCCTGGCGGATTTTCGGATACATGGCTGTATCTCCTCGTTCCCCCCGGAGGCGCGCGTGTGCGGCGATTCTCGGGGAGACAGGGCGCGCATACCAGGCGATTGAAGTGTTGGCGGGCAGTTTCTGAGTCAGCGAGGAAACGAGGCCCTTGAGTTCCTTCTCCCGGCGATGGGGGGCCTGGCCATTGGAACCACAATGCAGCCGAGAAAGCATCCAGTGAAGGGAACGATCGTCATCCAAGAGTTTTGCGCCATGGAGCTGGCAAAAGTGAGATGCACTGAGACCTGGCCGCCATGCCGATCACCTCCTGCGCGCCGAGATTGGCGCCGACGAAACCGAGGGCGCAGATCCAGGCTGGCAGGGACCGCCCCGATTCGAAGAAGTCGGAGCTCGTGCGCAGATGCTTCCTCAATGTCCAGCCGATGCCCAGGACGAAGGCAAAGTAGAGGGCGAGGATGAGGTAGTCGACCCAGACGAGATCGAGGAGCACGGAGTTTGCAGGGGAGTTCATGAAGGGGTGCCCGCGAGCCAGCGGAAGGGGTTGTCTATCCAAATGGCGTTGAGTTCGTGCTCGCTGAATCCCTCCTCACGGAGCCGCGCCGTGAAATGGGTGAGCAGGTAGGCGTACCCGGGGCCGCCGCCGTAGGATTTCAGATAGGATCGGCGGGCGAGATCCCCGCCAAGCGTGAGCCGGTCGAGAAATCCGCCGTCAATCATTTCCCGCATCAGCCGGATGACGACGCACTCGGGCTGGTACTTGAAGCGGCTCGGGGTGTCGTATTCGAGTAGGACGCCGGTACGGGCGAGCTTGCGATGCAGCCAGTAATCCGCGTTGCGGTCCATGTGGCAGATGAGGATCCGGGCGGAGGGCACGCCCGCGTCGTTGAGGCGTTGCACGATCTCGAAGCACTCGAGTCCGCTCTCCGTGTGGGCGAAAACCGGACACCCGGTGCGCTGATGCACGCGCCCGATGACGCGAATGAGACGCCGGGTGATGTCGTCGAGGTGGTTGCAGTTGCCGGCGACCTTCATTGCGCCGGCCTTGACCCGGCAGCGCTTGACAATCGGACCTTGGTATTCGTTGAGATCGCAGCCCTGCTCGACTTCGGCGGCGATGAGCTCGGTGAGTTCATCCTCGGAGTAGTGGCCGCGCCAGTGATCCGGCCAGTAGAACGCACCCTTGTGAAAGCCGGACGCTACGATGACCGGGATGCCGGTCGCCTCGGAAACCTTGATGAGTTTGCCGACATTTCGACCGCTGGAAACCGGCATGGTGTCGACTATGGCGCCGCCTCCGGCCTCGCGCCAGTCGACGACGTCCTTGATCGCGCAGTCGACGCTGTCGAGGCGGAAATCCGGCTCCTTGACGACGATCTGCCCGGAGTCGATGAAGAGGTGTTCGTGAGCGTTGATGCGACCGAGGCGCTCCTTCGGAAGCGGTCCGAGCGTGGTTTCGATGGTGAGGCTCATGCGGGAGTCTTTGATTCGATGGCGAAGTCGCGGCCTCTGAGAGCCGCCCCTATCCAGCCGGCGTCGTCGATGAATCGCGCAGCGCGAATTGGAATCGGGTGGTCGGGAGGCACGCGGAAAGCCGCGGCGTTCAGGGTGGCCTCGAGTCGCGGCAGGATGACGCCGGCCGCGTGCATGGGACCGCCGGCGAGCACGATCAGGTCCGGCGTGTAGGCATAGTAGGCGTTGAGCACAACCGCTGCGAAACGATCGAGCCAGCGATCAAAGATGTCGGTGATGACCGGATCCTTGCGCCGCACGGCGCGGGCGATGTCGATGAACACGATTTCGTGCGGCGGCTTTTTCCCAAGCGAGGAGGGCAGGCCACGGGCGAGGTGGTCGCGCACGGACTGCACAAGCGCCGTGACGGAGGCGAGGCTTTCGCCGGTGCCGCGAGGGCCGGTGAGGCAGCGCGGTCCGTTGATGTCGATGATCATGTGACCGCACTGCGTGCCTCGCTGAAAATGCCGGTCGGTCAGGAGGCGGCCATCGAGCACCACTCCCGATCCGATGCCCGTGCCGAGTGTGAAGACCACGAGATTGGCGCATCCGCGCCCCGCGCCCGCGCGCCATTCGGCGAGGCAGGCAAGACGTCCGTCATTGTCGGCGGTCACGGGCACTTTCCATCGCTGGCGGAGAAACGGGACGGTGCGGTGGCGGTCGAGCCCGCGGATCTTTCCCGGAAGATAGACGCATCCGACCGCGGGATTGACCGGACCGGTGATCGCAGCGCCAATGCCGCCGATGTCCCCTGGTGCCTCCTGGAGCAGCCGGGAAACGAGTTTGTCGAGCTGGCGCTCAAGAGCCCGCAGCGACTGCCTGGCCTGCGTGTCCTCCACAGAACGCGCAAGAATCCGGCCGGCATCGTCAAGGATGCCGCCCTTGATGCGAGTCCCGCCTATGTCGAAGCCGATCCAGTTCATTCGAGAATGGCGCCTTGCGAACGGAGGGTGGAGCGGAGGTGCGCCGGATCGAGATCCGCGAAGGCTCCGCGCGAGCCTGCGATCAGGGATGCGGCCGCTCCGGCGGCCTGCCCCATCACCATGCATTGTCCCATTGAGCGCACGCTGGCATGGGCGTCGTGGGTCGCGGAGAAGCAGCGGCCGGCCACCGCGAGATTGTCGACGCCCTTTGGCACGAGCGTGCGATACGGGATGCCAACGCACTGGCCGTCCGGAAGGTAGGACCATCGCGTGCCGTCGCCGTCGTGGTGATCCTCGATGGGCGCGCCGCAAAGCCCGATCTGGTCGTCGAACTGGCGTGCGCCGAGCACATCCTCGCGGGTGAGGCGATAGAGACCCTGAACGCGGCGGGTTTCGCGCACGCCGATCTGCGGACCGAAAGTGGCGAGGCGGGCGTGTTCGTAGCCGGGCACGCGGTCGTGCAGGAATCGGATGTATTCGAGAGCCTGCTCGCGTCCGTCCATCTCGGCGCGCGTGAGGAGATCCGGATCGGTGGCATTGATCACCGAGCCGTCGGCGCGGCGCTCGACCGAATTGAGGCGCGTCATGATCGTGGCAGTCATGCCTTCGACGGGCGTGATGTGGTCGGAGCCCTCCCGGCGCGGGAGCTTGTAACCGAGTGCTGATGCGGCTTCGGCCATGAGGGCGTGCAGGCGGTCCTTGTTGATGGTGCGCCGCTGCGCCATATCGACATTGGCGACACGGAAGGAGGTGGTGAGCGTTTGCGCGGGGGCCTCCGCGCCGGCGAGTTCGAAGGGCACGCCTCCGAATGCGCAGAGATCGGCGTCGCCCGATGCATCGATGAATGTGCCCGCCCGAACGAGCTGAAGGCCGGATTTCGTTGCAACGACGAGAGCCTCGAAGCGATTCCCGCTGCGGACGACATCCTGCACGGTGGCGTGCAGCAGGACATGGGCCCCGGCTCGGCGGACCAGGCGCTCCCAGGCGATCTTGAGTTCATCCGGGTGATAGGTGATGCCCGTGCCGGCGCCGAAAGTGTTGGGCCGTTCGATCACCAGGCCGATTGCGCGCATTTCGGCGACCAGATCGTCGGGGATTCCGCCGACAACCCTGCGGTTGGTTTTTCCCGGAGTGTAAAATCCGTAGAAGGTGTCGAGCACGGCGGTGGATGTTCCCCCGAGGAATGGAAGTTTCTCGATCAGGAGCGTGCGAACGCCTGCGCGTGCGGCCGCGATGGTTGCGGTGGCTCCGGAGGAACCGGACCCCACAACCACAAGGTCGAATTCACCGTAGGTCGGAATGGACTTTGAGAACGTGAACATCTCGGGAACGGGCGTCACGATGCAGCGGAGTTTAGCGCGCGCGCATAGCGCCGGCGCTGGTCGCGGATCCAGGCATCGTAGGTGTCGCGCGTGTCGGCGACATGCATGTTGCGAAGGACCGGATGACGGATGCCGCGGGAATCGAGTTCGCGCAGCGTCAGTTCATTCAGGCACTGGATGACGCTCAGCGCACCGACGGATGAAAGCGGGCAGAGCGGATAGTTTCCCGTCTTGCCGGAGACCAGAACGGTGGTGTCGCCCATGGGCATGGCATTGTCGAGCAGATGGACGATGGCGGGCGCCTCCTCGGCGACATGCCAGAAGGTTTTCCCCGAACTGTGCTTTGGAGCGCCCTGACGGGCCTGCTCGCGGCAGCAGAGGAGGACAAGTGGGTTGGCCGGGTGGATCTGGCGCCAGGCGAGGGCCATGTCGACGGCGGCGGATGTCTGGCCCGTGGCGGAGATGGCGAGCAGCGGCTCACCAGGGGCGACGTCCACCTCGGCCAGCAGCTGCCGGCCGAGCCCCTCGACCTTTTCAAGCGTCTGGTTGAGCCGGATGCCATTGGGGCCGACGACATCGACAAAGGAGACTAGGCCCGTCTGAAGCAGCGGGTGAAACCCGGTGAGGGCGCCGATGCGGATGCACAGCTCCTCGACGGCGAGGCGGGAGTGTCCGTTGGCGTAGACATGGACAACGCCGCCGGCGCCAAGGGCGTCGGCGAAGAGCCTCGCGACATCTGCGAGGGCGGCATGCTGGGCGCGAAGGGAGAGCCGGACGCGCTGAAGTTGATCGGGAAATGTGAGCTCCGGCAGGACTGCGGAAGAGGGCATGACCGGGAGTGTAACCGGTTTTACGGCTGGAAGCATCCAGAAAGGACCGCCATTCTTTCCGGATAAATAGGACTCATGCCGGACGTTCGATTTGAAACCTTTGGCCTGGCGGCGAAGCTGCTTTCGCCCCCGCGTGCGATGGAGCGGATCCATCATCACAGCGAGATTGAGATCAACTATCTGCTGAAGGGGGAGGTCACGTACCTGCATCGCGGGGTGATGAGGCGGCTGGTTCCCGGGCGGTTGACAATGTTCTGGGGGTCGACGCCGCACACGCTAGTCGCGGCCGACCGCCGCAGCCGGATGGCGTGGATAACGGTGCCGCTGGCGTGGGTGTGGAGTTGGAATCTGCCGCAGCGTTTTGTCAGGGGGCTGATGGAAGGCAACTGGTGGGTTGCGCCTGCGGACAATGCCGGACGTTTCGCAGTGCTCGACTGGGTGAAGGAACTTGCCAATGCGGATCACCAGCAGCAGCGGCGGTTGTTGTACGAATTTCAGGCCTGCCTGCTCTGGATGGCCGAGCGGGCGGATGTTGAGAGGAACACGCTTGGGAATGCCCGGGTGAAATCCGTGCCCAACAACCTCAGGCACGTCGAGGCGATGGCTCGATGCATGGCTGAGCGTTATCACGAGAAACTGACGGTTGCGGAGATCGCGGCGTCGGCGGGACTCCATCCCAACTATGCGATGCCGTTGTTCCAGCGCCTGTCCGGCATCACGATAGGCGACTATCTGCGCCAGTGCCGCGTGACGAATGCGCAGCGCCTGCTGCTGCTCAATGACGACAAGGTTGTGGACGTGGCGCTGGCGTGCGGATTCGGGTCACTCAGCGCGTTTTATGAAGTGTTCGGCCGCTGCGTCCGCGAGTCGCCCCAGGCCTTTCGCCGCCGCATGCGCGAGTGAGGGAAATTGCGATCCGCGCAAACACCGGTGGCCCGCGAAGTGGATTTTCAGCACCCAATGGGCAAGCTCCCTCGTGCCCGGCTCGAATAGCGACACAGAATCTCCATTGCCCAATGGGACTGAACCATCGAATGCAAGTGACCGATTCCCAATGGAGGGGCACGCTCCGTCGTGACCTGGGGACGCGCATGGCAAAACAGCGCCGGATGGTTCTCACTCACGCCGAGGAAACAGGATTCGCGGAGAAGATGCGATCCGGTGAAGGGATAGCTGCAAAGACAGCGGACTACCGGGAGGCCTGCGATTGCGGGGAAACTGTGCTCCAGGCCGCTTCGGCCTCTGACTTTATCGGGGCGAGCACACGTCCATGGATCACGTGAACCAAATAATCCGACCAAAGGCGCCAGTAGGGCTGAGGCCAGAAATCCTGCTCGTACCAGGTCGTGCCACGCAGAAGCGTATGGCCGTTTTCCTGGGCGATCAGTCTGAATTCACCCCGCTGCGATCGGAAGAAACCGTCGATATGGGGGGGATGCACGCGGGAATAGAACGACAGTTCCTCCATCGGCGCGGGCTGGCTGATCACGTCGAATGCCAGTCGCTCGTTCTCCTCTCATGCAGTGATGGGCTCGACAAACGCCCCGGTGGAGAATTCGCAGTGGCGCAGTGCGCCCTCACCGCGGCCCTCGAGGCGCGCGCGGAGCGGATACGCGATGCCTGATGCAAAGATCAGTTCGCGTGGCGGAGGCAGCTCTCCGAATTCAATCACGTGCCGCCACACCACATCCGGCGGGGCTGCGATGCTGCATTCGGTCGCGACCGAATACTGGGACAGCGGCAGCCCGACTTTCGCTTCAGCCGCCAGGAGCGCGGGAAGCAGCAGCCAAAAGAAGGCATAGAGCCGTCCCTCCCGCTCGGCCTGTCGCTGCGCCACCGACCGTCCTGGCACTCCGCCAGATGGCTTGAAGGGGTGTTCAGCATGGCTCCGGTCAGGGTCTGACCGACGATTGAATTGAATCGTGGGAATCGGTTGAGGTGTCAACGACCACGGCCAGTCATGCCCCGGGCGGGTTCTGCTTGCCTCGAATCCACTTCCCCGATGCGCCCCTCTGCAGGTGCTATTACGCCGGCGAATCGATCCTCGAAATATCTCCATGCCGATGAGATCGCCGGCAGTCGCCGGACGATGAGGAGTGCGAAAAGTGAGGTTTGACCCCTTTGGCTTGGGGATTGGATTTTAATGGGTTTGATCCGGTGATAGGTGACAAACAGTCCAGGGTGATGGGTTACACTTTTATGATGCCTAAAATTGGACCTTTGTGTAGCGCGCAACACCACAGCCGGCCAGCATCGGAGGCGATGCGAAGAAAGGTCGGCTGTGGACGTTTTACCCATGAAAACCCGATACGCCCTTTTTGAAAGCCTCCGATTGTCAGTCTCGCCATGCTGTCCGTCTAGAGCATGTCCGAAAACATGCATTCTTGATGGCAAGAATGTAACCCATCACCATGGACAATCTGTCACCTATCACTCCGGATCATACCGCCTGGCTTGCGGAGGTCGTGCATTTGGCGCTCGCGGCGCCAGGTGCGTCGATGGCGCGTGTTTGTAAAGTCGCTTCGAGAGGCTGGCACGCACGGTGGCGTGGGGTTGCGTGGCGGCCTCGGGCCCGAGTTTCGGTTCGAGGAGCGCCGGGCGCTTCAGGCGATTGAATCCGTGCGCAAGGCGTGCAGGCGGCTGATGGAATGATTCCTTGCGGGATTCGGGCAGTGGAATAGGGTACGGTCAGGATTGTCGACCGGTTGGCTTGAACCCAGTCGGCGGGATCCGAGGCTGAGAAATAACCACCATGAAATTCCTGACACCGGTCTGGCTTGTTTTGGGACTGTTCGCGCTTGATGTTTCGCTTTCGGCGGCGGGCACGAAATCACGTCCCAATGTCCTGTTCCTGGTATCCGACGACATGCGTCCCGACCTGGCCTGCTATGGGGGGCAGGTTGTGAGTCCGAATCTCGACCGCCTGGCGTCGCAGGGCGTGCTCTTCGAGCGGGCGTATGCGCAGCAGGCCGTGTGTTCGCCGTCGCGCTCCAGTGTCATGACCGGTGCGCGTCCGGACACCACGAAGGTCTGGGATCTCGAGACTCATTTCCGCACGGCGATGCCCGACGTGGTCACGCTCGGCCAGCATTTCAAGAACAACGGCTATTTCACTCAAAGCATCGGCAAGATCTATCATGGCGGTTATGATGATCCGCCGACCTGGAGCGTGCCCTCCATCATGCCGAAGGCGCCATGGTACGCCAATCCCGCGGACATGGTTCAACCGGGGGAGCAAAGCGGCGGCAGGAAGGTGCGCGGCGCGGTCTATGAAGGGGCGGATGTGCCGGACGACTATTTCACCGATGGGAAAACTGCCCGGCTTGCGGTGGACACACTCAGGGAACTGGCCGACAGGAAGAAGCCGTTCTTCCTCGCCGTTGGGTTCCTGAAACCTCATCTGTCATTCGTTTCCCCGAAGCGGTATTGGGACCTCTACGATCCCGCGAAGATCCAGCTTGCGCCCAATCCCTTCTATCCCAAAGGCGCGCCCGACTATGCGATCCAGCGTGGTGGTGAGATTCGCACCTACCGCGGCGTTCCAGCGGGCGACATTCCGCCCGACCTCGCACGCCGCCTGAAGCATGCGTATTATGCGGCGACCAGTTATGTCGATGCACAGGTGGGACTCGTTCTGGATGAACTGGAGCGCACGGGGCTCCGGGAGAATACAATCGTGGTTTTCTGGGGCGATCATGGCTGGAAACTCGGCGAGCACGATGCCTGGGGAAAACACTCGAATGTCGAGAACGACACGCGGGTGCCGTTGGTCATTTCCGCTCCGGGGCTCCCGTCGGCGGGATCTCGCACCCGCGCGCTTGCGGAGCTTGTCGACATCTACCCGACGCTGTGCGATCTGGCAGGCCTGCCGGAGCCTTCGCATCTTGAGGGAAACAGCTTGAAGCCCGTTCTCGAGCATCCCAGCCATTCGTTCGCACCTGCGGCATTCAGCCAGTATCCGCGCAGCGTCAAACGCGACGGATCCGGAAGGAACCTGCGGCTCATGGGCTACTCCATGCGCACGGATCATCATCGCCTGACGGTGTGGACCCATCGGGACGATCATTCGATCATTGATGCGGTGGAGCTGTACGATTCCGACGCCGACCCTCAGGAGAACATCAACATCGCCCATGATCCGGCGCAGGCCGGCGTGCTGGCGAGATTGATGAGCCAGTGGCGTGAAGGCTGGCAGGGCGCGCGGGCTTCGGTTCAGGCGAGCCAGTGAGCCTGGATCTGCGCTGCGACGTCTCAGGCCAGCGCGATGAAACGCATCGCGTGGGGGCGACTGACACTTAAGGAACGAATCCCATGGATGACGCGGGCTGTGACGGAGTGAGCGAGATTACAGACGTCGGCGCTCGCCCCGTCCGACGGGGCATGATTTTCACGATCGTCGCCCTGACGCTGCTGATGGTTTCGATCGATGCGACGATCGTGGCGACGGCGCTGCATGCCCTGCAGCAGGCGATGGACACGACGGTGAACTGGGCGGGGTGGACGCTCACGTCCTATTCCTTCGGTTATGCGTTGATGCTGCCGATCAGCGGGGCGCTCAGCGAGCGCTTTGGGCGCCGGCGCGTGTTTCTGGCATCGGTGATCACGTTCACCGCCGCGTCGCTTCTCTGCGGACTTGCGGACAACATCGCGGTGCTCGTTGCTCTGCGTGCGATTCAGGCGGGTGGAGGGGCGGGGTTCATGCCGTCGGCAACGGCGATCATCGTCGACTATTTCGGGGATTCCCGCGATCGGGCTGTGAGTCTTTTTGGAAGCATCCTTCCGATCGGCTCTATGATTGGACCGATATTCGGCGGCTTGTTCGTGACCTACTGGAGCTGGCGCGCGGTGTTCTACGTCAATGTGCCGATCGGCATCGCTGTAGTGGTCGCGGCGCTGCACTACATCCCTCGCGACCCGCGCAGGCGTCGGGCCAGGGACTTCACCCTGGACTTCCCGGGCATTGCGCTGCTCGGCGTCGGACTGATCACGGGGATGCTGGCGGTGAGTCACCTGGGTGGTGCCGAAATTCATGTGCTATCGCTTTCCTTCCTCGTTCCCGCGGCTGCCGCTGTCGCCTCCCTGAGGCTGTTTTTTCGCCACATCAATCGCGCGGTGGATCCGCTGATTGCGCCGGAGCTGATTCGCGGGCCGAATTTTGGGGCGGTGAATCTGATCAATGTCATTCACAATGGCATGATGCTGGGTGCGGTTGCGCTGATTCCGCTCTACGGAACCAACCGGTATCACTTGAATGCCTTTGATTCGGGAACGCTCCTGCTTGCCCAGGGCATCGCATCGGTGGTGGTCTCTTTTGTGGCTGCGATGGCGCTTCGCCGGACGGGTCACCGGCTGCCACTCTATGCCGGCAGTGTCATCCTTGCGTCGGGAATGGCGCTGCTGGCAGTGCCACCACCGGCGGGCCTGTCGCCGCACGCCTGGCTGGCCGCGGCGGCGGGCGTCATCGGCGTCGGCATCGGAGCCATAAATCCGGCGAGCCGCAATGCGGGGCTGCAACTGGCGCCCCGCCGGTCGTCGACGCTGGCGGCTCTCCGTTCGCTGGGCCTTCAGATCGGTTCGATCATCACGGTGTCGACGACGACGGCGATCCTCACAGGTGCGAACGCTCCCGGCATGGCGCAGGCCTGGGTCTATGCCACGATGGCCCTCGTCCTCGTTGCCGCGCTTCCGCTCATTTCAAGGATACCGGAGCACCACGGGTCCTGGTAGGGGGCCTGCGTCCTCATCGCAACGAAGGCGCCCGGAGCGCAGATCCGCCAATTTCGGAAAGGTCCTTGACTCAGTCCGCGCAGCTGGCGTGAAATTGGCATGACAATGCTGAATAATTATACGGATTTGTTGTTCTAGCCCCAGATTCCAGGATGGCATCCATCCCGCCACACGGCCCAGCGAGGCCACCCGTCGAGCCATGAAGGCTCTTGAATCGCCCCTCCGGCGGCGCTGGTTCATTCTGGCGGTCATTTTTGGGGCCATCGTGCTCAATTATGTCGACCGGCAGATCCTCTCGATTCTCAAGCCGACGTTGAAGACGGAGTTTGGATTCGACGATCGCGGATATGCGGTGCTGGTGAATGTGTTCACGGTCTGCTACGCGCTGATGTACCCTGTCGCCGGATGGCTGGTGGACCGATTTGGCGCGCGCATCGTGATGCTCACGGGCATTGTCACCTGGTCGATGGCCTGCCTGGGAGCAGGGTTGACCCGTGGTTTCGGTTCCTTCGCCGTCTTTCGCGGACTACTCGGGCTGAGCGAACCCACGGCGTTTCCGTCGCAATTGAGGGCGGTGACCCTCTGGTTTCCCGGTTCACTCCGTGCGACGGCGAACAGCGTGTGTGTGGCCGGGGGGACCTTTGGGGCGATTATTGCGCCGCCGCTGGTCGCGTGGCTCGCGCTTTCGTTCAACTGGCACAGCGC
The DNA here is from genome assembly GCA_015075305.1 of Opitutaceae bacterium. NCBI lineage: Bacteria > Pseudomonadati > Verrucomicrobiota > Opitutia > Opitutales > Opitutaceae > Opitutaceae bacterium. The sequence continues at coordinate 677,805 of JABTUS010000001.1, read as the reverse complement.
CTTTCTTGTGCCGGGCGCGCTGGGCCTTCTGATCGCTTTGCTCTGGTTTGTCATCTATCGAGATCCTCCGACCGCGATTCTGGAGCAATCGACGACTGGGGGAGTGGGCGGCGGCGCGGCGGTCGGATTCCGGTGGCTCGATCTGTGGCGGACGCGGACACTGTGGGGTATCCTGTTGATTCGTTTCATCAGTGATCCGGTCTGGTATTTTTGTCTCTTCTGGCTGCCGGGTTACCTTCAGGAACAGTCGGGATTGTCGCTGGCGCAGGTGGGCATGATTGGATGGATTCCCTTTCTTGCGGCGGATCTCGGAGGGATTGGCAGCGCCGCTTGGTCGGACTGGATGGTTAGAAGGGGCCGTGCGCCCCTTGATGCCCGCAAACGCATGCTCACGGCGATGGCCTGCCTGGCGCCGCTGTGTGCCCTGACGCCCCATTTTCCGCATCCCGCTGCGACACTCCTGATCTTCAGCCTGGTGGCCGCCGCGTGCCTGAGCTGGTTGTTCAGCCTCAGTGTTGTCATCGCGGAATCGTTTCCCACGGCAAACGTCGCGAGCGTGCTCGGCATCGCCGGAGGATGCGGCGCGGCGGGAGCCGTTGTCTTCAACAGTTTTGTGGGTGAAATGATGGCAACGCTTGGACCGGCCCGCGTATTTGCGGTCATGGCCTTGCTTCACCCGATTGCGACGGTTATCCTTTGGACCCTGGTGCGTCCCGAGCGGCCTCGCGCAGCACTCCCATGAAGATGATTCACATACTGGTCTGCGTCGCAGGAATGGCATCCGCGTTAACCGCGGCTCCGGATCGAAGCCTGCTTCTGATATCGATCGATGGTTTGCGTCCCGACTACATCAGTGAGGCCGACAAGAACGGGATGAAGATCCCCCGTTTGCGCGAACTTTGGAAGGAAGGCGCGCATGCCTCGGGCGTGCGCGGCGTGCTGCCATCGGTCACATATGCGAGCCACACCAGTGTTGTCACCGGCAACTGGCCGGCGGTGCATGGCGTTGCGGCCAACAGGCCCTTCAATCCGAACGACAAGGCGGTCAACCGGTGGTACTGGTACAACGACGAGATAAAGGTGCCGGCGATCTGGGACGCGGCGACCGCCGCCGGTTATGAAGTGGGAAGCGTGAGCTGGCCGGTAACGGTGGGGGCACCCGGCATCAAGTACAACATTCCTGAGTTTGCCGGCACAAAAACCGGCGAGGACGTCAAGATCATCCGCGGATTTGCCGGAGGGGCATTCATGGACGCGCTGGCGAAAAAGGCGGGTGTGTACATCAATGATGCCAAGGATGGCACGCGCCGGGATTGGTCGCGCACCCGGTACCTTCTTGAAATCATCCGCCAGCATGGTCCACGGGTGCTGCTTGTGCATCTGGTTGCGCTGGATCACGAGCAGCACGCTCATCGGCCCTTCTCCCGTGAGGCGAAGCACGCGCTGGAGGAGATCGACGCGATGGTTGGTGAGGCGGTTGATGCCATGCGTGGTGCGCACCCGGATGCCGCGGTCTGCGTGGTGTCGGACCACGGCTTCTCCGCCGTTGATCATGCCCTTGCCATCGATGCGGCCTTTGTCCGGGAAGGGCTCGTCAAACTCAAGGGCGGCGGCGCCACGATCGAAGCCGCCGGCGTAAAGGACTGGGTCGCGATGCCCTGGCTTTCGAGTGGCTCGGTGGCGATTGTGATGAAGGATCCCAGGGATGCCGAAGCCAGGAAGCGCGTGAAGGTGTTTCTCGATCGCCTGGCCGCCGATCCGGCCAATGGCATTCATGCGATCCTTGACCGGGACGCCATCGCCCGCCTCGGCGGCACGGCGCAGGCCGAGTTCTGGCTGGATTTGAAGCCCAGCTTCACATCGAGCTCACGTCTTGTTGGATCGGGCCTGGTTGAGCTGCGCGACGCGGGCACCCACGGGCACGTGCCCACGCACCCGGAGATGAATTCAACCTTTCTGCTGGCCGGCCCAGGCATCCGGACCGGAGACATTGGCGTCATCGACATGCGCAGCATTGCACCGACGCTGGCCGCCTGGCTGCGGGCGGCTTTCCCATCGGCGGCATTGCCGCCCCTGGACCTGTTTTCGGCAGCCTCCCATTGATCAACCAAGGCCGAAGTTTTCCGCATGAAGCCAGCATTGCAATCATCCATTCGTGAACCCGCACGCTCGGTTCCGGTTCGAGAAGAGTACGACGTTCTCGTCGTTGGGGGTGGCCCGTCAGGCCTCACGACGGCGCTTGCCGCGGCCGAGGATGGGCTGAAGGTGGGGTTGATCGAAAGCCGCAGTTTTGTCGGCGGCAACATGACGATCGGTCTGCCAGTGCTGGGCTTTCTGGGGCAGAAGAAGAACCAGATCATCCAGGGGCTGCCCCAGAAATTCATTGACCGCCTGCGCCTCGTCAAAGGGGCGAGCGAGCACCGCTGGTGTCCTCTTCACATGGGCATCACGCTGGTCGAGCCCGAGGCTGTGAAGACGGTCGCGCTGCAGATGCTGACCGAGGCGAAGGTCGACGTGAACTTCTACACCTTCTGCGCCGGCGTCATCATGGACGGCGATGTGATCCGCGGCATCATCACCGAGAGCAAGAGCGGGCGCGAGGCCGTGCTCGCCCGGATCGTGGTGGACTGCACGGGCGACGCCGATGTGGCGTACCGGGCGGGTGTGCCCTGCGAGAAAGGCAGCAGGGAAACGGGCGGCATGCAGCCGCCGACGCTGATGTTCTGCCTTGCGGGCGTCGACACCGAGAAGCTTCGCATGAGCATCGCGCACCACACGCGGACGTATCTGACCGACTTCATTCCCGCCGAGTATTTCGGCCAGAACAACCAGTTCATCGTTGTGGGCCTGCGCGAGCTGATTGCCCGTGCGCGCTCCGAACGGAAACTCAACATCCCGAACGAACGCACCATCATCATCACCGGACTTCGCGAGGGTGAGGTTTGGATCAACATGACGCGGGTTGCCGGCACGGACGGAACCGACGCACGCAGCCTGACAGCGGGGGAGATCGAGGCGCGGCGCCAGATCGATGACATCCACGTCTATCTGAAGAATTATGTTCCGGGTTTTGAAGACTGCTATTTCGCAAAGACCGCGCCGTTTCTGGGAATCAGGGAGACGCGGAGAATCGTCGGACAATACACGATGACGCAGGAGGATGTGCTGGGGTGCAGGCATTTTGACGACAGCATCGCGGTCGCCAGTTATCCCATCGACATCCATCGACCGGGCGACGAAGGCTGCACGCTCATCTGGTGCGGTGACTGCTATGACATTCCCTACCGCTCCCTGGTGCCGCAGAAGGTGAGGAATCTGCTTGTTGCGGGACGTTGCATTTCGACCACGCACGAGGCGATGGGCGCCATTCGTGTGATGGCGACCTGCATGGCGATGGGCGAGGCAGCGGGGCGCGCGGCCAGGCAGGCTATCCGCTCGGGCGTTTCACCCGATCAAATCGACGTGAGGAAACTTCAGGCCGAGTTGCTCGCGAGTGGCGCGTATCTGCGTCCGGCGCAAGTGTGAGTCGACGCACCTGGCGGGAAAGTCCGGGATCAGAGCGACTTTATTCATACGTCCACTTGTGGAACCAAGGGTCCCGGGTTTTGGACTGGAACGCCTTGAGTTTTGAAATGAGCTCGTTCTTCAGGGAATCGCTCGCGGGATCATCTGCCAGGTTGACCACCTCATCCGGATCCCGCTGCAAATCGTAGAGTTCGAAACGCGGACGATGCAGGTAGTCGTAAATGCGACGGCGGCCAAAGGTGCCGGTGCCGGATTTCTCGGCGCTTATCCATGTCGGTGATTCGATCAGGTCGAGCGCCGAGGGGTACGTGAGGCCGCTTGCGATGTTCCAGATCAGCTTGTAGCGCCGGGTGCGCAGCATGCGCATCGGGTAGTACATGGTGATTTCGTGAAAACTGTGGGACCCATAAATCTCGTCCCAGCCTGTCAGCCTGCCTCCATCGAGTGCGGCGCGGAATGAACGGCCGTCAAAACCGTCCGGCGAGGCGGGTGCTCCGACAAAATCGAGAATCGTCGGAGCGAGATCGACCCATGAAATCATGGCGTCCTCCACAATGCCGCGCCTGGGCTGGCGGGGGCTGCGTATGATGCAGGGAAGCCTGATGCCCGGATCGTAGAGCGTGGTTTTTGCACCGGGGAAGGCCACCCCGTTGTCAGAGATGTAGATGATGAGCGTGTTGTCGTATTTTCCGGCAGCCTTGAGGAGATTGATCAGATGGCCGACTCCCTGGTCGAGGCGCGAGACGGCCTGGTAATATTGCGCAAGTTCGCTCCGGCATTCCGGCGTGTCTGGAAGAAAATGTGGCACGATGACCTTGTCCGGAGAGTAGACTACAGGCGTAATTCCCGGATAGCCTTGAGGACGGTTGCCAAAGCTGTTGGGAAGCGGGTACGTCTCGAAGGTGGGGCGTCCGTTGGGAAGGACCGCATTCGCCCGATGCGGATCATCCGTCGCGTAATAGAGGAAGAAAGGACGCCTGTCGTCCGCGTTCAGGAAATTGTTGGCAGCATCCGCCATTTCAACGGGGCTTCGGCCGATTGATTCAGGATCATTGGCTGCGCCGCCCGACAGCACGGTGTCGAATTTGTACACGGCCTCCGGCGCCAGGTGGTATTTGCCTATGCGGGCGGTGCGATATCCCGCGTGTGAGAGAAGCACGGGCAGGCTCTTCACTGAATCGAAGGACTGGAAATGATGAACCTGATGCTGGAGCCCGTACATGCCGTTGTGATGGTCCTGAAGCCCGCTCAGGATGACGGCGCGCGATGGGCTGCAGCTTGACGTTGTGCAGAAAGCCTCGGTGAAACGGATGCCCTCGCTTGCCAGCGCGTCGAGAGCGGGCGTTTTGATCACCGGATTGCCATAGCAGCCAAGCGCTTCGGTCCCGTGATCGTCCGCGACGATCAGCACGACGTTGGGGCGCGCAGATGCAGCATCAGATTCCGCACCGCGCAACGGTGCCGCCAGGAGCAAGCCCGATACGATCAGCGATGAGAGGATTGATCCCGCGCGGCGAAGGCTGCGGCAGACCTCGTTTGAGGAGATTGTCATGTCAGGACGAATACGCGCATGCCGGCGTTGTTGCGAATCATCTCTCGTATTCTTGGAGCGGAGGGCACAAGTCTCACGGCGTTCTGGACAAACTCGGAACGGTGGCGGGTGCGCGCAAATCGACGGATGTTTTCAATGAAACCGCGGATTTGCCGCCGAATCAGCGGAGAAAGGCTTTCGGTGGGAGCGTGGCATTGAGTCCGCCAGCGGGGTCGTTGGCCAGTTCCGGCCGGGCTAGGAATTTCTTCACGGCCTCGAAGCCGTCGGAGGGACTGGTCGCCCAGAACAGGTAGTTGAGTTTGAGTGTGTCGCGCGCGAGTTTGAGATGTGCGCTGATCGGAAAAAGCTTTTCGTCCTCCGGAGTTATCACAATCGGACTGCCGTTGAGCGTCTTGTCGCCGCGCTGCAGGTGCCAGCGCTTCTTGTCCGCTTCGCGGTAGTTGGTCGACTGAACGGCGGCCCCCATGGGCACGGTGCCTCCCAACTTTGCATACAGGCGGTAGACTCCTTTCTTGGGATCCTTGAGGGAGGGCGATACGCCGGGATAAACATCCGGTCCACCCATGCCCACGCCTATCTCCTTTTCGTAGTCGGTCAGCTCATCCAGCAGCGATGGGGGAAAATTGGTGTATTGAATCACGACTGTGTCGGGAAACGCGTGCCGCAGGGTGGTCATGGTCCGCTTGAGTGCTTCGAGATAGACCTGATCGGTGTAGGTCTCGACGCCGGCCTGAGGGGACTTGTCGAGGTAGGCATTGGGAGCGCTCTCGGGAAGGTTGACCGCCTCGAGGTTCGAATTGCGGTCGAATTCGCGTCCCAGCGCGATGATCACGGCGTCGAGACGATCAGCGACGTTTCGGTTCCAAAGGACAGGATTCAGAGCACCCTGCACAGTGGCGTAGACACCGCCGCCATATTCAGGTCCCGTGATGTAATCGGGCACGCTGCGCTGCCCCCGTGAAAACGATTTGTGCGTGAACTGCATCACGATTTGCCGGTTATACTTCCTGGCGAGCGCGAGGTCCGCCCGGAGTTCGGAGAAGTCGTAGCGTCCCTTTTCAGGCTCGAACTCGCGCCAGGAGTAAATCTTCTGAACGCCGCGGAAGTGTGGCAGCGTCAGCACTTTCTCAGACAGCTTGTCACCGCCCACAAAGACATAGTGGCCGGGATGCCATTTCACGCCCGCAGGACTTGCGGCGTAGGATGCGGGAACAAGGAGAAGCGTGGAGAGCAGCGTGCGGATATTCATGGGCGAATCGAAGATGAGCGTGGTGAAGCGGTGAATGCGTGGCTGACCGGGGGCGTTTGAAGTTGTCGCGAATTAGAGTATCCCGAAAAACGGGGTGTCACAATCCACGCAAACGCGGGGTACGAGGCGGCTTGAGGATGAGGCTATTGGCGGTGAGAATCCCGCTGCTGACCAGGTTGAACGCACTGCCGTGCGAATTGCGGAACGCTGGCTTGAGGTTTTCCCTCCGCTTTGGAGATGCTGGGGAGATGAAACGCAGTTCGCTACCTTTCGTTCTTCGGATCGCGAGTATTCTGGTGCTCTCTGGCGGGGCGGGACGGGCGTTGCATGCGGATGCGGTGGAGGGAAAGTTTCCGCAGTTTTTCGTGCCGGGTCTTGAGCGAGAGATGAAGGCTTTAAACGCCATGCACCGGCTGCACTATCCCCCGGTGTGGCTGGACTACCCGAATGGCGATCCACAGGTTCCGCTCTGCACGTTGTGGGATGAATGGCTGACCGGGCCCTGCCTGTGGGCGGATACCGAGGAGCTGCGTGTGTGCAACAACCAGGTGACGATCTCCGAGCGGCTGCGAAGCTCGTTTCTCAACAAGATCATTGATCGTGAAGGCTATGTTGCCACGCACCAACACCCGGGCATCGGACATGTGCTGGGGTGGCCGTTTCCCTACTGGGTGAACAATGCAGGCGCGGCTGGCATCCATTTTTCCGACCGGGGAACGAAATCCGCCGTGCTGCAGAAGGGCGCTCCAGTGAGCAAGGACCTGAAGGGATGGGAGCTGCGCGGCGTCGAGTTCGTGAAGTTCGATTCCGAGGGCTGCCGACTGAAGGTCACGGCTGCGGACGCAAGCCTCGCTACGCCAGCGATGAACTTCGATGCGTTCCAGTCGCCTTTTGTCCAGTTGCGGTGGCATGCGGAGGGGCTTGGCGCCGCGCAGGCCTTTCTGGAATGGCAGCGCGAAGGCGATGACGGGTTCTCGACATCGCGTCGCATGCTGGTGCCGCCAGCCGATGTGAAGGAGGGCGAGGCGGATTGTGCGATGGTGCCGGTTTACCGGCATCCGGAGTGGACCGGAAAGATCGCCCGTCTTCGCCTGCGCCTGGCAAATGAATCGCCGCACGGCCAGTTGCTGCTCCAGGCGGTCTTTTCCCAGTACGACACGCGTCACAACATCAACAACTTCGATTTTATCCGCGGTGCGATCGACTACTTTCTCTGGACGGGCGATGTGGACTTTCTCGGTGGAAGCCTTTCGCGGCTTCGTCAGGCGCTCCGATTTGCACAGAGCGAGTTCAGGACGCATGAGAACAACTGCGTGCTCACCCCCTGGGTGGGGCACGACGGACGATCCGGGATCGAGCGCAATGCCGATGGCTCGGCGCGAATGATCCCGGGCAGGGGAATAGGGAACAACTACTGGGATCTACTGCCTTTCGGCCACAAGGACGCGTACGCCAGTATCCGATATTATGATACACTGCGGAAATTCGCCATGCTGGAGAGGGCGCTGGATCGCCATCCCGAGTGGGGGCTCGCAGCGGGTGGCGGACGATTTGATCCCGTGCAGCTTGAACGCCACGCGGCGGACGTGAAGGCGGAGGGCAATCGCGTTTTCTGGAACAGGGAAACCGGCCGGTTTGTCGCCGGGCCGGACATTCATGGCGTGCGCGCGGACTACGGCTTCACGTTTCTCAACACGGATGCGATCCACTATGGTTTCGCGACCGACGCCCATGCGGCGGAGATCATGGACTGGATCGAAGGAAAAAGGATTGTCCCGGGAGATACGTCGGTCGGGACCGGCATCTATCATTTCCGATTTGGACCGCGGAGCACGACCCGTCGCAACATCGACTATTACTTCTGGCGCTGGAACAAGGCGGACACGATTCCGTTTGGCGGACAGGTTCAGGATGGCGGCGCGGTGCTGGGGTGGTCGCTGATGGACCTGACATCACGCATCCGCGTTCGCGGTCCGGACAACGCCTGGTCACGCCTGCAGGACATCCTGCGCTGGTTCGAGGAGGTGCAGGCTGCCGGTGGATACCGCGAGTACTATCGCAGGCAGGGAGTGGGGCTTCAGGGTGATGGAACCGCCGGGGGGCTCGGGATGGACCGGGAGTTTTTCGAGTCGATGCTGGTTCCGCAGATGATGCTCACGGGGTTCGCGGGTTTCTCGCCGACAGCGGAAGGATGCCGCATCGAGCCGAAACTTCCGGCTGCGTTTCCGTCGCTCACCATCGATCGGATCCACATCAAGGGTTTGATCCTGTCACTTTCGATCGATCGAAATGAAATCATCCTCAAGCGCCTGTCGGGTACGAACTGGTTTCCCTTCACGATCGAGGCCCCGGGGTACGAGCCGGTGCCCGCTGTTGATTGGATGAAGACACACGAAGTAAGGATGGAGGCCATCACTTCAGGGAGCGGCGCATTGCGTTGAGCTTCCCCCAATCAAGGGCCCCAAGTCCATTGGCTGACGGGGCAATTGATGCGGCCAATTGATCGGGAGTTCCGTACGAGGAATGTTGTGGATCCTGAGTGAAGGGATGCTACTCAGATCGACAAATAGTTTTTCAATAGAATATAATTATGGATGCAAGTCGTTGTTGGACAGTAGCGTCGGAATAAATTACAAGAAGTAATAATGTCCTAAGTTATTTATTAATAGTATTTTAGGATGAGTTTGTACTTAAACCTGCTCAAATACTGTTGGGAAACTTACGTATTTTCGATACCGCGAGAGATTATTTCCCAAAGAGCCAGCAAATCATAAATCGGCTAAACAATTGATCATGACAGTTTTAAACTATATTAATAGGCTAGGGCGTCGACTTCTGTGAGAACGGTATGCGTATTGCTAGGCTCCGAGCATCCACTTCAACCCTTCAATTCAGTCATCATGAAATTCATTCCGCATTTGCTTGCATGCTCTCTCTTTTCCGCTTCCGCGGCGTTTGCGCTGACGCCCAACTACCAGACGTTTGGCGATCTTTCTGGTGCCACCTTCGGCGGTTCGGGCATTCCGACTGATCCGACGGCTTTCAGCGTGTTCAGTGACCAAGGGAGAACAGTGACTATTGGCTTGACCGCCCACCAGCGTTACAGCAACCCGGCGCTGACGAACGACGGGGCGGGCACCTTTTTTGCCACGCCTGGCACCAACAATGGAACGCCAAATCAGATTGGCACGACCGCCACATGGAACTTTGCGTACTATGTCAGCGTTTCCGGACCTGTGGGCAGCATTGTGACTTTGGCCAGCTATGACTTCAGACTTGATTACGAATTCAATCCAGCGTCCGGTTCGGCAAGTGGCTTTGGAACGCTGAACCTGAATACAATCGGCGGACTTGGCACTATTGTCCAAGGCTCGGAAAATCCGACATTTGGATATCTCGGCATGAATATCCCCTCCCTTGTTTCCGCTCCCGCGGATGTGTTTAATCCCAATGCGTTGGGTGAGTATAGTTTCCGTCTCCGGGTTTCACCCTCCGCACTTTCGCCAAATTCCCAGCTAAACAATTATGCAAGGGTGTCCAATGTGGGAGGCTAGGAATGTGCGTAGGAGCGGGCCAGGACAGGCAGGATCTGCGATAGAGGGGCGCTGGAGAACCAGTAGGAGCGAAGCCATCGGATGAGTTTTATACTGCATTGTAGAGGCTGGAATAGCTTGGTTAGCAGGGCTGAGACGGCGTACCCTTTTTTCCGGGCAACGGCAGTGTGTTCGGCGAGCCTTTTTTCACGACGTTGCAGGCCGGCTTCGTTGCGAATCCGATAGTCGTTTTCCAAGTGCACCTCAAACAGCTCGAGCAAGTTGTGAGCCAGGCAAAGGAACTTCGCTTGGATGGATTTCGCCGTATCGCTGGTTGCCCAAGCCTTGGACTCGTCGAACTTGTTTTTGAGCTGATCGAAGACCTTCTCGATGTTCCATCGCGCTTTATACAGCCAGGCAATGATGTCGGCGGGCAGGTGGAATGCGGTGGTGACGAACTCGTACACCGTTGCGCCCACCGGATCGCGATATCGAATCAGGCGGACCTCGGTGCCTTGGCCGCTCAAGCAGCGCTCGTCCGAGAGGATATTCGGGTCGATCGGGCGGTCCGGATCAGGAGCTACTTGAGACACCGTGGTGAAAGTCATGTTGTCCTTGGTTCTCGAGATGAAGTAGATGCCGCGGGTGGCTTTCCAGTTTTGCCAGAGCTCGAAGTCTATGCCAGCACGGTCCCACACCCAGATGACGCGCTGACGCTTCTTCGCACCCATTCGAAGCATGTCCGCGCCGAGCCGTTTGAGCACAGACATGTCGTGCTCCTTTTTGCCCTGAGTCAGATCAAGGTGATGCAGGGCGCGGGTGCGCAGGTTCAGAGCGTAAACATGGCCGACCGCCCAGCGCCGATCATCGATCTTCGCATCATGCGTGGCGGCACCGTGCCAATGACCATCGCCGGCGTACAGTTCGTGATTGGCGAGCTCTTCCGGCATCTCCGCCCGTGGCGCCATCGTTGCCGCAACCCGCTCGGTCACGTCGGAGAGCATCTGCAGGCGCCGCATGCTCTTGAGTTGCTCGAAAAAGCTGCTCCGCTGCGGGCACGATTCAATGTGCACGCCAATCTGCTGAAGGAATCCTCGACCACTGCGTGGATCGCAAATCACCCGGGTCGCGCCGAGTTCAAGAAACTCGGCGTCCGTGAACGCCCGGCAGTCCCGCTGATGCAGCGACGCAGCCAGGGCATTGCTCAAGGGCGCGAAAAACGTCTTCCTCAATACAGGATCAGAAATGTGCTCCATATGGGGCCCCAACCTGACCCTCAATGCATCTTCAAGCATAAGTTTAAACAATTTTCCGGGCGTCTTCCTGACCCTACAACAAGATTACCCACCACTACTCAATCCCCGATACAGGCCACTCTGAAGCCCTTTCCAATCGCGCATTGTCGCTCCGAAGTTTCGTTATTCCGCAATCGTTTTATAAAGTGGTTTGGACGCCCTTGCAATTATGTGAGCATGAATGTCGTCGTGGGCAACCCGACGACATCGGTGCCGGATGCGGGAGCGACAATTGTGCTGCTTGGAGTCGGCCTGCTTGGCATGGCAATCCTTCGCCGCAGAGTCTGACAAGATTGTCTGAGTTTGATTCGTCCAATGGCATCGCGTTGCCCAGCGCTTGACACCAGCCTGGGCGGCGGAGGCGAAGTCGCATTCACTTCCGCCTCGTTGGTGTCTGAGGCACACTCAGCATGCCGTTGATGCGGTGCCTGAGGCAGTCGAAGTGCCGGACGGACTGAAAGCACTGCAAGCCCGGGGTGGTACGACGGCCGTTTGAATGGGTTTTGATGATAGGCATGCAGAGGATTACCATTGACGAAAGATAGTAAGTACTTACTTACTATTTGAAAATGGAGAAAGGAGAGGCAATTAAATCCCGTCCGCGCCTTTCCGCGGAGGAGCGGCGCGCAGTTACGGTGGCGGCCGTGGTGGATCTGGCGGCGCGGCAGAACCCGAGCGACATCACGACAGCCGCGATTGCGGAGCGCATGGGGCTCACGCAGGGTGCGCTTTTCCGTCATTTCCCCACCAAGGATGACATCCTGAAGTCCGTGATGATCTGGGTGGGCGAGCGCATGCTGGCATGGGTCGATCGGGCGACAAAGGATGAAGCCTCCCCGGTCGCTTCACTTGAAGCCATCTTCAAGGCACACATTGATTTCGTGTCCAGACATCCCGGGGTTCCCAGGATGCTCTTCGGAGAACTTCAGCGCCCGGAGGACACCTTGCCCAAGCGCGCGGTGAGGCAGCTCGTCGGAAATTACTTCAAGCGCCTGCAGCGCCTTCTTGAGGCTGGCAAGGCAATGGGTGAATTGGATGCTGGTCTGGATGTGAATGCTGCCGCGGGTCAGTTCATCGGCATGATCCAGGGTTTAGTGATGCAGTCACTGTTGGCAGGAGACGTTGCGCAAATCCGGCGCGAGTCAGCAAAGGCATTTGCGATTTATCGTCGTGGCATAGAAAGCGCGTCATGAAATGGCCCCGCTTGCAACGTCGCACGGTCGTGCTGCTTGTTGTCCTTGCATCGCTTGCCGTGCTCTTTGCCTTTGTGGTCATTCGTTCCGGACCGTTGGCGCGAGTGGCTGTGACGGTTTCCAAGGTGGAGTCCAGGGCAGTCGTTCCCGCCATTTATGGCATGGGCACCGTGCAGGCCCGGCATCGATACAAGATCGGGCCGGTGCAGGCGGGACGGATCCTAAGGGTCACTGTCAATGTTGGTGACAGCGTAAGTGGAGGGCAGGTGCTGGGTGAGATGGACCCTGTGGATTTGGATGCTCGAATTCTGGGGCAGGAGGCTGCAATTCGAGGTGGCGAGGCGGTTCTCCGGCAGGCGGAGGCTCGACTGGCCTTTGCGCATGCTCAGGCGAGGCGATACGAGCAGTCGTTGGTGATTCGCGGCACGAGCGAGGAGTCCGTTTCGTCGAAACAGCAGGAAGAGGATGTGGCCGGCGCCGCCTTGCAGGCGGCCCATGACGCGATCGATCGCCTGCGAGCGGAACTCAAGGCACTGCATGCGCAGCGCAACAATCTAAGATTGGTGGCCCCCGGTGATGGCGGGCTGGTCGTTGCCCGTCACGCCGAACCGGGATCCACGGTGGTTGGAGGACAGGTGGTCATCGAATTGATCGACCCACGGAGCCTTTGGGTGGATGCCCGTTTTGACCAGATCAGTGCGGAAGGTCTGGCGGCCGGGCTGCCCGCCACCATTGTCCTGCGCTCGAGAAGGGATGCCCGCATTCGTGGACGCGTGCTTTGGGTTGAGCCCCAGGCTGATGTTGTGACGGAAGAAACGCTGGCGAAGATCGTGTTTGAATCAGAAGTTTCGCCAATACCTCCCGTGGGTGAATTGGTGGAGGCAACACTGATGCTTCCGGCGTTGCCGGAGTCCCCGGTAATTCCGAATGCTGCAATCCGGACATTCCATGGGAGACGCGGTGTCTGGGTTCTTACCGAGAAAGGCATCGAATTCAGACCGGTAATTACCGGCCGTGCGGACTTGGATGGCCGCGTACAGGTGATGCAAGGACTGACCATAGGGGATCAGGTTGTTGTGTACGGAGAGAAGGTGTTGACACCCCGAAGCAGGAGTCGCGTTGTCAAACGGCTGGTGGAGATGACGCCATGATCAGTCTCGCGGGACGCGATATTCTTCACTCGTGGGAGAAGTTCATCTTCACAGGGATTGGCCTTGGGCTCTTGATTGGCGTGACTCTGATCATGGCGGGCGTGTATCGGGGGATGGTCGATGATGCCAAGGGACTCTTGGAGAACAGTGGTGCTGATCTATGGGTTGTGCAGAAGGAAACCCTTGGACCCTATGCGGAGGCGTCCAGCATTCCTGATGACAGTTGGCGGAGCATTCGGGTGCTGCCTGGGGTTGCCCAGGCTGCCAACGTCACCTTTCAGACGATGCAGGTTGGCAAAGGTGATCGGGATGTCCGGGCGATGGTGGCGGGTATCGCCGCAGGAGAGCCCGGGCTTCCTGGATGGCCTCCTTATCTCGTTGCAGGCCGCCACCTGACCCGGGGACATTTCGAGGCCGTTGCCGACCTCGCAGCCGGATTCAAAATCGGCGACACCCTGAAAATCCGGCGCGATCATTACGTTGTCGTTGGTCTAACCCGGCGGGTTGTATCGTCCAATGGCGATCCGATGATCTTCATTCCGCTCAAGGACGCGCAGACAGCGCAGTTCCTCAAGGACAACGATGCGATCCTGATGCAACGGCGGCGGACTGCGGCGAATCCTGCCTTCAATCGAGAGGGTGCTCCGGGTTTGCTGGAGGCTGTTCTAGCATCACAAACCGGCAGCGGCTCGGTAAATGCGGTTTTGGTGCGCATTCAGGCCGGGTTCACCCCCGGAGAGGTTGCTGAAAACATCCGGCGCTGGAAGCGGCTCACTGTTTATGATCGTACGCAGATGGAGGGCATTCTTGTTGGAAAGCTCATCGCCACGTCCGCCAAACAGATCGGCATGTTTCTGGTGATACTTGCGATGGTGAGCGCGGCCATTGTCGCCTTCATCATTCATTCGCTGACCATGGACAAGATCCGCGAGATTGCGGTGCTGAAGCTCATAGGCACGCGCAATCGCACAATCGCGGGCATGATCATGCAGCAGTCCCTGGTGCTGGGAGTGATTGGATTCGTGGTTGGAAAGATCACCGCCACGTTCTCCGCGCCCTATTTTCCAAAATACATTCTGCTGGTTCCAGCCGATGCGATTGTTGGATTCCTTGCGGTGCTGGCCATCTGCACGGTGGCATCGCTGGTCGCGATTCGCAAGGCGCTCGAGGTCGATCCCGCCGTGGCGATAGGAGGTTGAGAATGAGTGACCGAGGAGTGAGAATCAGTGGTTTGAGCAAGCGCTACGGCAAAGGCGGGACAGCCGTGCTGGCGCTGAAGGATGCCAACATGCAGGTCCGTCCCGGGGAGGTTGTGGGTCTCATCGGGCCATCAGGCTCTGGGAAGAGCACCCTGCTGAAATGCCTGGGAGCGGTGATTGATCCGACCGGCGGACAAATGATGTTGGGCGGGAGGGAAATCTACAACAATGGATGGAAAGTGCGTGATCTCCGCGCGCTGAGGCGTGATCACATCGGGTTTGTTTTCCAGGCTCCCTATCTCATTCCGTTTCTTGATGCCACGGACAATGTGGCGTTGCTGCCGATGCTCGCAGGCGTGTCCAATGGGGAGGCGCGGGGGAGGGCCCATGCATTGTTCTCAGCGCTGGATATCGGGCATCGTGGTCGGGCCATGCCATCACAGCTATCGGGAGGCGAACAGCAAAGGGTTGCGATTGCCCGGGGGCTCGTCAATCGCCCTCCTGTGATTCTGGCGGACGAGCCGACGGCGCCGCTTGATTCCGTTCGGGCATTGGCGGTCATTCGAATCCTCAATGACCTGGCCAGGCGCTTTGAGACCGCCGTGATTGTCGTCACACACGACGAAAAGATCATCCCTACATTCAAGCGGATCTACCATATCCGTGATGGCGTGACGCACGAGGAGGCGGGGGAGGGTCGCAGCTTTGACTGACCACGGTGGTCAGTCGTCATGAAAGGAAACCGTTGGAGAATCCCAAAATCAAGAAGGAGCAAGCTCATGCATACAAAGAATACCACCGAAAGGTCACATGACCGTTTCCACCCCTTGTCGATCTGGATGCACTGGGGGATGCTGATCCTCATGGTCGCCGTATATGCGCTGATTGAGATGCGTGGAATCTATCCGAAGGGCAGCAGCGCGCGGGAGGCCATGAAGGACTGGCATTTCATGCTGGGGATGTTGGTGTTTGCGCTCGTTTTTGCGCGACTGCTCCTTCACTGGATTTTTCGCGCGCCTCCCATTGATCCGGCACCGCCGGCTTGGCAGGGGTTCCTTGCCAGGGCGATGCATCTTGCTCTGTACGCGTTTCTTGTCGCCATGCCTGTGCTCGGATGGCTCGCACTGAATGCCAAAGGCAGGAGTGTTCCGTTCTTCGGCATCCATTTGCCGACTCTCATCGGGCCCAACAAGGCGCTTGCCGATCGGTATGAGGATATTCACGAAATCATCGGCATTGTCGGCTACTATCTCATTGGGCTGCACGCCGCAGCGGCGCTTTTTCATCACTACCTGCTGCGCGACAACGCGCTTCGTCGCATGCTGCCATGGAGGCGCCGTGAATCGTCGTGCTAATGTCCGGGGATCGATCATGAGTTTGGTGAAGTCCTCGATCGTGCGGATGGGTGCGCGCCGTCACCTTGCAGCGAGACACGCGCCATGAATGCGGGCGTGGTTTCATTGGTGATTCTGAGCGCGAGCGTCTCGCTCCTCGCAGGTTGTGCGAGCGGACCGGACTTTGTAAGACCGGCTCCGATCAGCGAGGTGACCTACACGGCGGTGCCGATGTCCGGGCAGGTTGGGACGGATGCGATCGGGAAGGGAGGAGTCCAGCAATTCCATCTTGGAGAGGTGGTCGACGCACGTTGGTGGCGGAGGCTGGGATCTTCGAGACTTGATGCCTATATTGAGGGTGCGTTTCTTGCCAGTCCGACGCTTGCGGCAGCCGCAGCGACCCTACGGCAGGCGGAAGAAATCCGGATGGCGCAAGCAGCGGTGAGGACCTATCCGGGCATCCATGCGGGTGTGTCGGCGCAGCGGCAGCGCATGAATCCGGGCATGCTGGGAATTGCAGGAAACCCGCGTGAATTCAGTCTGTATACGGCGGGCTTGGAAATACGCCATCGCCTGGATCTTTCCGGCGGAACCCGGAGAACACTTGAGGCGTTGACCGCTCGTGTGGACCATCGATACCATGAAATGGAAAACGCGCGTCTGCGGCTGGCGGCCGGCATCACACTGACTGCGATCAGGCGGGCGAGTTTGGCGGATCAGAGCAGGGCGACCCTGGCGATACTGGACGTGCAGATCGAGCAGGAGAAACTTGTCGGAGGGCAAGTCCTCATTGGACTGGCATCGGAGGAGGAGATGCTGGCCCTCCGGGTGCGGACGGAGCAGACGCGGGCCACACTGCACCAGCTTCAACGTCAGATCGAACAGGAGGATCACACCCTTGCGATGCTGGCGGGACGAGCGCCGGGGAGCGCGGCGGTTCCGGCTTTCAATCTGGGCGAGTTTTTGCTGCCGGGCGATCTGCCCGTGGTGTTGCCTTCCGCGCTGGCCCGCCATCGGCCTGACATACAGGCGGCGGAAGCGCTTCTTCATGCAGCCAATGCCGAGTATGGGGTGGCCATCTCGAAGCTCTATCCGCAGGTCAACCTCAGTGCGACGCTCGGTTCACAGGGGATGAATATGGACTCCCTTTTTGGGGGAGGCGCTGCGATCTGGAGCGTGATAGGACAACTGACTCAGCCATTGCTCAATCCCGGCCTTCCGGCAGAGAGGCGTGCATCGCTGGCGGCGCTTGAGGCGGCTTCAATGAACTACCAGGCGGTTGTTCTCGACGCACTTCGCGAGGTGGCAGATGCCATGCGCGCCGCACATCATGATGCGGAGATTCTGACATCGTTTGAAGAAGCGAGTGGTGCCGCATCCAGGGCCCTTGAACTGGTTGAACGGCAGCATGCGATAGGGACAGCCAGCCATCCGCGTGTGCTTGCGGCGAAGGAGCACGCCCTGCAGCAGGAAGGCCTGGTGACCGCCGCGCGGGCACAGCGTCTTGCTGACACGGTCGTGCTTTTTCAGGTGCTGGGGGGGGGATACGGCGATTCGCGTGAGATTTGATGCCAAACAGGCCGGGCCACACCCCGCGAAGGCGGAAGTGCCGAGCCTCTATGCCTTTTTTCGCCCCAACAGGAAGTAGAGGATGGAGCCAAGGAACGGGACCAGGATGATCACGATGATCCAGATGATCTTGTTTGGGTTGCTGCTTCGGATGCAGTCGACGAGCGCAACGATCCAGAGGATGAGGCAGAGAACACTGATGAGGTAGCTGATATTCATCGTCGCCAGACTGGGCCGAGGCCGAGGCGGTTGCGATCAAAGAATTGGCGAATGCAATCACGATTCGAGCAATGCGGAGGGGTGCAGGCTGATTTTGACATTTAATGAAATATGGCTGCGTTTCGCGAATGACTTCCATGCCATCCAAGTCTGAATTGACGTCCCTGCCGACGACGAACGGGGATACCACTGCACTCAGGCCCGTCCCTCGAAGGGAGGGCTTTGAACTGGGCTTCGACAGTTTTGTCGAAACGAGTTTTGACCCGGCCAAACGTGCGCGCATGAGCGAGGCTGAGCGCCTGAGCGATCTGCTCGAGGAGATAGCGCTGGCCGATCAGGTGGGGCTCGATATTTTCGGGCTGGGGGAGCATCACCGGAAGGAATACTTGTCGTCGGCTCCTGCGGTGATTCTTGCGGCGGCGGCGGCGCGAACCCGGATGATCCGGCTCGCCAGCGCGGTCACGGTTCTGAGTTCCGACGATCCCGTGCGGGTGTTTCAGGACTTTGCCACCCTCGACCTGATCTCGCATGGGCGGGCGGAAATGATTGTCGGGCGCGGGTCATTCATCGAGTCGTTTCCCCTGTTCGGTTACGACCTCGAGAACTATGACACATTGTTCAGCGAGAAACTGGATCTGCTCCTCAGGCTCCGCGCGGAGACCGAAATCACGTGGAAAGGAAGGCATCGGGCAAGTTTGAACGGGCAGGGTGTGTACCCGCGGCCAATGCAGAATCCGATCCCTGTTCGAATCGCGGTCGGCGGCACACCGCAGTCGGTTGTGCGCGCGGCGAAGCTGGGTCTGCCGCTGGTTCTGGCCATCATAGGCGGCGAACCTCATCGCTTCCGACCGTTGCTCGACCTTTATCGTGAGCACTGGATTCGCGCGGGACATTCGCCTGACAAGATTTCGATTGGCATACACTCCCCGGGGTTCATCGGCGACACCACGGCAGGCGCCGCGGAGACACTTTATCCGGCGTATTCCGATGCATTCTCCGCCATCGGCATCGAGCGGGGCTGGGGACCCGTGACGCGCGCGCAGTACGATGCGCTGCGTTCGCGCGACGGAGCGCTGGTCGTCGGTGACCCCGGATGGGTGGCCGAAAAAATAATCCGCGAAAACGAGGTGCTGGGCGGCATCAATCGTTTCACCCTCCTGCTGAGCGGCGGACCAATTCCCCATCGTGACGTGATGCGGGCGATTGAGCTGTTCGGCACCAAGGTAGCTCCTGTCGTGCGTGAGGCGATTGGTGCCTCACGAAAGACACCCGCTCCGGCATAGACGGGACCGTCGTCAATGGCGCACCGCAGTCACCGCGTGCTCAGGCGGAGTACACGCCGCCGTTGATGTCGATGGTTGCGCCGGTGATGAAGCCGTCGTACTCGCCCGCGAGAAAGAGCGCGGCGCGGGCGACGTCGTCGGGATTTCCGGCTCTCGCGAGCGGGATCGAGGCGATGGTTGCGTTGGCGGAATCCTGCGAGGTGTGTGTCGCGTGAAAGGTGGTTCCAAGGATGAGTCCCGGCGCGAGGGCATTCACCCTGACGCCGTCGGGTCCGAGTTCGTTCGCGAGGGCGCGGGTGAAGGTGAGGATCGCTCCCTTTGAGGTCGAGTAGGCGAGCGAACCGGAATGTCCGCCCTTGCGGCCGGCGAGCGAGGCGAGGTTGACGATGGCGGCGCCAGGGTTCGTTTTTGCGGCGGCGATGAGATGCGGCGCTGCTGCGCGCGTGACGCGTCGCAGGCTGCCGAGATTGAGTTCCATGACTTCATCCCAGAACTCGTCCGTGCCATCGGCGAGCGACCGCCGCGCGATGAGGGATCCCGCGTTGTTGATGAGGATGTCGAGCCCGCCGAGAAAGGAGACCGCCGCAGCGACAATCGCCTCGCAGCCGGTCGCAGTTGTCAGGTCTGCGGCAGCCGCTCCCGCACTCCGGCCGAGCGTGCGCGCTTCATTGACGAAATGTTCAGCCTCGCAGGCGCTGCGGTGATAGTGGACGAATACGTCACAGCCCGCGCGCGAGAGATGCTGACTGATGGCCAGGCCGATGCCCTGCGCACCTGCGGTGACCAGGGCCCGTTTCTTGTGCAGTTTGTTCATGGAGCAAAGGGGCGCACATCGCCCCCTTTGCCCTTCACTTTTCCCCGGTGTCAGGTGGAGTCAAACCGAGCCTTCGGAAGCGGTGCCGAAGGATTTCACGCAGCTTCTCCCTCTTCTCGGCGGGCAGGCTCGCACCGATTCTTCGAACCGTTGAGCGCACTTCGGCGGCGGCGTCGATGCCCGAGCGCCGACGAATGTCCTTGAGTTGCACCCCCATTCTCTCGAGCTCATGGCGAACCTCCGCATCCTCTTCAGGAGTCAGGTTGAGCGCATGCACAAGATCATCGCCAATGCGATTGCCGGCCCGCTCGAAAAGACCGGCCGCTGAACCCGGATTCCGCAGGTTGTGCCTGATGCGTTGAAGTCCGAGCCAGGTTGTCAGCAGGCCGCCGACTGCGACGCCGAGAATAAAGATGGCGATGGCAACAACCCAGGCCCGTCCGCGGCTCGCATTCATGATGCGGCCTCCACATCGACGGTGAGCAATTCCGCCCATGAGAGAGTTGGCAGAGCGTCGGCCAACTGCCAGGTTGTGAAGAGCGTCAGCCCGATCGCCGTGCAGAGGCAGAACGCGACGGTGCTCCGTGCGCCAAAGAGGGCGGCGAAGTCGCCGGCCCAGGAAGTTGACGCCGGGCTTTTGATGAGGGCGGAACGGACCGCCCGCAGCACGGGATCCAGGTTCAGAGACGGAGGCTGATCATTGCGCGCGTTGGCGATGAGATCATCCCAGTGCTGTCCGTGGGATGAATTGGGTTCGGATTTCATGATTTGTTGTTGAAGAGGAGGAGATCGCGAAGCCGGCGGCGCGCCCGCCACGCGCGGAGCTTTGTTGCAGTATGTGTCCAGCCGAACTGGCGCGCGATTTCGTTGAGATCCCATCCCTGGAGATGATGCAGGATGAGGACGGCGCGGTCGTCCGCTGGCAGGCGTTCAAGGAGTTGCTTGACTTCATTCGCCGCCGCTCTTGCAGCGGGATCGGAGCCGGGATCCGGCGCCTCGGGGGCTGGAGGGCGGCCACCGCCATCGGCGGCGGTGTCATGGTTCGGTTCAACCATCCAGCGACGCCGGACGGCATGGCGCCGGCAGTAGTCGCGTCCGGTATTTGCCGCGATGCGCAGGATCCAGTGCGAGATTGGCTGTTCCGAGCGCCAGCGGGGGAGTCCCCTGACCATGCGGAGGAAGGTGTCCTGAACCAGGTCCTCGAGATCCGAAGGCGTGCGCACGAACTTCCACAGGAGACGGGTGACGGCGGGAGAGTGTCGACGAACGAGAAGGTCCATTGCGGAGCGATCTCCAGACCGGGCGCGCCTGGCGATGGAGACGTCCGATTCCTCGGCTTCCCGGTTTGAAGCACCTTCGAGTTCATGGTCCGCGTCCTTGTGTCCCGCGCTCAAGTGGAGACGAACGTGCGCACGTTTTCAGGAAATGGCAGCACCTGAATCAAGGCTTTGGCGATTCTGAGGATGAGGGTGTCTGTGATGGTGCATGGCGCGTGGAGTGTTCATCCGGTACAACGCATGGCCGTGGTTTTGGTTTCTGAAATTGTCGGTGTGCTACATTTTCGGTGCGAGCGATGGGGGCTGTGCGCATCCAGCGCCAATGACGGGAAATATTGCATGGGTGTGACGCTCACTTGACTCGCGGCGTCGTGTCGCGCTCTTTCGACCGACTGCCTCCAGCGGGTGCACCCGTGCGGGCACCTTTCATGAGATATTTTCATCTAGTGTTCTGTTGCTGGAAATGACTAGACTTAAAGTCGTTATCGTTCAACCTGCAAGCATGAGCGGAAACCGACGATTCTGACGGTCACGGCAGACCAACGTAGCGTTTTGAGCGCTGGGTGGGCGCGCACGGTACGCCCCAGCAGGTGGTGGCGCTGCGGATCATTTGCGCAAGGCCGAAGGGCTGGACGATGCCACCGATTGGTGGAGGGCTGGAGGTGAACCAGCACCTGCCGTGGCGCCAGCGCTTTGTCCGCAGGTCCGCAAGGATTGTGGGACGTGGCGGAGATGGCCGCGGGCGCAAGCCGCGCCGAGGCGCTGGCGGTCGCGATCGTCGAAGCGACGCTGCTCAATGAAAGCGCGCCGGGGCGGACGCACTGAGCGCGCGAACCCTCGGCGAAGGCGCAGGGCGTGCATGCGAGCACAGTCGCGCGTATCTGGCGGAGCACGGTTGTGAAGCCGCACCGACAGGAGACGTTCAAACTCCGCGATCCACAGTTTGTGCCCAAACTGCTCGATGTGAGTGGGCGTTTACCTCAACCCACCGCAAAACGCGGTGGTGCTCTGCGTGGACGAAGAAAGCCAGATTCAGGCGCTGGATCGCACACAACCAGGCCTGCCGCTGAAGCGCGGTCGCTGCGGCACCGGACGCACGACTACGTGCGCCATGGCACGACCACGCTGTTGCTTCATTAGAACGTGGCCGCCAGCAAGAATCCAGCGGCCACTGCTTCCCGCGCCACCGGCACATCGAGTTCTCGGTTCGCGACAAATCGACGCGGGAATATGCCGAGACGGACGAGCTCCATCTTATCGTCGACAATTACGGCACCTACGAACCACGAGCGGGTGCAGCGCTGGCTCGCCCGGCGTCCACGCTTCAAACTGCACTTCATTCCCACCAGTTCGAGCTGGCTCAATCTGGTGGAGCGCTGGTTTGCCGAACTCACCGGCAAGGCGGTGCGTCGCGGCAGCTTCTCCAGTGTTCCCGATCTGATCAACTCGATCACCCGCTTCATCGAGCAATGGAACCAGGAGCCCACGCCATTTGTTTGGACCGCCAAGGCGGAGGACATCCTTGCCAGGATCGAACGCTGTCGTCGCCGGCTCGAGGCCATCCAGCCCGGTTGCACCCGGCGAAAGCCGCGCAAGAAGGCCGCATGATATATGTATAGTCATTTCCGCGACAGAACACTAGCGATCGCTGCGTTTTGTGCGGCGAGCATGGCATCGGGACAAACGCGGGTTCCCTGGACGACGTCCAAGGTCGATGGCACGCCGGAGAGGCCGAAGCCTTTTGTGCAGGAGCAGATTCTCCGGCATCTCAAGTTTTCGGAGGCGCTGGAACTGTCGACGGTTCACGGCACCGGCCATCTGCTGCTTCTCGAACGCACCGGGCACATCTATTCGTTCAATCCGAGGTCGGATACCGAGCCAGCGAATGAGGTTCTCGATCTCCGAAAGGGAAAGCCGGACTTCGACAATGCCTTTGGAATCGCGCTGCATCCGAAGTACCGCGAGAACCGGGAAATTTTTGTCTGCTATGCGTTGAAGCCTGGGCGGAAGGACGGCACCAAGCTGTCGCGTTTCAAGCTTAGTTCGCTGGATCCCCTGAAGGCGGATCCAACGAGCGAAGAGGTGGTGCTCACGTGGCTGTCAGGCGAACACAATGGCGCGAACATACAGTTTGGCCCTGACGGCTATCTCTATGTGTCGGCCGGGGATGGCGGCCCTCCAGCGCCGCCGGACATCCTGCTCACCGGTCAGGACACCCGCGACTTCCTGTCCTCCATTCTGCGCATCGATGTCGACCATCGGGATCCTCCGCTGGCCTACCGCATTCCGCCGGACAACCCCTGGGTCGTGCCTCCTGCGGCGGCTCCTGGCACGCGGCCGGAAATCTGGGCGTTCGGCCTTCGCAATCCCTTCAAGATGAGCTTCGACCCGGCGACCGGCAACCTCTGGTGCGGCGACGTCGGATGGGAGATCTGGGAGATGATTCATCTCATCAAGAAGGGCGGCAACTATGGGTGGAGCGCGTACGAGGCGAGCCAGCCCATTGCTGTGGAGCGCGCGAGCCCTCTGGCGCCCATAACGCCGCCGATCGTGGCGCATCCGCATTCGGAGGCGGCTTCGATAACAGGCGGGTATGTCTATCACGGAAGTGAGTTTCCGGAGCTGCAGGGAGCCTACATCTACGGAGACTGGGCGACGGGCAAGATATGGGCCCTGTGGTATGATGGAACGAAGATCACGCGGCACGAGGAGATCGCCGACACGCCGCAGATGATCATCACGTTTGGCCAGGCGGATGACGGGGAGCTGTACTATCTCGACTGGTCCTCGCAGACGACGATCCACCGCCTTCGCCGCAATCCGCGCAGCGCGTCGCCCTCGGCCTTTCCCAGAAAGCTCAGTGAGACCGGCATCTTTGCCGATCTGAGGACGCTGAAGCCATCGCCCGGCGTGTATCCTTTTTCCATTGCGCAACCGATGTGGGAGGATGGCGCGGAGGTGCTGAGCCGTCTGATCGGCCTGCGCGACCGCACGAAGCTGACGACAACGACGTACCTGAAATTTGATTTCCGCACGGGTGGAAAGACCATGGACTACCAGACAAAGTGGCCTGCGGGATCGGTGCTCGCGCGCACGATCGCGCTGGGCGACATGGCGTTGACGGACGAGGAGCGCACGCGTCCCGTTGAAACGCAGGTCCTGCATTTCGACGGAGAGGCATGGAACGGCTATTCCTATCGATGGAACGAGGCGGGAACGGATGCCGATCTGGTCCCGGCGGAAGGTGCAGAACGGGTCTTCAAGACAAGGCCGGACAAACAGGCTGTCTCCCGCGAGCCGCGCGAATACCGCTGGCGATATTTCAGCCGTTCCGACTGCCTGCGCTGCCACAATACATGGAACAACGGCGCGCTGGCCTTCACGCCGCCCCAGCTTGAAGGCGTGCCAGGACCGCAGTCGGGCGAACTAGTTTCCCTCGGATTGATCGACTCCGACTATCTTGAATCGACGCGGGCGAAGCTTGAGCCGCGGAATTCGGCGATCAGTAGTGCGGCGCGGTCGGTGCTCCACACAAACTGTGCGCACTGCCATCGCAATGACGCCGGAGGCGCCGCGTTTGTGTTCATGAACACCGAGCTCCTGACGGTGCAGATGAACGCCGTCGGCGTCGCCCCGACCCAGGGAGGCCTGGGTCTAAAGGACGCCAAACTGATCAATCCGGGCGATCCCTGGAACTCGGTCATCTGTGTGCGCATGGCGAAAGCGGGTGCGGGTCACATGCCGGTGGTCGGGGCAAGGAACACGGATGTCGACGGACTGCGCGCGGTGGAGGACTGGATCGCCCGCATGAGCGGCGGTGGAGCCGGAGACGCGAAACCCTGGACGGAGACTGCGTGGTCCACGGAGCTGATCGCCGAGTCGCTGAAGACCGTGGGCGGTGCCATGCGGCTCCGCCGCGCCATTGACGATGGCAGGCTGTCGGAATCGCTGCGTCAGCATGCCTTCACAACCGCCTGGGCGTCACCGGATCCGACGGTGCGCGACATCTACGAGCGCTTCAAGCCGGACGCGCTGCGTGAGCGGACCCTTGGCACCCAGGTGGATGTCGCGGCCCTGCTGGCCATGAAGGGAGACGCCGCGCGCGGGCAAAAGCTGCTTTCGGATCTCGGAAAGTTGAGCGGCTGCCGCGCCTGTCATTTCATCAAGGGCGAGGGCCGGCATATCGGGCCGGATTTGTCGAGGATCGGTTCGACGCAGACGTCCGCGCAGATTCTGGACAGCATTCTGAATCCCTCGAAACAGATGGCGCAGGAGTTCCGTCCGCTTCAGGTGCAGATGAAGGATGGAACCACGCAGGTGGGCTTCGCGCTCAGGCGGAGCCCGACCTCGCTTGTTTTTCGCGTCGTGAGCGGGGAAACGCTCACACTCCAGTTGTCGGAGGTGGCCGCGGAAAAGCCGCTGCCCATTTCGCTCATGCCCGAAGGGCAGATCGCGGGTCTGACCGCCGGTGAGGCTGCCGATCTCCTTGCCTACCTATCCAGCCTGAAATAACTGCAGCCTCGGAGCGGCGCCTGCAAGTTCTCCGGAGGCAGACTCAGGCCATGTTCAACTGATCGCGACAATACTGGATGGCGCGGGCGATTTCCCGCATGCGGTCCGAACCTTCGGGAACCTTGTATTCGAACTCGATTGTTCCCTGCATCAGCCAGCGGTTGTCGCGAATCAGGCGGAGGACTTCGCCTATCGGGGTGTCCCCCTGGCCGAAAGGCGTGTTCGGCCCCTCGCGATATTTCCGGTCCTTGAGATGCACGTGGGTGATGCGTTCGTGGTGGCGCTTGATGAACGGAACCGGCGACATGTTGCTGCCGGCGACGAAGTGCCCGAGGTCGACATTGGCCGCGTGGTATCTTGCCAGGGTGAACGCATGCTCCCAGATGCTGGCCGTTGTCGACGTGTGCCCGTGGTAGGCGACCCAGAACTCGTGCTTGTCGGCAAACCGGCCGACGCGCTTCAGTTCATCGTCGACAAAGGAGATTTCGCTCGAAATGGCGCGGGCGCCGAGGGTTTTTGCCAGAGCAAAATGATAGTCCAGTTCGTCATCCGAAAGCTTGAAGATGTTGTCGACCTTCACGATCTCGATCTTCACGCCGCCGTCTTCGTACATCTTTCGAAATTCCTTCGCCCGGGCGAGCGGGGCCGAACTCCGCCATGACTTCAGCGTCGCTTTTCTGGCTTCGAGTTCGGCATGCGAGACCTTGATTCCCTTGGCCGGCTGGTAGATCAGCTCAGGCGCGGCACCCATGTAGGTTTCGACGGGTTGTGCGCGGAGTTCGACCGCGCTCAAGTCCAGGGACGCGCAGTTCGAAAGAACATCGGCTCCGGACATTGCCGGATTGCCGAAGCTGTAGGGCACATTTATCCCGATCTGCACGCCTTTCACCAGGGAGTTTGGATGAACCCTGGCCTTGCGCGGAGGCGCGACCCCCAGCAGGGGGTTTGCCGAAGAAAGCAGCCCGGCGGCGGGAACAGCCGACAAGGCGAGTTTGGCAAAGTCACGGCGGGTATAGGTTTGCATGAGCAGGGATATGGAGGAGGAGGAAATCGTGGGACGCCGACCGGTGCGCGGGCGGTGTATCCCTCATGGAGGAGGAAACAGCACTCTGAGTGTTCTGCGACGCAAGGCAAGGATGTGGCCCCGCAGGCTGCAAGTTTCCCGCACTGGAAATTTGCGGACGCATGGTTATACTGCTCGCATCATGAATTTCCGCCTTGTTACCCCTCCGATCTTCGCAATCGCGATTGCGGGCGCTGGTGCTCTTTGGGCTGCCGGCGACAAGAGTCTAAAACAGAAACCCATGGCCAAAGACGCACTTGAATGCAAAGTTGGTGAAGTTTCCGCCTGCGGGCTTCCTTCAAATGTCGTGATCGACATGAGCAAGGTGAAGGTGCAGCGGACTGACGAGGAATGGCGAAAGCTCCTCACTCCCGAGCAATATCGCGTGGCTCGGAAACAGGGCACGGAGCCTCCGTTCCGGAATGCCTATTTCGACAAGAAAACGGACGGTGTTTATTTTTCCGTCTGCAGCGACACGCCGCTTTTTGACAGTCGCGACAAGTTCGACAGCGGCACGGGATGGCCCAGCTTCACGAAGGCCATCGAGCGCTCCTTTGTCGGTGAAACCCGCGACTCCACTCTTGGCATGGAACGCATCGAGGTGCACTGCACGGTTGACGGAGCCCACCTCGGCCATGTCTTCGACGACGGTCCACGTCCGACGGGGCTGCGCTACTGCATCAACAGCGCGTCACTCCGATTCATGCCGCGCGCCGAGTACGACGCGTGGGTCGCGCGTAACGACAGGAAACCCTGACCGCCCCCGTGATGGAAGCTGGGGGATGACACAGGCATTGCTGCCTGTGCCGGCCTTGATCCCTCCAGTCGGGCCAACCGGGAACAATGCGCCCTCAAAGTTTCGGAAACTTCACCCAGCGCGCGCCCTTTTTTGCGCTTTTGACCGCCGTCTCGATGAAGGCCATGCCTTCGACGCCGTCGTCGATTGTCGGGAAGTCGTAGCTTTTCCTGGGCTTTCGTCCGCTGACCTGGTCCTCGATCGCCTCGGCGGCCGCAAGATAGACATTGGCGAAGGCCTCGATGAAGGCTTCGGGGTGGCCGAATGGCGTGCGTGAGTATTTCTGTGCGATCGGGGAGAGGTAGCTGTTGCCGCGGCGAAGGACGATGCGCGGCTGGTTGACCTCCTTCACGATCAGCTCATTCGGGTGCTCCTGATGCCACTCGAGCGAGGATTTGGTGCCGTAGATCCGGATGTTGAGGTTGTTCTCGTCACCGTTGGAAATCTGCGACGCGTAGAGGATGCCCTTGGCTCCGCCCTTGAATCGAACGAGGCAGTTGCCGTCATCGTCGAGTTTGCGGCCAGGAATGAACGTCGAAAGGTCCGCGCAGATCTCATCGATCTGCAGGCCGGTGATGAAACGCGCGAGGTTCTCCGCGTGGGTCCCGATGTCGCCCATGCAGTTGGATACGCCCGAGATGTTCGGATCCATGCGCCAGTTGGAGATTTTTCCGTCGGCCTTGTTCTGCATGGCGGTGATCGCATAGCCCTGGGGGTATTCGACGACCACCTTGAGGATCGTGCCGAGCTGGCCGGCCTGCACGCGGTGCCGCGCCTCCTTCACCATGGGGTAACCTGTGTAGTTGTGCGTCAGCGCGAAGACCCGTCCGGTCTTCCTGACGACATCGCGCAGCTTGCGCGCCTCCGCGAGGGAGAAGGCGACGGGTTTGTCGCAGATGACGTGGATGCCCGCTTCCAGAAAGGCCCTGGCGATGGGCACGTGCGTGTTGTTGCGCGTGACGATCGAGACGAAGTCGATGCGCTCGGTCGGGGGCAGCGCGGCTTCGGCGCTGATCATCTCCTGGTAGGTGCCGTGGACGCGCGCCGGGTTCAGATTGAGGTCCGCGCCGGAGAGCCGGGATTTCTCCGGGTCGGCGGAGAAGCAGCCGCCGACGAGTTCAATCCGACCGTCGAGCGCGGCGGCCATCCGGTGCACGGCGCCGATGAATGCGCCGCGACCGCCGCCGACCATGCCCATGCGTAATTTTCGTTTGAGAGCCATGATGCAAAATTGCCTTTGGATTTGGGTTATACCGGAATTCTGACCGGTTTGCCGGAGGAGGCGGATTTGTAGGTTGCGTCGATTATCTTCATGAGGGCGACCGCCTGCTCTGGAGTATTGAGCGGGCGCTCGACGCCCTCGATGGCGGCGATGAAGTTGGCCGCGGATCGATTGCGTCCCATGGTCTCGTCCGCCGGAACGATGATGGAGCGGTTGACCGAGCGTCCGTTCTCCTGCGTGTAGAGTTCGCACGCATCGATCGAGGTGTTGTCGAGTCCATCGACACCGAAGAGACGCCGCACCAGACCGCCGCCCTTGGTGCCCTGGAAGGTCACCGAAACC
This sequence comes from Opitutaceae bacterium, assembly GCA_015075305.1. NCBI lineage: Bacteria > Pseudomonadati > Verrucomicrobiota > Opitutia > Opitutales > Opitutaceae > Opitutaceae bacterium. The sequence continues at coordinate 648,677 of JABTUS010000001.1, read as the reverse complement.
TCCTCATTCCTGACCATTTCCGCCCAGGAAATCTGCAGGGTCACGACCTGGCCGGACTTGAAGCGAATCATGCCATGGCAGGCGTTTTCCACATCGGTCACGCCCTTGGCGACATCCGGGATTCCCCATGGGCCTTTGAAGCTCTTGTCCTGGATGAAGTCGTTGAACGTCTGGGCGAGCACCCATTCCGGCTCCGGGTAGCCCATGAAGTGGAGCGACAGATCGAGCATGTGAAGCAGATCGATCAACGGCCCCCCGCCGGACATCGCCTTGTTGGTGAACCAGCCGCCGAAGCCCGGGATTCCGGTGCGACGGATCCATTTTGCCTGCGCGGAATTGATCCGGCCGACCGCTCCCTGGGCGATGTAATCCTGCATGGCGTAGGATTCCGGGCGCGCACGATTGTTGAAGTTGAACATCAGGGTGCGTTTGGCGGCCCTGGCGGCCGCTGCCATGGCTTGCGCCTCCCGTGCATTCATTGCCGGAGGCTTCTCGCAGAACACATGCTTGCCCGCCTTCAGCGCCTGGATGGAGAGCGGCGCGTGAAACTTGTTGGGCACGATGATCGAGACGGCGTCGATCTCGCGCACCTTCAACATTTCCGCCGGATCGGCGAAATGCGCGGCGATCTTCTCGCGTTCGGCAACCCGTTTGGCGGCCTCGACGTTTGTGTCGGCCACGGCGACGACTTCCGCTCCAGCGGCGCGAAAGCCCGCTGCGTGATAGCGAAGCATGCCGCCCGCGCCGATGATTCCTACTTTGATGCTCATGGGATGAAAATTACTGGTTCTTCTTGTCGAATGCCGCGTCGAAGGCGAGCGTGCTGGATGGAAAGTCCGTCTTGCGAACGAAGGCCGCTGCCTCGGTCGCTCCGTGCACGCGGTCCATGCGGATGTCCTCCCACTCAACGGAGAGCGGACCGCGGTAACCAACGTCGTTCAGTGCGACGATCACGTCCTCGAAGCGGATGTCTCCGTGTCCGAGCGAGCGGAAATCCCAGAAGCGTCCAGGATCGCCGAAATTGGAATGACCGCCGAACACGCCGATGCTGCCGTCACCATGCCCCCACCAGACGTCCTTCATGTGCACATGGAAGATCCGGCTGCCAAAGCTGCGGATGAACTTCACGTAGTCGACGCCTTGGTAGCCGAGGTGCGAGGGATCATAGTTGAAACCGAAGCGCTTGTGCCCCCTGACCGCGTCGATGGCGCGCCGGGCGGAGGCGATGTCGAAGGCGATTTCAGTCGGATGGACCTCGAGTCCGAAATTGACATTGGCCTTTTCGAAGGCGTCGAGAATCGGAGTCCAGCGTTTGCCGAAATCGGCGAAGCCCTTGTCCCAGTAGGCCTGGGAGGTCGGCGGGAAGGCGTAGATCGAATGCCAGATCGACGAGCCGGTGAATCCATTGACGACCGCCGGGGAGTCGTCGCCATTCCTCCGGCCCGGTTTGGCGTCGAGAAATGCGCGTGCCGCCCTGGCAGTCAGTATCATCTGCCGCGCGGCCCGCTTGCGCACACCCTCGGGATCGCCATCGCCCCAGATGGCGGGGGACAGGATTGCCTTGTGACGCTCGTCGATCAGGTCGCACACGGCCTGCCCGACCAGGTGGTTTGAAATGGCGAAGGCGGTGAGGCCGTTGTCCTGAAGGAGCTGCCATTTCTCCTGGACGTACTTCTTCGATGACACGGCGGCATCGACGTCGAAGTGGTCGCCCCAGCAGGCGAGCTCGAGTCCGTCGTAGCCCATGCTTTTGGCGAGCGGCGCGAGCTTTTCGAGGGGAAGATCGGCCCACTGGCCGGTGAACAGAGTGACGGGTCTTGGCATGTTGGATGGATGGGTTTCGAGTTAGGGTGTTGGAGTGCCCGGGGTTGCTGTCGACGCAATCGGAGCTGACGAGACAAGTTGATCGTCTTGCATTCAATCGGGGAGCAGCAAGAGGAAAGGATTCGCACGGCAGGGAAAACTGTCCAAGCTTCGGCCTCATGTCCTGCCTCCGCGCATTTTCGACACTTGGCATGCCACAGGCCTCGCTTGAGCAGTGCATGGAGGTCGCGCAGAACTTCGACCTCGATGGCATCGAGGTCAGGGTCCTTGAAGGCATGATCGATCTGCCAGCCTACCTGGCGAAGACCCACGGCTCGCCCGAGGCACTCGCCGAAAAGCTCGGAATCGGTACGGAGCTTCGCAAGGGGGTGCCAATTGTTGCGTTTGGAACCTCGCTCAAATTGATCGGCTCGACTGCGGAGGAAAGGGCGGCGTTCCTGGATTTCCTGCCCTGGGCGGAGGCGCTCGACGTGCGATGGCTGCGCGTCTTCGACGGTGGGAAACTCGCGGATGCGGCGGAGATCGCGGAAGCCGCGGCGACGGTGAGGTGGTGGCAGTCCGAACGCGCCTGGCGCAAGGCCACTCCGGAGATCATGGTCGAAACGCACGATGCACTCGTAAACGCGGCAGCCGTGCGCCGTTTCGTTGATGCTGCTCCGGGTGCGGCGGTCCTTTGGGACGCGCATCACACCTGGAAGAAAGGGGGAGAGGATCCGTTGCAGACCTGGGCGCGGATAAGCGAAAGTGTTGTGCACGTGCATGTGAAGGACAGTATTTCGATACCAAGTGCGCGCCACCCGTACACCTACACGCTGCCCGGGCGAGGGGAGTTCCCCATGCGTCCGCTGATAACGGAGCTGGATCGGCATTTTCGGGGAGTTGTGAGCCTCGAATGGGAAAGGATGTGGCACCCCAACCTTGCTCCGCTCGAGGAAGTGCTCCAGTGCGCGCGGGATTCCAAATGGTGGTGAAGGTGGAATGAGGCGCTGGCACGAATTTCGCTGGCATCCTGGCAGCGCGTCGAAAGCGTAGGAGGCCGTGGCGAAGTCTCCTGAAATGCGGCGGGCCGATCCTGGCGGCGGGGAATCCGGGGTGCGGCGTCATGTCCTGCCCTGGGAGCGGCCGCTGCCTCGATCCGCCGCGGAATGGTTTGCACGCGACTGGACAGGGCGGGGCCCGCTCGACCTGGGCGACTGGCTTGTGGTGGTCCCCACGAGGCAGTCCGGACGGCGGCTGCGCGAAGCGCTGGCCATGCTGGCGGCGGAGGCCGGACAGGCCGCGTTTCCTCCCAAGGTTGTCCTGCCGGAGTTCTTCCTGTCGACCGGTGAGGGGCGGGAGCGCGTGGCATCCCGCGCGCAGCATCTGCTGGCGTGGATCGAAGCGCTGCGAAAGGTGAAGTTGGAGGATGTGCGCGCGGTTTTCCCGGTCGACCCGGCATCCCGCTCCTTCACCTGGGCGCGCGAACTCGGTGCGCAGTTGATGAAGCTGCAGCGCCTCCTGCTCGAGGGCGGGCTCACGATTGCCTCGGTGTCACCCGCCATGCGCGCGGGAGGCGCCGCATTTTCCGAGGATGAGCGGTGGACGCAACTCGCCGGGCTCACGCGTGAGGTCGAACGGATTCTTCGACGGAGCGGGCTGGAGGACCCCATCCTCGCCACACTCGAACAGTCGAAGGTCTCCGGGTTGCCGGAGGGAATTGAGAGGATTGCAGTGATCGCCACGCCCGATCCGATTCCTCTGGCGGCGAGCGTGCTGGCCCGTCATGCGGAACGGATTCCGGTGTCGGTGCTGATTCACGGGCCCCTGGACGAACCGGTGGACGCGCTCTTCGATGCCTGGGGGCGGCCGCTGCCGGAGGCCTGGTGCCGCCGACGGCTCGACTGGCCGGATTTCAAGGAGCGGGTTCATCTGTGCGCCGACCCCAGGGAGCAGGCGGAGCAGGTGGCGGGGCTGGCCGGCCGCGCGCCGGATGCGAGGGAGCTCCTCGGTATTGGCGTTGCGGATACAAGTGTGCTGCCCGCGCTCGAGCAGTCGCTCAAGCGCGCGGGATTCGTTGCGTACAATCCTTCCGGACATCCCTGGCGCAACGAGGGCTTTCATGCCCTGCTGTCCGTGCTGGCGGATTTCGCACGCTCGGATTCGTGGGATGCGGTCAGGGGCCTGGTTCGATGCCCGGATGTGCTGGAGTGGCTTCGCACCGCGGCGGGTCCCCGCGGATCCGCCGCGCGTCTGCTCAGCGAGACCGACGCGATCGGCGAGGCGCACCTGCCGCCCACGCTGTCGGAGGCGATTCGTCATGCCTCCCCCGGCGAGGGGGAAGCGGACGCCGCCGGACGATTCTCCACCGCTCGAGACGCGCTGGCGCGGCTTGCCGGACTCCGGAGCGTCCTTGTCGCCGGTTCATTTCCCGGGAATGCCGTGACCGCTCTGCAGCAGATTTTCGCCGGCCGCCGGATCGAGGCGGGATCGCTGCTGTTTGAGTCGATTGAAGCCTGGACGGAAACGCTGCGGGAGGCGGCCGCGGCGCTGGAGTCGATGCCGTCGGGACGCATCGGCTTGAATGAGGCCTGGGAGCTCTGCCTCTCTCTGCACGGTGAACGCGTGCGGTTCCCGGAGCGGAATGCCGACGCGCTGGAACTCAGCGGCTGGCTCGAGCTTCTCTGGGAGGATGCGCCCCATCTTGTGATCGCCGGCATGAATGACGGATGCGTGCCGGAGTCCGTGGTGGGCGACGCGTTTCTGCCCGAGGCCGCGAGGCGGAGGATTGGACTGACGAACAACGCCATGCGCTTTGCGCGCGACGCGTACATGCTGCAGTCGGTCGCGGCGAGCCGCGCGGGCGGTGCGGGGAGGCTTGATCTGCTCGTCGGCAAGACCGCGGCGACGGGTGATCCGCTGAAACCCTCGCGCCTGCTCCTGCAATGCAGGGATGGGGAGCTCCCGGACCGGGTGGGCTGGCTCTTCCGCAATGTCGAGGCGGGGCAGGCTTCGGTTCCCTGGACGCGGGCGTGGCGGCTCCGGCCGAAACCCGCCGCCCCGCCTGAACGCGTATCCGTCACCGCACTACGCGACTGGCTGGCGTGTCCGTTTCGATTCCATCTCAGGCATGCACTTGGGCTGAGGAGAGTGGAGCTGGACAAGGCGGAGCTGGACGCGCGCGATTTCGGCAATCTGATTCACGCGACCCTTCAACATCTGGCCGATCCTGAGGCGCGGAGGCTTGATCCCAGGAAGGATCTGCCCGGCTTTCTCCTGGACCATTTTGAGCGGGAGGCCAGCCGGCGCTACGGTGATCTGCGGACCCTGCCGCTTCTTGCGCAGTTCCAGTCGGCCCGCCAGCGCATCCTCAAGGCGGCGGCGATCGAGGCGGACGAACGCGACCTCGGCTGGCGCACCGAGCGCGTTGAATGGAAGTTTGACATCGATGTCCGGGGCATCCGGATTCGCGGCGTCATCGACCGGGTCGACCTCAATGAAAAGACTCCCGGGCGGGTTCGCGTCGTCGACTACAAGACATCGGACAGGGCGGTGCCGCCGCAGGTTGCGCATCTCAGGACCAGCCGGAGGGGTGATGATGCGCGGGACGCCTGGCAGCGTGTGCTGGTCGGAGGGAAGGAGCATGTGTGGACTGACCTTCAACTGCCCGTTTACCGCCTCGTGCTTGAGAAGGAGTTCGGAAGCGGAGTCGAATGCGGCTATTTCAATCTTCCGAAGGCGATCGCCGACTCGAAGGTGGCGCTGTGGGAGGATCTTGATGCCGGTCTTCAGCGATCGGCGAACGCCTGCCTTGAGGGAGTTTCGGCGGCGATCGCCGCAGGCAGGTTCTGGCCGCCGGTGGAGATTCCGCGACCGGAGGATGACGACTGGGCCGAACTGTTTCACCGTGGGGCGGTTGAGAGCATCGATCCTGAAGTTGCCGGGAAACTCAAGGGAACGGACGCTCCGAAGGGAGGCGGTTCATGACTCCGCTGCGCCACACGATGATCCTCGCCTCGGCGGGTTCGGGCAAGACCCATGCACTGACCAACCGGTACGTTGCGCTGCTGGCGCGCGGCGTCTCTCCGGAGCGGATCGTCGCGCTGACATTCACGCGGAAGGCGGCGGGCGAGTTCTTCGATGAGATCCTGAACAAGCTGGCCAGGGCGGCGGCCGGCGAGGACGAGGCGCGGCGCCTGGCGCGCGCCATTGGCTGGGAGGGACACTCATGCGCGGACTTCCTCGCGATGCTGCGCACAGTCGTGGATGCGATGCCGGTGCTGAGGCTTGGCACGCTCGACGGGTTCTTTGCGCGGATTGTGCGCAGCTTTCCGCTCGAACTCGGACTGAGCGGGGAGTTCGACATTCTGCAGGAGCACGCGGCCATGCGGGCCCGGCGCCGCGTGCTGCGATCGCTCTTCGCGGCATCGGACGAAAGCGACAAGCGTCAGTCGGTCTTCATTGAGGCCTTCAAACGGGCGACCTTTGGAGCGGAGGAAAAGCAGCTGAGCCGCCGACTCGACAGCTTTCTCGACGAGCATGCGGAGACCTACCTGGCGGCTCCGGATCCCGAAGCCTGGGGGCGGCCCGGGAGGATCTGGCCCGACGGTTGCGCCTGGCTGAGTGCGCAACCCCTGGTGCGCGAAGACGCCTGGGATGAACTGCGAGCCGCGCTCCCGTGGGATGGCATGTCGGTGGAGCAGCGGCAGCGGTTCGTGGATTTCTTCTCCGAGTGGAAAACATGGCGCGCGGGTGCGCCGATGAGCAAGCCGCTCTCGTACATCGTGGACAATGCCTTCAAGGTCTGGGGGGACCTGTCGTCCGGACGCGCAAGTCTCACGGTTGAACGAAGGAAAGTTTCGCTTTCGCCGGACGCGGGCAGGGTCCTGCGTGACATCATCCTGTCGATCGGCCGCGAGGAGATCGAGCGGCGCATTGAGATGACCCGCGGACTCCATGCGGTGCTGCGCGGATACGAGCAGGTCTATCACGACAGCGTGCGCCGGGGCGGAAGGCTGACCTTTGCCGATGTCCAGCGTCTGCTCCTGCCAGGCGCGGGCGGCCCGACGCTGCATTTGTCAGGTCCCGGCGAGTCGCGGGAGGAGCTGCGCCTGGCGATCGACTGGCGCCTCGATGCGGAGTACGACCACTGGCTGCTTGACGAGTTTCAGGACACGAGTTTCGGGCAGTGGAGCATCCTCAGGAATCTGATCGACGAGGCGGTGCAGGATCCGGAGGGGCGGCGCTCGTTCTTCTATGTCGGTGACGTGAAACAGGCGATCTACTCCTGGCGCGAGGGGGATCCCCGCCTGTTCCGCGAGATATTCAATCACTACAACGCCGCGAAGACGGGCGCGATCGAGGAGCTGCAGCTCAACCAATCCTGGCGCTCGGGTCCCGAGGTGATCCGCCTGGTTAACCGCGTCTTTGGCGACAGGCAGGCGCTGGCGACAGTCGTGCCCGCGGGAACAGCGGCGGCGTGGAGCAGGGAATGGCGCGAACACACGTCCGCGCATCCGGGCAGGGGCGGCCATGTGGAGGTGCTTTGTGCGGCGGACAAGGATGCGCGGTTTTCGGAGACGCTGCGCCTGCTTCGGGAAATCGATCCGCTCGCCCGGGGATTGACGGTGGCGCTGCTGGTGCAGAAGAACGACACGGCGGCTGAACTGGCCAACTACCTCCGCACGCAGGGCGGCCTGCGGGCCGTGGCCGAGAGCGACATTCCCGTGTGCACCGACAATCCGTTGGGAGCGGCGCTGCTTGCGCTCGTGCGCGCGGCCGCGTTCCCGGGAGACTCGCTGGCATGGGAGCATGTTCAGATGACGCCATTGGCGGCGGTGATGGCGGCCCGCGGGATTCGCACGCAGGAGGAGCTGACGCTCGCGCTGATTGCGGCGGTGCACGAGGCCGGCTTTGCCGGAGGGCTTGAATTCTGGATTGGCGATCTGGAGGGGCGGCTCGATCCTGCGGATGAGTTCAGCCGGAGTCGTGCGCGGGACTGGTTTGAGGCCGCGCATGCATTTGATGAGACGGGGAGTCGCGATTTTGCGGAGTTCCTGGAATTTGCGGAGAGGCATGTGAAGCGCGATGGTGATTCGCCTGTGGTTGTCAGGGTGATGACGGTTCACAAGGCGAAGGGGCTCGGATTCGATCTGGTTGTCCTTCCCGACCTTGAGGGCGGCGGCCTCGGGCAGCGGCGCCGCGGCCTGGCAGTCAGGAAGGCGGCCGATCGATCGGTGGAGTGGGTGCTTGACCTTCCACCCAATGCGTTTGTCGAGCACGACGCTGTGCTTGGCGCGTACAAGGACTCGGCGGAGGAGGATGCGGCGTATGAATCGCTCTGCGTCCTCTATGTCGCCATGACGCGGGCGAAACGCGCGATGTACGTCATTGTTGAACCCGTTGGAAACTCCAAGGCGCTGTCGTTTCCCAGGCTGCTTCGCGAAGCCGTTGGGGAAAGCCATGTGGACGGAAACCCGCTTTGGTATGAGTCCATCCAGCGGGTGGAGCCGGTGCAGGCGCGACCCGGTGTCATTGAATCCTGGCTGCCGGCGGATGCCGATGGCCGGCCTGCACTGCGTCGCACGCGCCTTGCCACGCTCACGCCCTCGGGAACGGAGCGCGCGCTTGTGGCCGTGCCGGCGCTCTTCGATCTGGAGCCGCGGGTTGCCGCGGAATTTGGCACCGCGGTGCATGCCTTGTTCGCGGTAGTGGAGTGGAGCGGCGATGCCTGGAGGGAAAGGGTCATGGCGAAGACGCCTCCCGGAGAAATCGGAACAATGGCCTGCGCGGAAATGATTGCCTGCATGGAGGCCGGTGAACTGGGCAAAGTCTTTCGCCGGCCGCCCGGCGCTGCTCGCGCGGACCTCTGGCGCGAGCGGGCGTTCGAGGTGATTCTGGACGGCGTGTGGGTGACCGGGGTGTTTGACCGCGTGGTGATTGAGCGCGACGAACAAGGCGCGCCGTTGCGGGTGAGAGTTTGGGATTTCAAGACCGACCGCGTTTCAAGCCGTGATGAAGCGCTGGAGGCCGCGCGTCGGTATGCGGGGCAGATTGAAATCTACCGGAAGGCCGCGGCGAGGCTGACGGGACTGGAGCTCAGCGCGGTCACGGCGGCGCTGGTGTTCACCCGAATCAGGGAATTTGTCGAGGGGAACGCTCCGTCGTGACCTGGCGGCGCGCGCTCGATTGGAAATGTTTGAGTCCCACTGGAGGGGCATGCTCCGTCATGCCCTGGCTTCGCCCGGTCATTGCGCTGGAAGGTGCGGTCGCGGCCCGGCGACGGCAAGCGCCAGCCCAAGGTCCCGAGCTGCCCGGGCCAGCGCTTTGTCCCGTGTCCAGAGTTTCAGCCCGTCAATGCGCGCCGCGGCCAGCAACTGCACATCCGACCAGGACAAACCACGGCCCATGAGAGCATGCTCCTCGAGGAGATGCAGCCCTTCGGCCAGGCTGATTTCTGCGGCTTGTGGAAGCTTGCGCAGGTGATTCAGCACCTCGGCGCGTTGCTTGAGGCGCCCGGCCGCCAGCTCACCGATGACCACGGTGTGGGTCCAGACCGCTCCCGCCCGCAAACACACCTGAAGATTGACATCGGCCCTGTGGAAATGATCGATCCAGACCGAAGTGTCCACCAACGCCCTCACGTGCGTCCGGCGGGCTTCCGGCGCGGAGCCGCCCTGGCACTGGTGTCCTTGCCTCCGAGAGCCGACAATCGTGCCGCCGCCTCCCGCTGGATGAGCGCCCGCAGGCCTTCGTGCAGGAGCGCGGTCTTCTCCTTCAGGCCTGCGTACCTGCCGGCCTCCTCCATGAGGGAGTCATCCAGATTGAGCGTCGTCCGCATGCAGATGAATGTGCATGATTGATCTGCATCGTCAAGCCTGCCCAGGCTGGCCGCGATGGGCAAGCCTCGGTGTGAGGCATAATTCCAGGCACCGTTTTGCAGCGTGCGTCCCCTGGGCATGACAAAGCATGCCCTTCCAACGAAATAAAAGCAGGGGCACGCTTCGTCGTGACCGGATTGGATGACAATGCATGCCCCTCCAGTTGAGGTCGATCGAACCGGCCGGCGGGCACCTCGTTCTTCAGGAGTTCAGGTGCCTGCCGCTGCGCCAGTGCCTGAGGGGGATGTTCGCGATGGCGATCAGTGCGACCTGTCCGATGCAGAAGGCGAGCAGCCAGTAGAACGCGGCCTCCATGAATCCGTAGCTGTGCAGTCCCACACCCAGCATGTTGGTGCCGAACCAGCTCCAGCTTGTGACAATGTTTCCAAAGATGGCGAGAGCCATGAGTCCGCGCGTCCGGATCCATCCGCCCCAGCGGGCGTGCAGGATCAGGGCGTTCCAGATGACGATGATGAGCGCGCCGTTCTCCTTGGGATCCCAGCCCCAGAAGCGGCCCCAGGATTGGTCAGCCCAGATCCCGCCGAGGATCGTGCCGACCAGGCTGAAAAGCGCCGCGAAGCAGATGATGCCGTACACCATGCTCTTGATGGAGGCGGCGGTGCGCGCGTCGAGCCCGCTCGTGAACACACCGCGGATGACGTAGATGAAGGCGAGGAACCCGGCCAGATAGGTCGCGGAGTATCCGACGGTGATGGTGACCACATGGGTCGCCAGCCAGAAATTCGAGTCCAGCACGGCGCGCATCATCTCAAGCGTGTCGCCCGAGAGTGAAAGGTGGTGCGCGATCAGCAGCGTGGCGAATCCGATCATCCCGCCGGCGACCAGGCCGATGCCATTGCGGTACAGTCGCTCGAGCAGCACGCACAGGCCGACCGCCGCCCAGCCGACAAAGAGGGCTGAAGAATAGAGGTTGGTCACCGGGGGGCGACCCTCCAGCCACATGCGGGTTCCGATTCCGACTGTTGTGGCGATCCACGCGAGGATCAGCAGGGCGCTGGCGGAGCGCCCGAGCATCTCCGGTGCGCGCATCCACGAAAAGATGCCGAGAAAGAACACAACGACATAGAGCGTCAAGGAGCGGAGAAACGGCTCCGCGGCGTTGAAGCGAACCTCGGCGTTGGTTTTCGAGAGGCGGTCGGGAAACCGCTTCACCAGGATGTCCCGGAACAGCTTCACGATGGTGTTGAACTGCTCGACCTGACGCGCCCGCCAGGCCGTCGCCATGCCGGCGTAGGCGAGAACGGTCGGATTCAGGTCGCCGGTTTGAAAGGATTCAAGCAGGGCGTTGCCCGCAGTCTTCCAGCCATTCGGATCAGTGGAACCGTCCAGGGGTGGAATGGCCAGGAGGTATCCCATGCGACCCATGAACTCGTAGCGCTGCGCGGATTCGAGTGTAGCCTTGGCTGCAGCCTCGTCATGGGGCTGGCCCTGCTGTCGGGCGCGGATCGCGGCCGTCCCAGCGGGAATGCCCTTGATGAAGGCGTCGAACTCGGCCAGCGGATTGGTGCTGCCCGGCGGGATGAGCGAATGCTTGAGGCGGTTGTACAGCACGAGCCGGTCGCGGAGCTCGATGACGGCCTTCTGAAACGGCGTGCGCAGCGCCTCCTCCGTTGGCTGCGCGAGCTGCGACTGCTTGTCGATCTCGGCGAGTTTGGGATCGAGCTGCCTGTAGGAGAAACGTCGATACGTTCCCGGCATGAAGCCGACCGCCGCGAGCACGCGCTGGGACGTTTTCGTGTAGTTGATCTTCAGCGACTCCTCGGTGAATCCGAGCAGCGACAGCAGATCGGGGTTGTCGATGGCAAACACCGGATAGGTGTCCGCGATCTCGGGGCGGAAAAGCACGTCGAGCAGCCACTCGGTGGGTGATTCGACAAGATTGCCGGTTGTCGGCGAGCTGACGCGCTGGCGGTCCTGGAGCATCAGCAGGGAAGTCCGTGCGACGGTGTCCATGGGCTTCAGGCGACCGTTCACGAGAATCGGCAGACGACCGAATCCGTCAAAGTCGAAGCCCCTGGGTGTTTCGACCTTGAACAGCGGGCCGACCAGATAGGCCAGTCCAAGGACGAGCGCGACACCAGCGGCCCATCGCCCTCGTTTCGATGGGTTCGGCGGGGCGGGCGGCGCCGGGCTGGGTGCCTTGGAATCGCGTGCTGTCGTGGATGCGATGGTGGATGGACTGCTCATGTCAGCGGATGGCCGAGGGCGCCGCGCGGGTGCCGGAGGGAGAGGGTGCGGTGGAGCGTTTGCGCGCGAAGGCGACGAGATGGAAGGTGAACTGAATCACCATGCCGAGGGCCATGGCGACGCAGGCAATGTACGGAACGAGCCAGCCGGGATTGCGCACGACCTGGAGGATCGTGGTCTTGTCGTCGTTTTCGAAGCTGGCCTGATAGAATGTCATGCCCGCGAAGCGCAGCGGATTGTTCATGTAGATCAGCACATCGCGGTCCTCGCGGCCGTCGTCGGTGTGCAGGTGCACGCGGCTGGAGAAATTTCTGGCGATTTCGGTGCCGGCGTAGCGGTCGTGGCTGAAATCGAGCAGCTTGAGCGAAAACGGAAAGTACTTCCGCTCGGGGCGGATCTGCATTGTCCAGGTGCGTCCGGCGTAGTCGAAGGTCTGGGCATTGATCAGGATGGCCGAGAGCAGCCATGTCCCGAGCGATCCCTCGGATCCGATCAGCTCGACGTAGGCGGTGGGCCAGTTCCGCTGGTCCTCACGATAGGTGACGGGCTGCGGGCGGACAATCGAGCGGGTGCCGATGTCGCGTGTGGCCTGATTGGGCACGGTGGATGGCCGGGCTGGGGCGCCAGCCCCGGAGGGGATGTCGACGAAGGCGTTCGGATAGTAGGCGCGGGTCACCACCTTGAACGGCAGTTTCGGGTGCTGGATCCCACCGGGTGACTGCAGGCGATCCGTGGGAATGGCGACGACATCGTCCCACTGGGGGTCCGTTGCATCGACGATCGCCAGTTCGGTCTCGCGAATGGACTCCGCGTAGCTGCGGGTCTGTCCCTCGTCGAGACGCAGCATGAACTCCTTCTGCCAGAGGCTCGTGGCCAGTTCGCCGATGAGGAGAAGGATCAGACCGAGATGGGTGAGAATGATACCGGACTTTCTCCAGGTGAACTTGAACCGGTGGACGTGGGCGGCGATCAGATTCACAAGCAGGAATCCGCCGAGGGTGTAGCCGCCGGGAAAAAGAGGAATCGGGATTTCGGTCCCGGGGATTTTCCCGAGGACAAAGAATGTCCGGAAAAACTCCTGCTGCACTCCCCAGATGCCCAGCTTCACCTGCGCGAGCGTGGCCCAGAAAACCAGGATGATCGAGAGCGCGAGCAGGACCACCGTCAGCTTGAGCGAAGTTAAGAACGTGACAAACGCGCGGCGTGTTTCGCTCATGATTTTTTGGCCCGGATCGTCTTTAGAAATTCGATGATCACCGGTCTTTCAGCGGTCAGGAGGGAGTCGGGACCGCTGAACTTGAAGAACCATGTGCTGTCCGCGAGCGGCACGATGGCGCCGATGATCCGCTGCGGGTCGGAACCGGTGTCGGCCTTGATGTCGACAACATCGATGTGAAGGTCGCCGGCATCGTGATGCTCGAGGATTCCTCCGAGATCGGCCTCGGTGACCGGCTCGAGCTGGATCTGGCCGCGCCAGCGATTCACGTTTGCGAGGTTCCCCCCAACGTTTCCAGGAAAAGCCGTGACCGCGAGTTCACCGATGGCCGAGCCTCGTCCGGAGATCATGTAGGTTGCGCGACGCATGGCGGAGGCGGGCTTTGCCGTCCATTGCGAGGGCGCGGACCATTCGAGTCCCAGGCCTTCAGCGGTTGGAACGGGAGTCGACGCCATCGAGGACGCGGTGCCGGTTGAGGACGCTGCGGCGCCGACCGGCCCGGACGGTGTTGATGTGACGGGTGCGCCGGGAGCCTCCTTCCTGACGCGATAGGAGGCGATTTCGCGATCCTTGCACCCCGGAAGGGCGGCAACAAGCATTGACGCCATGGCGACTGAGGCGGCTGAAAAACGGAACATGACCTCACACACGTCATGATTCCTTGGGGAAAGTTCAACTCTAACCGCCCAACTATCAGTTGAACGCTTGCCCTCCATTTGATCGAACGCAATCGACAACAGGTCGCGTTTTGAAGTTCGCCGGATGATTGCGTCCACGGGGGATGGAACCGTGACGCTCTTGAGAAGTGCTGATGTTTCAGTCAATGTCTCGGGATGGAGTGCCGGCAGCTTGGTGATTGCTGTGTCCTGGTGGCGATGGATGAAGTCGCTGACGATGCCGCGGCGTTGAAGGTCCTGCGGCTGGTGGCGGCGCTGAAAACGCTCTATCTGCCGGGAGTGCTGGACATCGTGCCGGCGTTTTCAACGCTTGCCGTGCATTTTGATCCAAACGGCGTGGGCGGGGCTGATCCCTTCGTGCGGGTGACTGAGTGGATTGCGACCGCGGCGGCCGTCAGCGTGCCGCCCGATGTCCAGCGTGGACGCATGTTTGCGATCCCGGTGTGTTACGATGAAGCCTGCGCTCCCGACCTGAGGGAGGTTGCGCAAAGACTCGGGATGCGGCCGGACACCCTGATCGCGCGCCACGGCGAAATCGACTTCCGGGTGGGAGCGATCGGATTTTCGCCGGGGTTTCCCTATCTGCTTGGCCTGCCTTCGGACATGCAGGTGCCGCGCCGGGAGACTCCGCGCACGCGTGTTCCGGCGGGGAGCGTCGCCCTTGGCGGAATTTTTTCGGGTATCTATCCTTCGGATACACCCGGTGGATGGAACCTGATCGGGCGCACCGCCTGCGTGCTGTTCGATCCCCGCCGCGCGGAGCCGTGCCTCCTGCGGGCAGGCGATCATGTGCGGTTTGTCCCGGCTGCAACGCTGGAGGAAACGGCGGTGCCGGCATGATCGAGGTCGTGCGAGCTGGCATCCTGACAACCGTCCAGGACCTGGGAAGGCCGGGCTGGCGCGCATCGGGCGTCCCTCTTGGCGGGGCGCTGGATTCAATGGCGCTGCGTGTGGCGAATGCGGTCGTCGGCAACGAGGATTCCGCCGCGGGACTCGAGTGCACGGTGCGGGGTCCGGTTCTGCGATTCCTGTCACCGGCGCGCATCGCCGTGGCCGGTGCCGGGGTCGAGGGGGTGGCGGGACGCCGTGTCCTGGACATTGAGGCAGGAGCGGAGGTGTCGTTGGAAGGCATCGTGCGTGGCGGACGCGTTTGCCTGGCGGTTGCCGGAGGCATCGACGTGCCGCTTGTGATGGGAAGCCGGTCCACCCACCTGGCAGGTGGATTCGGCGGGCATGAGGGCCGTGCGTTGAGGGCGGGCGACAGGCTTGCGATCGGACGCGGTGGAAGCCCGGCATCGCGCACGCATGAGCGATGGTCGGTGTCTCCCGAAATGGTGCCCGACGTGAACGATGACACGCAGGTCTTTCGCGTGCTCGCGGGGCCGCAGCATGACTGGTTCGATGATGCCGCAAGGCGGACCTTCTGGGAGGGGCCGTTTGCGGTGACGGCGATGTCGGATCGCATGGGATTGCGTCTCAGCGGCCAGGCGGTTCCCCGCAGCGAATCGCGGGAGATGATTTCGGCTCCGATCGCACTGGGTTCGGTGCAGGTGCCGCCCGACGGCCAGCCGATCGTGCTGCTCGCGGACTGCCAGACACTGGGCGGGTACGCGCAGATTGCCGTGGTGATTTCAGCGGACATCCCGCGACTCGCGCGACTGCGTCCGGGCCAGTGGGTGCGGTTTGAGCAGGTCTCCCTTGTGGAGGCGCAGTATCATCGCAGAGCGATGGACACCGCCTATGCGGCGCTTCGGGCGGGGCTGGCTGAGAAGACGATGCACCATGGCGAGCCTTGATCTGAACTGCGACCTCGGTGAAGGGGCGGGGCATGATGAGGAGATCATGCCGTTCATAACGTCGGCGAACATCGCCTGCGGCGCCCATGCGGGGGACGCCGCCACGATGCGGCGAATTGCCGCCCTGGCTGAAAGCCATAGCGTGGCCGTGGGCGCGCATCCCGGGTATCCGGACCGCGAGGGGTTCGGGCGTCGAGAACTGGGGCTCGGTGTCGATGAGGTGGCGGCTTTGGTGAGAACTCAGATCAAGGATCTTCAGCGGATCGCGGCGGTCCGCCACGTGAAGCTGCATGGAAGCCTGTACTCCCGTGCGGCGCGCGATCGTGAAGTTGCGCGGGCGGTGGCCGGGGTCGTCAGGGACTGCGGTTCGCATCTGATCCTGTTTGCGCTGTCGGGAAGCGTTCAGGTGGAGGAGGGCGAGGCCGTCGGCCTCAGGGTTGCGCAGGAGGTGTTTGCCGATCGCACGTACCAGGCCGACGGCTCGCTGACTCAGCGGTCCAAACCCGGAGCAGTGATTGAAGGCGAGAACGAGGCAGTCGCGCAGGCTCTGGCTTTCGCAAGGACGGGCACCGTACGTTCGGTCGAAGGAAAGATTGTGAGCGTGCGCGCCGACACCCTCTGCCTGCACGGTGACGGCCGCAATGCGCCGGCCTTTGCGCGAAGAATCCGACAGGCGCTTGCCGCGGCGGGCGTCCGTCCGGCACCTGTGTTTTCCAGCGCGGGCGATTCGTTGCAGGACACCCGGGAGACGCGATGAAAGTCGATCCCGGAGCAAACGTGTTCCGCCTCGCTGAGCGGGCGTTTTCGGGCTAGCGGATCCTGTCATGCCTGTGGTGCCTCAAAAGGTTCTCGTGACGGGGTTCGAGCCCTTTGGCGGAAACGCCATCAATCCCTCCGGGGAGATCGCCCTTGCTTTCGATGGAAAAAGCATCGGGTCGGCGCGGGTTGTGGGCCGTGTGCTGCCCTGTGAGTTTCACAAGTGCGATCGGCTGCTGCCCGCTCTGCTCAAGCGCCATCGTCCGGCCGCGGTCGTGTGCCTTGGGCTGGCAGGGGGGCGTGCGGGCATTCATGTCGAGCGGGTCGCGATCAATGTCGACGATGCGCGCATCCCCGACAATGCCGGTATCCAGCCGATAGATACACCGGTGGTTGCAGGCGGGCCGGTGGCGTACTGGAGCACGCTGCCGCTGAAGGCGATCGTGGCGGCGCTGCGTCAGGCCGGCGTGACCGCCGCGGTGTCGCAGACCGCCGGGACGTTTGTCTGCAACCACGTCTTCTACCTGCTCATGCACACCCTGGCAACAGGACCGGCCCGGCGCGGGGTGCGCGCGGGATTTGTGCACGTGCCCTGGACGCCCGAGCAGCCGGCCGCCCAGGATGGGCAGCCCAGCATGGCGCTTGCGGCGCAGATCGCCGCGGTGCGCAGCATCATTGCCACGACCCTCACCCAGCCGGAGCTCAGGGTTTCCGGCGGCGCCGAGCACTAGGCGACTCACCACCCGGCGGCTGGGGCGTCGTCCTTTCTGATGCGGACACCGGTGCGCCCGTGGCGAAGGACTTTGCGATGCCAATCAGGGCTTGAAGGGCGGGGGCAACCGGGGTGGCGGCATTCCATCCCACGACGAGCCTGCTTTCGGGGGCGGGACCCTCAAGCGTTCGAAAGCGCACACCGTCCGGCGGCAGTTGGCGGACCTCGGATGGACACATGAACGTCGCACCCATGCCCGCGCGCACGAATCCAATGCCGTTGGCCCGGGGCCAGACTTCCTCGAGAATGCGCGGGGTGATGCCGGCCCGGGAGAAGGCAACGAGCATGCGGTCATAGAAACCTGGATTGTGCATGCGGGGGAAGAGCACGAAAGGCGTGTCTCGGAGGTCGCGCAGGCGCAGGATGGGCGTCCCTGCAAGTGGATGATCGGCGGGCAGCAGCACGCCGTTGCGTTCACGCAGCAGCAGGTGGGTCGCCAGGCCGGGCGTCGCCGAATCGGGATGGAAGAACCCGCAGCCCAGCTCGCCGGCGGCGAGGGCGGTGAGCTGGGAGGAGGTCGGTGACTCATTCAGCTCGAGCCGGACGCCCGGATGGCGGCGATGGAACTCGCGCAGGATCCCGGGGAGGACCGTCGCCATCGCGAGTCCATTGAAGGCGACCTGAACACAGCCCGTCTGCCCGAGGGTCACGGCCTGCATCTGTTCGGGCAGCTGGGATGCCGAGCGCAGGATCGGCTCGACGCGATCGAGCAGGGCCTGGCCGGCCGGGGTCAGGCTGACTCCGCGGCGCGTGCGCTCGAACAGCCTTGCCCCGAGGACCTGTTCCAGGTGCATCACGGACCGGCTGAGCGCGGGCTGGGCCACGGCCAGCGCCTCGGCGGCCCGGCGAAAATGAAGCCGCCTTGCGACCTCGCGGAAGCAGACCAGGTGTCGAAGCTCAAAATCAAACTGATACTTGTCCGGCATCACAGGTGACTAAATGAGCATTTCCTGGCAACGCAATGCTCTGGTATTGTCGCCTGCGCGGGGTTGACGCTCCGCGTTTCACTTCCAATTCTTGTCCCTTACCATGGCTCAATCGCTTTTTCAAAAAGTCTGGAACGCACACGCGGTGCGAACGCTGGCAAACGGCCAGACCCAGTTGTTGATCGGCACGCATCTCATTCATGAGGTGACCAGCCCGCAGGCGTTCGGCATGCTGCGCGACCTCGGGCTGAAGGTCATGATGCCGCACCGCACGTTTGCGACGGTGGACCACATCGTTCCCACGGACCAGTTTGCCGAGCCGTATCGCGATCCGCTCGCGCAGGCGATGATGGATGAGCTTCGCCGCAACTGCGCGCAGTTCGGCATCACGTTTTTCGACCGATCCACCGGCAAGCAGGGCATCGTGCACATCGTGGGTCCCGAGCAGGGGATCACCCAGCCGGGAACGACGATCGCCTGCGGCGACTCCCACACTTCGACCCACGGGGCTTTCGGCGCAATAGCGTTCGGCATCGGCACCAGCCAGGTGCGCGACGTGCTCGCCACGCAGACGATGGCCCTGGCGCCGCTGAAGGTCCGGAGGATCGAGGTGAACGGCAAACTGCGACCGGGCGTTTATGCCAAGGATGTCATTCTTCACATCATCCGCGTGCTCGGAGTGAATGGCGGCACCGGCTACGCGTATGAGTACGCGGGCAACGTGTTCGACGGTTTCACGATGGAGGAGCGCATGACCGTGTGCAACATGTCGATCGAGGGCGGCGCGCGCGCGGGATATGTGAATCCCGATGAAACCACCTTTGCCTATCTGAAGGGGCGGCCGTACTCCCCCAAGGGTGCGGCGTGGGACGCGGCGGTGGCGCTGTGGAAATCCTACGCCTCGGATCCCGGGTGCAGGTACGACGATGTTTTCAGGATCGACGCGGCTGAGATAGCCCCGACCGTCACCTGGGGCATCAATCCGGGCCAGGGCATATCCATCAATGAATCGATTCCGGATCCAAAGCTCGCCGCCGGGGCGGATGAGAAGGCCTCGATCGAGGAGGCGCTCGCCTACATGAAGCTTCGCCCGGGCGCGCCGATCAAGGGGACGCACATCGATGTCGCGTTTCTCGGCTCGTGTACGAATGGACGGCTTTCCGACTTTCGCGAGGTCGCCCGATTTGTGAAGGGGAAAAAGGTCGCCGCGGGCGTGAAGGCCATCGCGGTGCCGGGCTCCCAGATCGTCGCGATCCAGTGCGAAAAGGAGGGCATCGACAAAGTGCTGTCCGATGCGGGCTTCGAATGGCGTGCTGCGGGCTGCTCCATGTGCCTGGCGATGAATCCCGACAAGCTGATCGGCGACCAGGTCTGCGCGAGTTCCTCGAACCGCAACTTCAAGGGCCGGCAGGGCTCCGTCACGGGGCGCACGATCCTGATGAGCCCGCTCATGGTTGCGGCAGCCGCCGTGACCGGTCACGTGGCCGATGCCCGTGAAGTCTTCGCCCTCAACAACTGAGCTCTCCGCCATGTCACTTGCAAAAATATCCCTCGTCGCCGGTCGCGCTGTCACCGTTCATGGAAACGACATCGATACGGATCGCATCATTCCCGCGCGCTTCATGAAGTGCGTCACCTTTGACGGACTCGGCGAGTTCCTCTTTTACGACGTGCGCAAAAACGCCGACGGTTCGGATCGCAGCCATCCGCTGAACGACCCGCGCTTCAAAGGAGCGACCATTCTGATTTCCGGCGCCAATTTCGGCTGCGGCTCCTCCCGGGAACACGCTCCCCAGGCCATTCAGAAGTACGGCTTCAAGGCGATCGTGGCCGAAAATTTCGCCGAGATCTTCTTTGGCAACTGCACAACGCTCGGGATTCCATGCCTGTCGGCGTCACGCGACGACATCGCCGTCCTTTCGGCGGCCGTGGAGTCAAATCCGGCTGTCGAAGTCACGCTCGATCTGGTCAAACAGGAGATTCGGTTCGGCGGCCGCACGATCAAGGCGACGATGCGTGAAAGCGCGCATGATGCACTTGTGAACGGGCGATGGGATGCCATTGGCGAACTACTGGAGGGCCGAGCTGCAGTGGCTGAAAAGGCGAAATCGCTGCCCTACCTGGCCGCCTGAATTGGCGGATCGCCCGCGGCTCCGGATGGTTTGAAAACGCCTGATGAAGACGTTTCATCGCCCGTGCCGGGCTGGTTCGCCGTTGGAAGTGTTTGCAGCCGGCTGGATTCTGGTGATAATGGAAGCAGTTGGCCTTGGTGCAGGGAACTGCGAGAATCGCCACGTCTTTCCAAAATTTGATGAACCTTTTCATGCCGGGCGGCGTCATTCAGGAACTGCCAATCATGTTTCTTGCCACAACCATTGACTTGGGACGCGTCCTTCGCGAGGCGGGTCTGCTCATCTATCCGCTCGGGCTCTGTTCCGCCGCCGCGGTCTACATCATCATTGAGCGCATGATCTCCCTCCGGCGCGCGGTGGTCATCCCCGACGAGCTGGCGGAGGCTGTCATTGAGGGGCAGGTTCCCCCGGTGGAGAAGCGATCGACTCTTGGACGCATCCTCACGTTTGCCGGTCGTCACACGGGTGATGTTGAGGCCACAAAAGCCTACGCCAGGCTTGAGGTGATCAAGTTGGAGAGGGGCATCAGCTATCTGGATACCATTTATGCGGCCGCGCCGCTCATCGGCCTCATTGGAACGGTGACCGGCCTGCTTGGCGCGTTTTCCGTGGTGGATCCCGACACAAAGATGCCGGACCCGGTGAAATTCACCGAGAGCGTCGGCTATGCCCTTTCCGCCACAATCCTTGGCCTCACCATCGCGCTTCCAGCTCTCCTCGGAAGCACGTTTCTCCAGCGCATCGTGGACAAGCGCGGCGCGCAGTTGGACGTGCTGCTCGAGCGCCTCCTTGCGCAGCAGGCTCAGGACGGCGAGGTCAGGGCGGAAGCGTCCACGCGATGAGCATAGTCAGCCGACGCCCGCGACGGCGCCCCGAACTGCCGCTCGTGCCGCTGATCGACGTGCTCGTGATGCTCGTGCTTTTTGCCTACGTCACCATGCAGGCTCGGTCCGGCGCGCAGTTGAACATCAACGTGCCCAAGGTCGACACTGCGGGAAAAAACGAGTTTGCCGGCAAGGTCACCATCGGCGTCGACAAGGACGGACGCATCAGCTTCAACGGAAAGCTTGTTTCGTTCCAGGATCTGCACGGGCTCCTTGAGGAGGTGAAGCGGATCAACAAGGACACGTCGGTCCTGGTCCGGGCGGACGAGGTGACGCAGTTCAAGAAGGTGACCGAGGTCTGGGATGCGTGCCGCAAGCTCGGCTTGAACAAGGTCGTGATGCAGGTGAGGCAATAGCGCCATGGGAAGAAAAATTGTCATCACCGGAGTCACCCGCGGGCTTGGACGCGCGCTCGCCGAGGAGTTCATTGCACGCGGCCACACCGTCTTTGGATGCGGCAGGGGAGGCGAGGGCATCTTCGATCTTCGCCTTGCGCACGCGGCGCCGCACAGTTTCCAGGTGGTCGACGTCGCGAACGACGTCAAGGTGGGCATCTGGGCCGCGGACGTTCTTGGCGGGCATGGCGCGCCCGATCTGCTGATCAACAATGCGGCGCTGATGAACCAGCCGAAGCCCCTCTGGGAGGAGGAGGACCGGACCTTCACGCAGCTCGTCGATGTGAATCTGCGGGGCGTTGCGAATGTGATCAGGCATTTTGTGCCCGCGATGGTGAAGGCGGGCAGGGGTGTCATCGTGAATTTCTCATCAGGCTGGGGGCGGAGCGTGTCGGCGGGCGTCGCCCCCTACTGCATGAGCAAATGGGGCGTTGAGGGGCTGACCAAGGCGCTCGCCGAGGACCTGCCTGCGGGCATGGCTGCGGTTCCCCTGAGCCCGGGCGTGATCGACACCGACATGCTTCGCGTGGCGTGGGGCGGCGGCGCGGCCGCGCATCCCAAGCCCGATGCGTGGGCGAAGAAGGCGGTGCCGTTCCTGCTGGCGCTCGGTCCGAAGGACAGCGGGCGCTCCCTGTCGATCGGTGGCGTATCGGAATAGCGGATACCGTGGCAGCCCGACCGTCATTGCTGCTCGCATCCGCGTCCCCGCGCCGCCGCGAGCTCCTGCGCACGCTGGGGCTGGCATTTGAAGTTGTGACCGCCGCGGTGAAGGAGGACGAGGCTCCCGGGACCCTTCCACGCGAGATGGTGAGCGGCAACGCCGCGCTCAAGGCTGACTGGGTGGCGGAGCGCCATCCCGCGGCGGTGGTGCTGGGCGCCGACACCACCGTTGCGCTTGATGACGAGGCGCTCAACAAGCCCGCCGATCATGCGGCTGCCGCGCACATGTTGCGGCGCCTTTCCGGCAGGACTCATCGCGTGTTCACCGGCGTCGCCCTGCGCCACCGCGAACGGGGATTGCGGCTCGATGACGTGGCGGTGGCCGAGGTGACCTTCAGGCCGCTTTCCGACGCGGACATCGAGGCCTACCTGGGTCGCGTGCATGTGCTCGACAAGGCGGGAGCCTATGGGATTCAGGAGTATGGGGACATGCTGGTGGCGCGCCACACCGGGGAACTGAGCACGATTGTGGGCCTGCCGATGTCACTCACGAAACAATTTTTGACCCGTGCCGGTCTTCTGGGGTAGCGTCCCGACGTCGCCATGAACTTCCTTGCCGAACCCGCTCCCGTCAAACGTCCGAGGCGGCGCGTCGGCCAGCCTGCGATCTGGAAGACGGACAGTTCGCGGAAGACGGTTCAAATCAGCGTGCTGGCGACGCTGATTGTGCACCTGCTCCTCTTTGTTGCGGTTCCGCGGGTATTCAAGCCGGATCCCAATGCGCGGCTTCTGGAAAGGGTGCCACAGGAGAAGAACTTCAACATCGATCTGGCTCCCGAGGAGGAGGCTCCCAAGCCGCCGCCCAAGCCGTTCAAGTTTGTTGAGACCAATCCTGACGCGCCCGACAACCCCCCGGATCAAACCGCAAACTTTGGGGCGCAGAACCAGCAGGTTGCGCAGGAAAAGCCGTCGGAGAATGACGACAAGAGCGAGGCGCCGAAGAGCGAGGACAAGAAGGTGACGGATTCAACGGCGATCGTGACCGGGCGCCTTGCGCAGCCGGAGCCGATCGAGCTGCCTTCGCCGCCAACCCCGCCGAGTCCGGATCAGGAGCGCGCCGAGCAGGCCGCCGCCGAGGCCGTCGCCCAGGAGGCGGCGAAACAGGCGCGCGCGCCGCTGCCGGGTTTTGAGAAGGTGGATGGCGAGGCGCCTGACAGCATCGGCAGCAACATCGCAAAACTTCCCCCGCCCAACGCAAAGCGTGCGGATGATTCCTCGGAAGGAGATTCACCGGAGGTGCGCGAGGTTGTGACAGCCAGCGGCCAGGTGGTGCGCATTGATCCGAGGCGTCCGATGCAGCGGGAGCGCATTCCCGAGAAACAGGTGCGTCCGGCGTTTCTCGCCAACAATCCCATCGGCACGAAGAACATTGGTCCGGTCGCCTACAACGCGAAGTGGAGCGAATATGGCGCCTATCTTCAGCGCCTCATTGAAACGGTGCAGATCCAGTGGGAACGCCTGCTGAGCGAGACGGGCTCCATGCCCTCACCCGGCACCGTCGTGGTCGTGACTTTTCGCCTGAATGATGAAGGCGCGGTGACCGACATCACCGCCGACGACAGTCCCGGTCCGCAGCATCCCAAGCGCCTTTGCGTGAGCGCGATCACGGCGCGGTCGCCCTATGGCAAATGGAGCGACGAGATGGTCGCTGTGCTGGGCCACGAGCAGGAGCTCACCTTTACGTTCTACTACAACTGACCGTGAGCGGGCGGACCCCAGCCTGGTTGTCAAATCTTCCGCTCGGTCCAGGGGTGGAGCTCATAGGTCATGATCCGAACGGCATCGTCGCGCTTTCCAAGCCCGAGGGCGTGCTGTCGCATCCAAACGCGGCGGCCGATCGGTCGCGCTCGCTGCTGACAGCGGGCTATTCGCTGGACGGCGAGTATTACTCGGGCATGGCGGATGGTCAGGGCGGGCACAAACTGTACCTCCTCAACCGGCTGGATTCAGGGACTTCGGGCGTGATTCTGGCGGCCTCGGGCGAGGCGCTGGCACGCGACATACGCGAACAGTTCAAGCGCCGGCGAATACACAAGCAGTATCACGCGTTGGTTTTCGGTTCGACAGCGCCGGCGGTGCAGGTCTGGCGCGATCGGTTGTCGGTGAGGAAACAGGGGGGTGTCATCCGAACCGAGGCGTCGGGAAACATTCCATCCGAGGCGAAGGTTCGCGTCATCCGCGCCAATCCCGGGAATCCTCCGCTTGCGCTGCTTCAGTTGGAGCCCAGAACCGGACGCAGCCACCAGTTGCGCGTGCAATGCGCACACCGTCACCTGCCGATTGTGGGCGACGCGACCTATGGCGATTTTCGGTTGAACCGGGACTTCATCCGGAGGACCGGGCTCAAGCGGCTTTTCCTTCACTCCTCCGAGACGGCCTTCGACTACGAGTGGTCGGGAAAAACCTGGCGGTTTACGGCGCGCGCGGAACTGCCGGAGGCGTTCGATGAAGCGTTGCGTGGGGTTGGAAAGGGACGCTGAAAATGAAAACGGACCGACGCAAAGGGCGACGGTCCGCGAAGGTCGTGAGATAGGATGACGAGGCGTTCAGGCATTGCGGCCCTTGAACGTCAGTTCGGCGATTCCGCTCTTGTCGAGGTCACCGATTCCAAGAGTCACCATGCGATCGAACTGGAGCTTGGTTGCGGCGGCCAGCGGCATGTTGATGCCCGCCTCCACACCCATTTTCCAGGCAATGGTGGAATCCTTTGCCGCGTGTGCTGCGGAGAAGTAGCAGTCGTGGGAACGGTTCTGCATGTCTTCGCCGTCGGTCTTGAGCACCTGTGAATTGGCGCCGGTCTGAGCAAAAACCTCGCGCAGCATGTCGAGGTCGAGACCGAGCGCGGCGCCGAGTCCGAGTCCCTCGGCCAGGCCGGCCGTGTTGATGTTCATGACCATGTTGACCAGGGCCTTCACCTGGGCGGCCTGACCGGTCCGGCCGATGTAGCGTGGCGACTGGCTGAGCTTTTCAAGGATCGGTTTCACCCGGTCGAACACGGCGCGGTCGCCCCCGCACATCAGGTAGAGCGTACCGGCGCGCGCCTGCGGTATCGAGGAAGCCATGCAGCCCTCGAGGGTCGAGGCGCCTGCGGACTTCGCGCGACGCTCCGTTTCCAGATGAGTTTTCGGAGAAAGCGTGGCGCAGTTGATGAAGGTTTTTCCCTTCGCGCCGACGAGCAGGGAGTCCCCCTTTTCGGCATAGATGCCCAGTTGGGCGGCATCGTCCGTGACAACCGTGATGATGACATCCGCGGCGGCGGTCACCGCGGCGAGGTTTGGCGCGTGCAGTGTCTTGAGCTCGCTGGCGAGCGCCGCAGCGGCGGGCGCATGCGCGTCGTGCACGGCGGTGACGGCGAATCCTGTTTCGTGCAGGCGGCGCGCCATGTTGGCGCCCATGCGGCCCACACCGACGAATGCGATTTTATCAGACATGAGTGGAATCGGTTTTTTGTTTGATGTCCGCGAGGTTGGATTTCTCCGTTCGCGACGCATAAAAGGGATTGTGGTGCTTTTCCTGGGCTACGGTCGTCAACGGTCCGTGCCCGGGCGCGATCACGGTGTCGCGGGGCAGGGTGAAGATCTTCTCCACGTTCATGCGGTACTGCTCCTCGAACGCGGTCTGGCTGCCGCCCATGGAGCTTGAGAAAACGGCGTCGCCCACGATGGCCAGCGGCCAGCTCAGGCCCGTGATGTAGAAGGTGGTCATGCCCGGGGAGTGACCGCTGGTGAGCAGCGTCTTGATCGCGATGTCACCGACGTGAAAATAGGCGCCCTCCTTGAAGGTTCGCGCATCCGGGCGCGAGAGGGGCTCGAGCTCGTGCGACCAGATTTCCGCGCCGGTCCTTGCCACAAGGGTGTCGAGGTCCGCGATGTGATCCTCGTGCGCGTGAGTGATGAAGATGTAGTGGACCTTGAGTTTGCTCGTTTCGACCAGGTCGAGGAGGTCATGCGCGGAGGCACCGGTGTCGAAAACCGAGGCCACCTTGGATTTTGGATCCCACACGAGGTAGCTGTTGACCGTCATGTCCTCGTAGGTCGTGTTGAACATGGCGAAGCCCCGCGGAAAAACGGGCTGTTCGGGGTACCATTCCTTGCGGGCCAGGGATTCCAGCGGGTTGGGGGCGAGGCGGAGATGTCGGGCGACGCGGCGAATGACCGGGATGATGGGCTTGCCGGCCTTGACCGCGGCCAGATCGGCCTTCGAGACATCAGCGCGCGCGGCGAGATCGTCGTCGGAAATCTTGAGCCCGCGCTGGGCCTTGTTGATGACGTCGGCAAAACTGTCTTCGAGTGGAATCCTGGCCATGGTTTGACAAGCTGGAGGGTTGATCCCGCGCGTCGACGGGAGGAACAGTCAGGAATAGTTGATGAGGCGAGGAGTGCAAGCGTCGGCTCTCGAAGGCGGGACGTTGCGTCATTCCCTCCGGATTGGTGCGCGCGATGGGCGCATGCCGGCGTCTGCCGCACACTGCGTGAAAGCGACAGCGACTACCGTTTCATCGACGAGCTTTCATGATCGATCCACCAGCCGAGAAGCCCCTGCACGAGCCCATGGCAGATCGGCTGCTCGTACGAGAGGAGGTCGAGGTCACGAAGCGATTGCGCAATGTGTGGAGGAAGATCCCCTGCGTACCAATGAAGCCAGAGCGCCTGTGCGCCGTCTGCGTTGGATTGAAACGAGAGTGCTGGCAGAAGTAGATTGCAGATCAGGGTGTCGAGGCGCGGACCGCCGAATGCCGCGCCGCACCAATGCTGGAAAATGTGCGCACGGGTACGCGTGATTCCTGTGGATGAGCGGAATGCCCGTGAGCCGGTCTCCGGATTGACAGGTGCATCAGCGGGAAAAATGCCCGACAGAGCGCGCACGGCGGCGGCATCCAGAAAAAGCGCGGGCCAGTCGGGCACTGCGCGTGTCCATTGAGCGTATTGCCGCAGCCGCGTTGCCGGGTGATTGGCCGGGCGCACGCCCTGCATGCTCCAGCGGCCCGTCTCGCCTGCGCATGCCTCGGCGACGGGAGAGGGATCGGCTTGCCATGCATTGAGCGGCCATCGCTGTGCGATCCGGAACATGGGCGCGCGATTGTGCCGATAGCCGAGAATCTCCAGCGCGGTGTGGTGGCAGGCGTCTGTCCATCCGAGCCGGTCAATCCGCCGCTTGAGGTAGCTGACCTTTTGTTTCCAGCGGGCCGCCGCGTGAAGGCGGAGTGTCTTGCGGCGCTCTTGATCTGGCAGGGTGAGCAGCTCCTCGGTGGCCCGCGTGCAGGCCCGGTCGGCAAGGCGCTCGACCACCGCGTCGGCTGCGTATTCTTCCAATGGATACAGAAGCAGCGGCAGCAGGGCCAGGGTGGGAATTGACCGCCCCGCGGATTGTTCGGTGCGCGGGTCCGGTCCGCTCCAGAGCACAACATGAAGCACAACCTGGTCATAGGCGGGGTCCCGATGGTGGCCATGATGCCTCCAGTCCTCGGCGCGAAGATGAAGCTCGATGTCGCCCGTTGTTTCCACGCCGTTGAGGCGAAGACGCGCGTGCTTGAAATCGGGTCCGCCGAGGCGGTTCCATCGCCCGGGGTGGATCACCTCCACGCGCCGGCCGCACTGGGTGTGCGCGCTTGCGATGTCGATTTCCCGGCGCAGCCAGATTTTCTGAAGCAGACTCTCCGGAAACTGAAACGGACCGTAGAGCCCCTGCACTTCGGCAAGTTCATCCGATGAGACTGTGACAGGTGCTCCCATGCATCCAGTTCCTCACCGACTTTCGATGGTCGCGGCAAGTCCGCGGAGTGCCGTATTCAGGGCTGTGTTTTGCAGCTTGTCCGGGGCTGGGTCGGATTCGAATCACGGCTCCATGGAAAAATCCACGGCAATTCTCCATCGGAGAAGCTTGATCCCGTGGCTGTCCGGTCGTTTTTTCGGGCGATATGAACCCCGGAAAACTGGTTGGCGTTGGCATACTCATTGTAGTGGCCGTCATCGCATTGTCGCAGTGCACCTATGTCGTCGAACCCGGCGAACGCGGTGTGCTTGTCACGCTGGGCAAGGTCGATGAACAACCGCGCCCCGAGGGCTTTGGGACAAAGGTGCCGATGGTTTCGCGTCTGGTGCGGGTGATGGTCAAGCAGCAGACGCAGTCGCTGGAGTCCGAGTGCTATTCCTCGGATCTGCAGCAGGTGAACGTGACGCTGCGGGTGCTTTACCGCATTCCGGAGGCGATGGTGGTCAAGATTTACAAGGACTATGCGGGCGACCCGTTTGAAAGCCTGGTGGCGCCGCGTGTTCAGGAGGCCCTGAAGGAAGTCACCGCGCTTCAGAGCGCCGAGCAGATTGTGCGGCAGCGCGAGGATGTGAAGACGAAGTCGCTGGCGGCGGCACGTGAGAAGGTTGGAAGCCTGCTGTTCATCGAGGACCTGGTGATTGAAAACATCACGTTGTCCAAGGAGCTTGAGCAGGCGATTGAAGCGAAGATGGTGCAGGAGCAGGAGGCGGCGAAGTCGCGCTATACGCAGCAGAAGGCGCAGATCGAGGCGGAGACCGCGAAGATCAAGGCGCAGGGCGAGGCTGATGCGATTCGCATCCGTGGACTTGCGCTGAAGGAGACGCCCGGGCTGATTGAGCTTCAGATCGTGGAGAAGTGGGATGGCCGTTCGCCGCTGGTCATTGGCGGCACCGGAGGAGGCAATGGCGGCACGAATCTCATCCTGCCCCTCACCAATATTGGAAATGCAAAGTCCGGAGGTTCCGGAAATTAGCCCTTGTCGTGGCATGACGGTGGCCCGTGCCGTTTGCGCAGTCGAGCGGGGCTGAAATTTTTGGGAGTTGAAAATGCCGGCAGGGCTCATTGAGGTTGGGCCTTGCGTAGCTCATCCGGAGAGGTGGCAGAGTGGTCTATCGCGACGGTCTTGAAAACCGTTGGGGCGAAAGCTCCCGGGGGTTCGAATCCCTCCCTCTCCGCCACATAACTTACTGGTATATGATTAGTTAGATATTGTCAGACTGTTGCTGCGTGTCGACTCACATAAGACGGCTAACACGTCAAAGGGCGCTCTATTTTGTCAACTATTCTGGGCGGCGACGACTCCCAAGATATACAAGGTCGCCGTTCTTACGGTGCTTGGGCAGTCCATTTGCGGCGTTCCATCGCAGAGTGTCTCGCTGGCGGTCCGTTGGGCAGAGCGCTTCTCAGGGGGCGAGGTAGGGACAGGTTGCTTCTGAGGGACCCAACGCCGCGAAGGTGGTGGAGCTGGCCATCGACAAGCGTGCCCAAGTCCTCCTCCTGCCCGTCGCTGCCCGCCGCCAGCTCAACGACCTGCCTGACGAGTATTGGACAAAACTCACGATCGAGTTCTACAAGGACGCCGTGGACGCGGTCTTCAAGATGCTCGTGGAATGATGGAAGTCCGGAGCGGAGGATTCAGGGACAGGCTGCTTGAACGGGCTTGTTTGAATTTGGCCCGTCCCATGCGGCGGTTGACACAAACTCCATTCTTGATTTCAGGCAATATCTAAGGAGATTGTCCAATTCTAAGGAATTACCATGACAACTTCGACTCTTTCGCGAAACGGCCAGACGACCATCCCGGCCAAGGTGCGGCAGTTCCTGCACTTGGAGTCGAATCACAAGATCCTTTACCGCTTCGAGGGCGAGCATGTCATTCTGGAACCGGTGCGGGCTTCGACCGGTTCCCTGTATGGAAGCCTGAAAACGGACAAAATGCCGCCCACTGCTGCGCAACTTAGGGCTGCCCGGCACGAGCAGGCGAAACGCAGGTATGCCCGATGAGCGCCGGGCACCAGCTCGACGCCAACGTGATTCTCCGTTTTCTGCTGGCCGATGATCCGGCGCATTCACCCAAGGCCAGGGCATTGTTCGAGCTTGCGCAAACAAGTCAGGTCATGCTCGCCATTTCGCATGTGACGCTCGCGGAAGTGTGCTGGGTCCTGGTGTCGTATTACGATTTTGAACGCAGCAAGGTAGCCCGGACGTTGCGCGAGCTGGTCCTGCACGAAGGCGTGGAGGTGGAGGATGGCGACGTGATCCTCGATGCGTTTGATCGCTTCGCAAAGGTGAAGGTCGATTTCATCGACTGCTACATGGCGGCGCTGGCAAAGGCGCACGGCAGCGTCGTCATCACCGATGATCGCGATTTCCGAAAGTTTGCCGACGTGACGGCACGCCGACCCGAGGAAATCGTCCGGGAATTCACCAAATAGTCTGCGCCATCCTGACCACAGATCTGGCCGGATGGGAACCGGATGATCGGATGTGACAGTGACCGCAGACATCCGATCCCTGATGCCTTTTCGTATGGACGCGCACGTTCCGTCGTGCGCCGGGGACCCGTTTTGCGCAATTGCGCCGGAGAGGTTTTACGCGGGGTTGCGAGGCCGCTGAGGGTGGAGTTGGCGTAGGATTCAGGGACAGGCTGTTTGAACGAACCTCAACCCGGCGATTGCATTCCGCGGCGACCTTCGGCGGAATGCGAAGTCCTGCCGTTTCCCATGATGTTCTTCCATTCCCCAATCCGGTTTCTGCTGGTGTTGATCTGCTTGATTGCATCCGGAGCTGCCGCCGAACTCGATCGGTCGGGACCGGTCATTTCCCTGCAGAACACCGCCTATCAGGTGGATGGCGTCTGGTACTGCGCCCTTTGCCGACAGCCGGTGCCCAAAGGCGACCGCAGCAAGCTCGATCTGCGGCTTCAGTTGTCGGAGTGGCACGACGTCTATCTCGATGCGGACTACTTCAGGGACAAGATCCGTTACATCAGCGATGCAGAGCTCGTAGCTTCGTTGGAAATCCCGGGAATCGGGTCGGAGCTGCGGGCAGCCGCGGCTGCGGGTGACTCGGAGCGTGTCTCGCGCCTGCTGCACGAGTATTTTGTTCGACGGCCCGACAATCGGCGGCTGTCGAACTATGATGCCGGAAACAAGCGCTCGTTCATCACTGTCGGGGAGTTCCTTCAGGACGTCGCTGCGGATCCGGTGCGGAAGCGGGAGATCCTTGAGGCCCGTGATCAGGTTTACTCTCCGTCGAAGGGATTCACGCTCCACGGGGTCGTCTGGGGCGAGAACGTCGACTTCAATCACACCTACCCCAACGCAAGCAAGTGGGGGGTGCACTATCTGGGATTCATCGATGCGCTCATCGCCGGCTTCCTTGTGGATGGGAGCAGGGAGACCGCGGCCGCATTCGAAAGTGTGTTCAACCAGTGGTATGATCAGCTCGACCGGGTGAAGCATGAGGAGGTCATCCACGTGACGACCTCGTACGATTTCGTTTGGTACGAACTGGGGCTCTCCAACCGGACCGAGCGCCTGATCAACGCCCTGCGCGTTTTTGTTGGGCAGATATCCCCTGACACAACCAAACGGCTGCTCAAGATCATCCTCGGTTCCTCGCGCTGGCTCGACCAGTGCCTGATCAGGACGCCGTTCCACCCCTACAACTGGCAGACGCATACGGCGCACACGCTCTCCTACGCCGCTCTCGCCCTGCCTGAGTTCAATGAGTCGAAGTCCTGGCTTGAAAGGGGCCGGCAGAACATGGTCCTGCACCTGGAAAACGACATCCTTGAGGACGGCGGCTACGTGGAGCGCACGACCAGCTACGCATCCTACATGTTCTCGGTCTTTCACCGATACATGCTGATGCTCCGCCATTTTGCCGGAGACTCCAGCCTGCTGGACCACTTCCTGGGGCGGTTGGAAAAGTTCATCGAATTTTACGCGCTCACCACAACCCCGGTCGGCGTCAACGCTCCTTTCAATGACGCGGCCCGCGGACGCGACCTCGTGCCGCTCCTTCGGGAAATGTCGGTGTTCTTCCACCGCGGGGATTTTGTCGGTGCTGTCCGGGAGGAATTCAAACCCGACGATCTTGCCACCCTGCCGGTCGCACCCATTGAGCCGAAGGCGCGTTCCATCGATTTTCCTCAGTCGCGTTTCATGGTGATGCGCGACTCCTGGGACCCCGCCTCTTACTTTCTCATTTTCAACTACGGCGATCACCAGAATCACAGTCACTCCGACCAGCTTTCATTCGAGATCTATGCCAATGGCATTCCCATCGCGGTGGATGCCGGCCTCGGGAAACTCAATTATCTGGAGCCCTCCCAGATCACCTGGTACAAGCACCCGCGCGCGCACAACATGCTCACGATCAATCAGGCGGTCCCGGAAAAGCGGAACCTGCCCGGCTATGACAAGATCTGGTCGCCGCAGTCGCGCACTGAATACTTCGCTGCCAGCCATGACGGTTATGTTCCCTACCAGAAAGCCCGGCACCGGCGTCACCTGGTTTTCGCCAAGGCTCAATACTGGCTGATCATCGACGAAGTGAGCACGGTGGGGAGCAATCAGGAAATGGAGTTCAACCTCCACACGCCCTCCACCATGGTCGAGAGCGCGGCGGGTTTCGTCTCCACCGGCAAGGTCGGTTTCCTCATCGCGCAGGATCGATTGGCAGCGGCGGCAACCTCGCGCACCAAGTCCATGGGCGATGCAAACCTGGGAGGCCTTGCGGGCGAGCCCGGTTACCGCGCCATCGACTGGCTGGTGTTCAGCAGAAAACTGACCGGCAATCCTGCGCTCGATCGCATGGCGACCCTGATCCAGCCGTATGCCGATCGCTCGCGCTTTGACGAATCCCAAGTCTTTGTCGAAGAGGTCAAACTCGAGGATCCCGCCGCACTGGCCTACCGTGTGACCACCGCCCATGGCGCGGAGGATCTCGTGATCATTTCGGACGGCACCCAGCGAAAGTTTGGAAAGGGAATTGAAGGCGATTTCACATTTGCACGAATTCGTTCGAGCGGTGGAAAGACCAGCTACGCTGCATTCACGAATGTAAGCCAATTTCGCGTGCCCGGACTGGCATCGCGCCAGTTTCCCAATCGACGAGACCACGAGGAGTCGACCAATCCTTGATTGGTACTGCAGGGCGGCAAACGCCCGGGCGCCCGGTGTCGATTCCGTCGACCCAATCCTGTCGACCATTGCGGGCGTCCCGCCAGCTTTCCCGCGGCAGCGATTTCCTTCAGCGAATGACGATCTCGACCGCGAAGCTCTGGCTTTGGCCGGGCTGGACCCAGTGGAGGCCGACCTTGTTCTCGATGGCATTGGGTGGGCCCATCCACGGTTCCACGCAGTAATAGGGGGCTGTGTCGTCCGGCGTCCAGGTGACGAATGTGGCGTCGGGGCCGGGCTTCTTTTCCTGTCCGATTCGGATCGTCACGTCGTCGTGAGCGCCGGCGGGGCCGAAGACAACCTCGTTGGTCTTCAGTGCGAGGTGCAGCGTGTCGACGAGCAAGGGCTGGTTCAGCCGCTCCTCGCGGTGCAGCGTGGGGCCGGGCAGAAGTTTGCCGGTCGTCATGTCCTGCTTCATCCGTTTCGCCGCAGGAATGCGGATCGCATAGTCGCTGCGTGTGTGGCCCTCGGTCCAGGGGAGCGTGAAATAGAAGTGGTGCCCCGCGCTCCAGGGGATCGGGCGTGTGTCGCGGTTCGTGAGGATGAATTCACAGGTCAGCCCCAGGGGCGCGAAACGATAGACGACGGCGAATTCGTAGTCGTAAGGGTACGCCAGTTTGGACTCTTCATCCGGCTGCAGCACTGCGGTGAAACTGCGTTCGCTCGCATGCCTGAGGGTGAATTTCGCCTGGCGGGCGATTCCGTGCATCGGCATGGGGCGGCGAATCTGGTCGGGGGCGCGCCAGAAGTGGATGTCGCCGTGGTCAAATGTCCGTCCGTTGAATGGGAAAAGTATGGGATTGCCGCCGCGGA
Source organism: Opitutaceae bacterium (assembly GCA_015075305.1). NCBI lineage: Bacteria > Pseudomonadati > Verrucomicrobiota > Opitutia > Opitutales > Opitutaceae > Opitutaceae bacterium. The sequence goes on along the minus strand of JABTUS010000001.1, from coordinate 614,741 downwards.
CCTTGGGGAATTCATCCAGGGATGAGAGTTCGGGCCAGTAGATGACATCGCGGACGGAGCCGTCGGCCAGGGCCACATTCCAGTTCATCAGGCGGGCGCCACGCTCGGGCATGGCGAGGAACGTGGAGTTTCCGACGCGCCAGCGGGTCAGGTTCTCTCCGAGGTAGGGGACAGCTTCCATGGTTCCAAGGAGTAAGGTGGAGAAATCCGGGCTGGCCAACGGATTTGTGGAAATTCGAGGCAATTTTCGTGCACTGTGGCACTTGCACACACGGGCGTCGATGAGCATGCTGGGCACAATGCCGCGAATACTCCGCAGATTTTTCTGGCTGATCGCCCTGGCGGGCACGCTGTCCTGGCTCGTCCACGCTGCGGCGCAGGAGGCGGCGTCGACCGCACCGCCGGCCGGGAAGGAGGCGGATGGGCAGTCTGTTGCGACCACCCTGGCTGGAGCCGAAGTGGTCGCGGGCGATGCGGAAACGTCCGCGGCGGGGCCCAAGCGTGTTGTGGTCATTCCTGTTCGGGAGGCGATCGCCAAACCCATCCTCTATGTGATTCGTCGCGGGTTGAAGGAGGCGATTGAGGAAAACGCGGACATTGTCGTGCTCGACATGAAGACTCCGGGCGGGGCGCTTGATGTGACCTTTGACATCATGGAGGCGCTCGAACGCTTTCCGGGGAAAACCGTGACCTACGTGAATTCCGAGGCGCTCTCGGCCGGCGCCTTCATCTCCGCGATGACGGACGAAATCTGGTTTTCACCGGTCGGGGTGATCGGCGCGGCGGCACCGGTCCTGGCGACGGGCGGAGAGATCGACGCCTCGATGAAGCAGAAGATCGTCAGCTACCTGCGGGCGAGGGTTCGTGCGATTTCCGAGGGCAAGGGCTATCGGGGCCAGGTGATTTCCGCGATGATCGATTCCGACTATGAACTCAAGATCGGCGACGTCCTGCTGAAGCCGAAGGGTGAGCTCCTTTCGCTCACCGCCACGGAAGCCATCAAAGCCTATGGCGATCCGCCGCAGCCGCTCCTTGCGGCCGGGATTGCGAAGGATCTCGGGACGCTCCTGCACGACCTTGGCGCCACTCCGGGCACGACGCGCCAGCTTGAGGTGAACTGGGCCGAGCAGTTTGCGGTGCTGCTCAACAATCTCTCGCCGATCCTGCTCGGGCTGGGTCTGCTGTGCGCATTCATCGAGTTCAAGACACCGGGCTTTGGCATCTTTGGGGTGACCGCGGGGGTTCTCCTCACGGCTGTGTTTTTCGGCCACTACATCGCCGGATTTTCCGGGCATGAGCCGATCCTGTTTTTCATCCTTGGACTCGCGGCTTTCCTGATCGAACTCTTCTTCTTTCCGGGCGTCGTGGTTGTGGCGCTCCTGGGCATCGTGCTGATGCTGGGCTCGCTGCTGTGGTCGATGGCGGACCTCTGGCCAAACGAGCCCGTCACCTTTTCACCCGACATTTTTCTCCAACCGCTCGTGAATCTCGGCGTGGGAGTCGGCATCGCGATCGGACTCGCCCTGGTGCTCGCGCGTTTTCTTCCCCGAAGCTGGTTTTGGGATCGCATGGTGCTCACGGCCAGTGTGGGCAGTGCGGCGCAGGTTTCTGGCGGCGATCCGGATCGGCTCGCAGGAAACGATTCCCTGATTGGATCGAAGGGCATTGCGGTGACCGGGCTGTTTCCCAGCGGCCAGATCGAGGTGGATGGGCGGCGGTATGAGGCGCGGGTTGCCGTGGGTTCGATCGAACGCGGTTCCCGGATAGTCGTGACTTCGCGATCGGAATTCGGATGGACTGTGGAGCGCATCGATTCATGAACGCCATTGGACTCCTGTTTCTTTGCGGCATCGCGTTGCTCGCCTTTGAGGTGATCGTGCCCGGCGCAATACTGGGCATCATAGGCTGTCTCGCTTTGTTTGCCGGCGTGATCCTCTCCTTTTCGACCTACGGCGCGGCGGGTGGAATGTCTGCGCTGGGCATTGCGCTCCTGCTGGTTGCGATCATGTTGTTCGTTGAGTTCTACATCCTTCCCAAAACGAAGATTGGACGGAGGATGTTCCTGCGCACTTCGATCGTCGCCAGCAGTCACGCCGCGCCCGAGGGCACGCTTGTCGGTTCTGAGGCGACAGCCGAGACGCCCCTGACGCCGTCCGGATATGTCTTGATTGGCGGGAAGCGATACGATGCGTTCTGCCAGTCCGGGCCCGTTTCGACCGGCGAGACGCTGCGTGTTGTCTCCGTTGACAGTTTCAGAGTTGTCGTCACCAAACCCTAGTCTCCCATCATGGAAATCCTTCGTCCCTCCGTTCTCTGGATCGCGGTGCCGGTTGGCATCGTCGTCCTCATTGTTCTCTTCATCGTTCTTTCCTTCTTCAGCGTATGGCTGCGGGCCTGGCTCGCGGGCGCCTATGTCGGGTTTTCCGATCTGGTGGCCATGCGGCTCCGGCAAGTCCCCTACGGTCTGATGGTGGATGCGCGCATCACAGCGAAGAAGGCCGGAATCGAAATCAGCATCGATGAATTCGAGGCGCATTTTCTGGCCGGCGGCAACGTCGTGCCGACCGTGCATGCGCTGATCGCGGCGCAGAAGGCGGGCATAGAGCTGAGCTGGCAGCGGGCGTGCGCGATCGACCTTGCCACAAAGGGCTCCGGCAAGAGCGTGGTCGAGGCGGTTCGCACTTCAGTCGACCCCAAGGTGATCGACTGCCCGAATCCCGAGGGCGGACGCATGACCATCGATGGCGTGGCCAAGGATGGAATCCAGGTGAAGGTGAAGGCCCGCGTGACCGTGCGGACCAATCTCGACCGATTCGTCGGCGGCGCGAAGGAGGACACGATCATTGCGCGCGTGGGCGAAGGCATTGTCACGACCATCGGCACGGCTGAGAGCTACAAGGCCGTGCTTGAATCGCCCGACAACATTTCCAAGACCGTGCTGCATCGCGGACTCGATGTCGGCACGGCGTTTGAGATTCTTTCGATCGACATCGCCGATGTGGACGTCGGCGAGAACATCGGCGCGAAGCTGCAGGTCGCGCAGGCCGATGCGAACAAGAACATGGCGCAGGCGCAGGCGGAAATCCGGCGTGCGGCCGCCGTGGCGCTCGAGCAGGAAATGAAGGCGAAGGTCCAGGAGATGCAGGCCAAGGTTGTTGAGGCGCAGGCCCAGGTGCCGCTCGCCATGGCTGATGCGTTTCGAAACGGACGCCTTGGCGTGATGGACTATTATCGCATGGAGAACATCCAGGCGGACACCTCGATGCGGCAGAGCATCGCGGATCCGAAGCAGAAATCGTAACGCTCGATATTTGGCGCCCGCGAGCGCGCATTCTCCCCGTGGATTGGATCTTTGAGCACATTCAGTTTATCGCCGTCGTGGCGGGCGTGATCGCGTACTGGGTCAACCAGCGCCGCCGCGCGAAGCAGGGTGAGAGTGCGGACTACGATGGTGACGGGATTCCGGATGTCGCAGAAAGGCGAACGAGTGCGGAGAGGAAAGGACAGGATCCGGAACAGGCGGAGCGTGAGCGTCAGGTGAGGGAGGAGATGCGCCGCAGGATTGCTGAACGGCGCGGTGAAGGACCTCCCCCGCCGCTGCCTTCGACGTCTGCGGAGCCAGCCCATCCGGCGGCGGGCCCCTTGGATGCGCCCCGGCCCGTTTCACAGAGTCCGATTGAGGAGATGCTTCGCCGCGCGGCGGAGGCGCTGCGCAGTCGCGAGGAAGCGGTGCGCGCGGAGGCTGCGGTGGCTGAGAAGGCGGAGCGCAGGCGTCTGCGTCAGCTCAGGGATCAGGCCGCCGCGCTTGAGAGAGAACGTCAGCAGGAGCTCGCGCGAGCGGCTGAAATTGCGCGCGCGCAAGCGCCTGCCGTCGAATCCCACAGGGACGATGCAGCCCGCGAATCCCTGCTGCGGGATCTCAGGGGCGCGGAGAATCTGCGGCGGGCGTTCGTGTTGAAGGAAGTCATGGGGCCGCCGGTGGGCCTGAGTTGCCGATAGGCGGTTGGTGGTTGGGCCTCCGACCATAGGCATAGGCTGTGCGTGGATAGCGAAATCTCTGGCGAGTTGTAGCGTCGCACGTCCCCTGGGCATGACAAAGCATGTCATCTCCAACGGAGGGGGAAAACGGCTGGAGGGGCGCGTTTTCGCTCCCGGAAACAGGCCGTCAACGTCCGGAGGGAGTTGTCCGGGAGGCGGGCGCCTTCAGATCAGCGAGGCGATCCGGCATCGGGTAGCGGATGCCGTTTATCTCGAGTTCGACGGCACGGAAGGGCTCGGCCTCGATGCGAAGCGCAGTCCGATACGGCAACGCCCGGGAGTCACCCCGTGACATCGCTCCACTGAAAAGGACGAGATTGTCGTTGAGCTGGCGGACGGTGAGAAAGGCGTTGTCCATCGCAAATACGGTGACAACGGTCTCACCCGGTCGCGGTGCAACCGCGCTCGCCGCTCCGTTCGCAGCCGCGTTCGGCTTCGTGGGATCGCTGCTGAACAATTTAACGAGCAGGACGATGAGCAGGATCAACACGCCGATTCCTGCGAGCGCGAGCACCCCCTTGATGACAAGGGTCTGATCGATCTGCGGACCTGATGCGCGCGGACGAAAGGTTGCGGGATTGTTTTCAGCGGTCGAAGCTTCCGGTGCGGCTTCAGTGCCGGGAGGTGTCGACGGCAGCACCTCTCTGGCTGCACCCTTCGCTGATGATACGGAAAGATCCATCCGCCCGAAACTTTCGCGGTTCAGGCCGCGCCCCTTGGCCTCTCCGAGACCCAGTCCCTTGTAATCGTTGACGATCTTGTCGCCCGGAAGCTTCAGAAACGTGGCGTAGGATCTGAGGAACCCGCGCACGTAGATTTCAGGCAGGGAGAGATCGAACTGGTTGTTCTCAAACTTGTGCAGATAATCACCCCGGATCTTGGTCGCCTCCGCGACCTCGCGGATGGAGACCCCTTTCCGTTTGCGGGCTTCCTCAAGTCGTTCTCCGATCGTCTGCATGGGGCTCAATAGGATGAAGTTGAATTGGCGGCCTGAGGGAAGACGGAAGTGGGCGTTGTGACCAGACTTTCCGACACAACGCTCCGCTTTTGTTCAAGGCGGTGGATGGGCTGCTTCAAAGCGAGTCCAGGTCGATGAGGATTTCGCGGGGACTGGACCCATTGTCCGGCCCCACCACGCCCTTCTGCTCCATCAGATCCATGATGCGGGCGGCGCGGTTATAGCCGATGCGCAGGCGGCGCTGAATCATGGATGTCGACGCGCGGCGCGTTGAACGCAGGACGTCAAGGGCCTGTTGATAGAGCTCAGCGTCATCGCCCATGTCGCCGTCGTCCGCATCCTCGTCGTCGGAATCCTCCCGCGCGTCGCGATCGATCTGGGCCTGGACATCGTTGGCGAAGACCGGTGGGCCGTTCCTTTTTAGGAAGTCCACGACGCTGTTGACCTCGTCGTCGGAGACAAACGCGCCCTGTGCGCGCACCAGGCGTGAGGTTCCGGGAGGGGAAAAGAGCATGTCGCCGCGGCCGATGAGTGTGTCGGCTCCCTTCGTGTCCAGGATGGTGCGTGAGTCGACCTGGGAAGCGACCTGGAAGGCGATGCGCGAAGGCAGGTTGGCCTTGATCACACCGGTGATGACGTTCACGGACGGCCGCTGGGTGGCGATGATGAGGTGAATTCCGGCGGCGCGGGCGAGTTGTGCCAGGCGGGCGATGCTGGTTTCTATCTCAGCCGGGGCGACCATCATCAGGTCGGCGAGTTCATCGATGATGATGACGATGTACGGGAGCCGCTCCGGTATTTCCAGTCCGTCGTCAAGCCCCGGGTCGATGCCCTCCAGCGAGGCCTGTTCGGGCAGTGAAGGGTCCTTGGCGGCGGTGTCGGAGCCGCGTTTGCGGTGATTGAAACCGACGATGTTGCGCACACCCACCTTGGCAAAAATCCGGTAACGCTGGTCCATCTCCCCGAGCAGCCATTTCAGGGCGGCGGGAACCTTTTTCGGCTCGGTCACCACCGGAATCAGCATGTGCGGAAGCGTGTTGAAAATCTTCAGCTCGACGATCTTGGGATCGACCATGATCAGGCGCAGCTCGCTGGGGCTTTTCGAGTAGAGAATCGAGGCGACAATGGAGTTGAGGCACACCGATTTGCCGGATCCCGTTGCACCCGCGATGAGCAGGTGGGGCATCTTGGTGAGATCGGAGACGATGGGTTTTCCGGAGACATCCTTGCCGAGGGCCACCGGAATCTCTCCCTTGGCCAGCGCGGTGCCCCAGTCTTCGCTTTCGAGAATCTCGCGCATGCCGACAGGCGTGGGATGCAGGTTGGGCACCTCGACGCCAACGGCGGCCTTGCCGGGAATCGGCGCAAGAATGCGCACGGACTGTGCGCGCATGCCGAGGGCGATGTTCTTGTCGAGTCCCGCAATTTTTTCCACGCGAACCCCCGGGGCAGGCACGACCTCGTAGCGGGTGATGACGGGGCCGACATGGATCTCGCCGAGGGAGACCTGGACGCCGAATTCGCTCAGGATGCGCAGGAGGTTCTCGGCATTGCGGCGGTGTTCCTCCTCGGAGTTCTCCGGGGCGATGGGCGTCTGTTCCCGCAAAAGGTTGAGGCGGGGAAACTGGTAATTTGAGTCGGTTGGAGTTGGAGTGGCGGCTTTCGCCCTCTTGGTTTCCTCGGGCTTGACGATGTTGAGCTCGAAGCGCCCGCCCGCCTGCGCGGCGAGATCGCTGGCTGATGTGGCTGTGGCGCCCTCTTTCGAACGTGAATTTCGCGACGCTGGCGAACCCGCGCCTGTCGCCGAGGCATCCGGGCCGGGGGCCTCCGCAGCGTCGTCAGGGACGATGTCGTCGGCGAGACCCTCCGTCATCGTGTTTTCGGACGGGCTGCCTGCGGCGGATTTTTTCTGCTGGTTCAAGGCCTCTTCCTGGGCGCGGGCCTCAGCCTGCATGGCCTTCTTTGCGGCGAGCGCCTTTGCGGCTGCCGTTGCTGCTGCGGCGGTCGCCAGTTTTTGCTCGAGGGCGGTCTTTTCGACGGCGCGTTGCTTCGCCTGCATTTCGTCAACTTCCTGTTTCAACGCAGCCGCTTCGGCGCGGCGCAAGCGACGCTTCTCGATCCAAGCATTGACGGCTGCCGCGATTCTTTCGAGCTCGGTCGTGATGTCCTTGGAAAAAATGAAAAGCAGGCTCAGTGCGTAGAGTGAGCCCATCAGCACGATTGAACCGAATACGCCGAGGGTTTCCTTGAAGGCGTCCTGATAGACCAGGCGCCCGAGCTGTCCGCCGGGGCCCTCGGTGAAGTACTGGGAAACGCCAAAGCCCTCCCACATTGCCCACAGACCCGAGAAGGATCCGATGCAAAGCAGCATCGCCACCATGCGTGTGATCGCGAGACGGCGGGCATTGCGGATGGAAACGATTCCAAACCAGATCAGGAAAATGGGCACCAGCCAGGTGCTGACTCCCAGCCAATGCAGGGTCATGTAGGACATCTCGGCGCCAAACAGCCCCACCCAGTTCTTTTCAGTGGGGTTGGTCGTGATCCAGCGGCTCTGGGCGGGAGAATAGTCCATGAACGCCACTGCCAGCAAGATCCCCAGTATGAAGAGGATGATGGCCACCGGCCAGTTGGGGCGGTGGCGCACACCGGCGAGGGCGCCTCTTGGATTTGTGTTTGAACTTGCTGATTTGGCCATCTGATCTGAGTGCACATCGGCACCCTGCTGTGCGAATTTCCGAATCATCGGATTTCGCCGATTGGGTTGTCCATCATTAACCCGCTTGGTGCCGGTAGACGATTGAATCCCTCATGACTGAAATTCTGCGCTTTGTGCCTCTTTATCAGGAACGCGTTTGGGGCGGACGCTCCATGGAAAACGAACTGCAGCGGGAGCTTCCGGAGGGGCGCCCGATTGGAGAAAGCTGGGAGATTGTTGATCGGCCGGAGGCCCAGTCTGTTGTTGCCCAGGGCGATTGGAAGGGACTTACGCTGCGTCAGGTGCTTGAGCGACATGGCAGCGCTGTCATGGGACCCAACCATGATCCTGCGCGGCGCTTTCCTCTCCTGGTCAAGTGGCTCGACTGCCGGGAGCGGCTAAGTCTGCAGGTGCATCCGCCCGCCGATATCGCTCCGGCGCTGAGGGGTGAACCGAAGACGGAGAACTGGTTCATTGCCTCGTCAAAGCCGCGCGCGGGACTGCTTGTGGGACTCAAACGGTCGACCACGCGGGCGAATTTTGCCAAGGCGTTGGTTGATCAGACACTTGAGGGATGTGTGCACCGGTTCGAAGTCGCTGCCGGTGATTCGATTCTTGTCCGCAGTGGGACGGTGCATGCAATCGATGGGGGAAATCTGATTCTGGAAATCCAGCAGAACTCCGACACCACCTATCGCGTGTACGACTGGGGGAGATTGGGACTCGATGGGAAGCCGCGGCAACTGCATGTTGCGGAGTCGCTTGCGTCGATTGACTGGGAGATGAAGGAGCCGGCTCCGGTGCGTGCGTCTCCGGTGGAGGCAGTGATTGCGGACGCAGCGGAATTTCGCATTCGGCGGGTGCCGCTGCGGGTTGGGGAGACGATCGATTTTTCCGCCAAGGAACAGCCTCGGCTGCTTAGTATTGTGACGGGGAGCGTTGCGACGGATGAGGGCGAATTTCTCGAAATGGGGGCAAATGTCATCCTGCCCTACGACTCAGCCTTCCACTTCACGGCCAAACGCGCTACGCTCGTTCTTGTCACGGAGAACTTCGCATGAGTGAAGCCCCGTGATTTCACCATGAAGACGACTTACCCTTCCCTTACAGGCCTGCGCCGGTGTCGCGGCGGGGCGCTTTTCAAACTCCTTTTGTCGTTTGTCATTCTCTTTGCGCTCATTGCGGTGGCATGGATGCTCTTCCTCCCGTCGGTGGTGCAGAGCGTTGTGCGCAAGCGCACGGGTTTTGACGTCCAAATCAAGAAGATGGCGGTCAATCCGTTCAAGGGCGACGCCAGTGTCACCGGCCTGGCCATCAACAATCCCGAGGGCTGGCCGACGCCGGAATTCATCCAGCTCCGCGAGTTCAAGGCTGATACGGATCTTTGGTCGCTGATTGGTGGAAAACGAGCGATCATTGACAGCGCGGTCGTCGATGTCGCCCTGGTGGCCATTGTGACGGACAGCCAGAGCATGACAAACTTCAAGCTGTTTCAGGAGCGCATGGCGGGCTCCACGAACGATGGACAGAAAAAGACGGAACCTGCGGCGAAGACGGAATTTTTGATTCGAAAGCTGCACCTTCGGTTTTCCAAGGTCCGGTTCGTCGATTATTCGGGCGGGAAAGAGAAGCCCTCGATCCGGGAGATGAATCTCAATCTGGACAAGGAATACACCGACATAACGGACCCCAAGCAGTTGATCACGGGTGCGCTTCCGGGCATTGGGGCGATAGGCAGCGCCTTGTCGGCAATCATTCCAGGTTCACTGGGCAGGGCGATTGGTGGAGCCATGCATGAACCTGCAGAGTTGTTGAAAAACACGGGAAAGAAGGCCGGAGGCATTTTTAAGGGTATCATCGAGAAACTTGAAGAAAGCCCGAAGAAGTAGTTGAATGGTCGTTTTCCTATGAACGAGAACGACCCGTCGACAGAAACGACCGAGCCGAAGTCCAAGCCAATTTCCGACACTGCTGGAGCCCCAGCGACATCTGTTGAGGGATCGCCTGCGGAGATCCAACGACTCGAAACCGAGCTGGCGGAAGCCCGGAAATCCGCATCGGAGAACTACGAGCGTTACCTGCGATCGATGGCTGACTTGGAGAATTTTCGCAAACGGACGATTCGTGAGAAGGACGATCTTCGGCAGTTTGCTGCATCGCGCGTATTGGAGGACCTCATTCCCGTGCTTGACAGTCTGGGTCTTGGGCTGACTGCGGCAAAGGCACCCAACGCTGACATCCAGACGGTGGTTGGTGGCGTGGAAATGGTGCTGACGCAGGCGAAAACCGCCTTGGCGCAGCATGGTTTCAAGGAAATCAATCCTGTTGGGCAGGTATTTGATCCCAATTTGCATGAGTCGGTCTCCGCTCAACCCAGCAGGGAAGTAAAAGACGGATCGGTAATTTCGGTTGTGCGGATTGGTTACAGTCTCAACGGGCGGGTTTTGCGGCCTGCCACGGTTGTGATTTCCAGCGGTGCGGCGGGGAAAACCATGGAGGCCTCAAGCTAACTGGCGTCAAAGGCGCACGCCCTGCGAGGCGTCGCATTGCCAGGGGACTTCCGCCCGAAACGGCAGACCAAGACCATGTCCAAACAAGATTACTACGAGTTGCTGGGCGTTTCCAAGGGTGCGTCCGAAGAGGACCTGAAGAAGGCGTATCGGAAGAAAGCTGTCCAATATCACCCCGACAAGAACCCCGGCAACAAGGAGGCGGAGGAGATGTTCAAGAAAATATCCCACGCCTACGAGGTGCTCAAGGATCCTGAAAAGCGAGCCGCGTATGATCGTTTCGGCCATGCAGCCTTTGAAGGTGCTGGCGCGGGCGGGCCACGGGGAGGCGGGGGCGGTGGGTTCCATGATCCCTTCGACATCTTTCGCGAGGTGTTCGGGGGCGGGGGAGGAGGCGGCGTTTTCGACGAGATGTTCGGCCGGGGCTCCCGGGACGGCAGTCGCGACGGAGCGGACCTGCGATACGATCTTGAAATTTCGCTCGAGGAGGCCGCGAGCGGCGTGGAAAAGGAAATCGCATTCCGCAAGAACATGGTCTGTGAACGCTGCGAAGGCAGCGGAGCGGAGCCGGGTTCGAAACGCGCCACCTGTCCGACCTGTCGCGGATCCGGTCAGATTCGTCGCAGTGGCGGAATCATTACATTTACGCAGACCTGCCCCACCTGCGGAGGCGCCGGGACGAAGATTGAAAAGCCCTGCGGACAGTGCCGCGGGGAGGGGCGTGTTCCGAAAACGGCCAAGATCAATGTGCGCATTCCCGCGGGCGTGGACACCGGCTCGAGGCTGCGCTCGATGGGCAATGGCGAGGCCGGCGTCGCAGGGGGAGGGGCTGGCGATCTCTACATCGTGCTCTCCGTGCGCGACCACGAGCTGTTTGAGCGGCAGGGCGACGACCTGTTCTGCGAAATTCCCATCAAGTTCACCCTTGCGACGCTCGGTGGCGGCATCGAGGTGCCCACACTTTTCGGGAAGGCCTCGCTAAAACTGCCCGCAGGCACGCAGAGCGGAACGACGTTCCGTCTGAGAGGCAAGGGCATGCCCTCACTGAGAACTCGCGGCGACCAGGGTGACCAGCTCGTGCGCGTGCATGTCGAGGTTCCGCAGTCGCTCAATTCCGAGCAGCGCAAGCTTCTGGAGCAGTTTGCGCTGGTGAGTGGTGACGCTGAGAATCCCACCGCGCGGAGCTGGTTCGAGAAGGCGAAGAAGTTTTTCTGAGGGCGAATGAAGCCGGAGCCCATCCGCTATTTCAATCGACGCACGCGGAGCGTCGAGACGGAGGCCATCTATGGGGAAGGCTGGCTCCGCTGGGCCTATGAGAATCCGGTCGGTCGTCTGGCCACCTGGCTGATCGCGAGGCGGTGGCTGCTGTCCGCATGGTTCGGCTGGCGCATGAACCGGCTTCACAGCGCGCGCCTGGTCCTGCCGTTCATCGAGAAGTATGATCTCGATGTCGATGAGTTCGCAAAGTCGGCCTTCAGGTTTCGCACTTTCAACGAATTTTTCACGCGGGCACTCAAGCCGGAGGCCCGGCCAATTTGCGAGCCGGCCAACGATCGCATCGCGGTGTTGCCCGCGGATGGACGACACCTGGCCTTTTCAAACGTCGATGAGGCGGATGGATTCTACGTCAAGGGGGCGACCTTCTCACTGTATGGCCTCCTCCAGGACGCCGGGCTGGCGGCAACCTTTTCCGGGGGCGCGATGGTCATTTCGCGGCTCTGTCCCATAGACTACCACCGCTTTCATTTCCCGGTCGCAGGTGTGCCGGATGCGGGGCGGCTGATAAACGGCTGGCTGTATTCGGTAAGCCCCATTGCGCTTCGAATCAATATCCAGCGCCTGGTTCAGAACAAGCGGCGGGTCACGGTGATTCGCGACACCGCTTTCGGCAGTGTCGCAATGATCGAGGTGGGTGCGACGAATGTCGGTTCAATTGTGCAGGCCTATCTTGACGGGAGCCGCGTGGCGAAGGGTGAAAGCAAGGGCATGTTCAAGTTCGGAGGCTCCTGCGTGATCACACTGTTTGAACGAGGTCGAATCCGCATCGATGACGACATTCTCGGCCAGAGTCGTGAACATCGGGAAACCTACGCCCGCATGGGGGAGCGTCTGGGCGAAGCGGTCTGAGGCTGGGCGGCGGAACCTGTTCGTGAGAGCCCGGCGCAATTTTCCGCCGATCAAAGAAGGTTGCTCCGGCGCATGTGTTGTGCGCTCACAGCCTATCTCGGCAACCGCAGGACTTCGTTTATCTTTCGCCCGATCTGCCGGCGCCGCTCGAGACCGACGGTGCCGATCGCTGGCGAACACGAAGCCTTGGGCACCAGATAGAAAATGCCGCAGTCGACCGCCGTCTGGAATTCAAGGCCATCCGCTCCATTTAGCAGGACCTGCCAGGGATCGAGTGGCGCCGCTGGAACTCTTTTTGTGCCATAGAGCACATTGATGCGGAGGAATTCCGCGTCCTGGCAGTCTTCCTCACACGAAATGACAATGGCGGGATGCGCGTCGCGATCCTTCGGATTGATTCGGACTCGGACGATGTCCCACTGATGCATTGCTCAACGGACGGAAGATGCATCCAAGGGGGCACCATTGGCGACAGCGTATGCAGAGCGTCGTCTCCTGAAGTATCCGACGGGACGTTCGGGGATCGGCTCTGGAACAAGATATTCCGTGAGCTGGATCAATCGGCTTCCCCGCCGAATGACCACGGCCTCCCCGCGCAGGGCCCGATCGATCAACCGGCCCATACGCGGCTTTGCTTCGGAAAGATTCAAAATTTCCATGGATCAGATCCTAGATTCAAAAAGAGGCCCGTCAAGGGATCTGATTTCGGTCAAATCCCTGGCAGATCAGAACAGGATTCTCGGGGATGCGAGGCAAAACGCTCATGGGGAGGTAGTCGCCCGACGCTCATTGCAAGCGTTCATGTCTCCCTTGCCTCCATTTATTCGTCGGCGATGTTGAACAGGATGGGAATCTGCATGCGGGTGTTGACCGCCCGTCCGGCCTTTCGACCGGGCTTGAACTTCCATTTTGAGACCGCCTGCACAGCGGCGGATTCGAATTCGCGGCTGGACGACTTGAGTGCGGTGGCATCGAGGACGTCTCCACTCGAGCTGACGATGAATCCAACGAGTACCTCTCCAGTGATTCCGGCCTTGCGCATCTCGAAAGGATAGCTGGGTTTGGCCTGCAACCGGGCCTGCGGAGCATGGTCCAGGTTGTCCAGGCTGAAGAGCTCCTTGATCCTGGCCCCGGGATTTCCGACGCCGGGGCGACCGGTGGGAATCACTATGCTGCCAGTAGGGCGCTCAATGCCGGGAGCCGGAGGTGTCTGGGGCTTTTGGACAAAGTTATCCAATTTGACCAAGGAGACAATCTCAGGAGCCATGGGTGGAGCTGGCTCGGAAGGTTTTTCAGGTTCATCCTCTATCGAATCCGGAATCTCAGGTTCGTCCTCCGGGGACGCGGGAGGCAACTGGATGAGTTCGATGACGGGCGCTTCCTTTCTGCCCGGCGCAACCGGTGTATTCTTTTCGAAGAGAAGACCGGTGAAGAATGCCCCGCCGTGAAGTGCGGCGGAAACGGAGAGTCCGATAATGAGGTCGCGGTTCATGGGATGAGTGCCCGCATGCGGCCGGGCTTGTTGAATTGCAGCTTGGGTTTCATGATTGGCGGAATCTGGAATGATGACGGAAATGCGGGAGATTTCTTAGGCGGAATCGATGATTCGCATGCCGACGACAAATCGATGCGCGCCGAGTCACGCAGATCGTCCATTCCACTTGGTCGCCAGGCACCGCCGCTCCAAGGTCCGAGGTAGAATGCGGCTGCCGGGGAATGTCAGACGACGATCCTGTTTTCAATGCCGCCGGAAGGCCGGCATTGCCTTGCTGAAATCCGTCGGGGCGATGGCCTGGGATCCAGGGATTCGGGCTACAGCGATATCACCCGCACCCTGGCGGCGAATGCGGCATCGGGCGACGTGCGCAGGGGAAGTCCGCTGGCCACGGCAACCCCGTTTAGCGTCACCTTCTCCGTCAGGCTGTACGAAAACGGTCGCGCTTCGGATTCTGATTGCGGGCCGTCGGGATCCGAAAAGAGGAACGGGCCCTTGTAGCCGTTTGGAGCATGGCGATCATCAATCACAAGCCCGTCGACGGTGATCTCGCGCGGCATGAAGCAGGGATAGCCGAAGTCGTGCCGGCCATCGTTGTTCGCGTTGAGCAGGTACGGTTGAACGGCCGCGCCGCAGCCCGGCAGCCAGTGGCAGTTTCGGATCACAACCGTGCCTTCCCAGGTGCTGCCGTAGTCCATGCGCAGGTTCAGGAATGACCGGCCCTTGATGGTGGAGTCCTCGACCGTCAGCACGCCGCGGCCGATGGCGTTGAGACCGGCGTGCCCGAGTGTGCAGCGGCGGATCGTGTAGGTCCCTGAAACGCCCTGGTGAGTGTCCATGCGAGAGAGCGTGCAGTCCTCGAGCAGGAGGTTCTTGCAGAAATTCGTGCCGATGACACCCCAGCGCGAGGTGTCG